>CANJQH010000086.1 GCA_947476335.1 Anaerolineae bacterium | reverse complement strand
TTCCTCAATCTCTTCCCGCTTCAACTTGAATTGTCGTGGCTTGCCCATCCCCCTAGTATGCGTCAATTTCATTTCTGAAATCTATAAGGTAGCAAGTCACGTTAACTACTCAGGCCCAAATCAGTATTTCCCGCGAAACATGCGCGTGTTTCACGTTGGAAAGCTGAATCGCTGAACAGTTACAGATGATGCGGTTTGGGAAGTCAACGGAAAAATATGGTGGGTGGCAAGCCATGTTAACCACTCAGATCCAAGCTCATATTTTTCGTAAAAAAACACATCCTGCACCGTAGTAGACTACGCGCGTTCATTAACAAGGCTCTCATACTTTCCGGGCGACGGTTGAACCAACGGGCAAAAACGCGGCCACGCACCTTGGCAAAGTGCAACCAACCGTTAATTTTTTTACTGACGATTCTTAACATTCGAGAAATAGAGTATGGCCGTTCGAACACAGGTTCGAAACCATTAGGAGATTGAATGACTTCATACAAACTTCCCACCCGCATCCTGATTCTGTCAACGCTGGCCGCAGTCGTGCTGGCCGCATGTGGTGCGCCTGCTGCTGCGCCGAAGGCAACTGCCGCGCCAGTTGCTACCGAAGCCCCGAAGGCTACCGAAGCTCCAGCCGTTGACGCTCCAGCTGGAACCATTCCGGCCGACCTGATCGAAGCCGCCAAGAAGGAAGGCGAGCTGAACGTCATGGCGCTGCCGCACGACTGGTGCAACTACGGCGAAATGATCACTTCCTTCAGCGAACAGTACGGCATCAAGGTCAACGAGATCAACCCGGATGCCGGTTCCGCTGAAGAACTTGAAGCCGTCAAAGCCAACAAGGACAACAAGGGCCCGCAGGCGCCGGACGTCATCGACGTCGGCCCGGCCTTCGGTTTCCAGGCTGTGGAAGAGAAGCTCGTCGTTCCTTACAAGGTCTCGACCTGGGACAGCATCCCGGCCAACCTCAAGGATGCCGATGGTTACCGCACCGGCAACTACTTCGGCGTGATGGCCATGATGGTCAACGTCGATGCAGTTCCAACCGTCCCGACCGACTTCGCCGACCTGCTCAAGCCCGAGTACAAGGGCATGGTTTCGATCAGCGACCCGCGCATCGGCAACTCACAGGCGCAGGCCGTGCTGAACGCCGCGCTGGGCAACGGCGGCAGCGCCGATGACAGCAACAAGGGCCTCGAATTCTTCTCGAAGCTGAACGAGGTGGGCAACTTCATCCCCTCATGGAACAAGCAGACCTTCGGCAAGGGTGAAACCCCGATCGTCTTCGATTGGGACTACAACGCCTTGGCCGCGCGCGACGCCGCCAACGGCAACCCGAAGATCGAAGTGGTGATTCCGAAGTCGGCCCAGCTCGGCGGCCACTACGTCACCCAGATCAGCGCCTACGCGCCGCATCCGAACGCAGCCAAGCTGTGGATGGAGCACGTCTACTCGGATGCTGGTCAGCTGATCTTCATCAAGGGCTACTGCCACCCGGCGCGTTACAACGACCTGTCAGCCCGCAAGCTCATCCCGGCCGAACTCGCCGAGAAGCTGCCCGCAGACTCGCTCTACGCCAGTGCTGTATTCCCGACGCTTGATCAGCTCAAGGCTCACAAGGCGCTGCTCGGCGACAAGTGGGACACGGTCACCAACATCAAGTTCCGCGAACTCAAATAGCACTGCGTCAATTCGAATCTTCACAGCGACGAATTCGCCTCACACCTGCGGGTATGCAGACGAATTCGTCGCTGCGATTCGAAAAGAATCAGGCGCCGCAGCTTGCGGCGGCACATCAATTTCCCCTGCCCTCGTGCAGGGGAAATTCGTATCACGGCCCGGCGAAAGACGTGGCCCGCCCATTTTTATGCAGAGAACCATCCCGCTTTCCGTGCGCCGCACAAACTGGGCCTGGCT
The DNA here is from genome assembly GCA_947476335.1 of Anaerolineae bacterium. GTDB lineage: Bacteria > Chloroflexota > Anaerolineae > J036 > Brachytrichaceae > CANJQH01. Next base: position 11,232 of record CANJQH010000086.1, on the reverse strand, counting down.
TGGCACGGCACCATTCTTCCTCTTTGCACTGGCATTCATGTTCCTGCCGGCATGGACGATTTTGTCGGGCAGCTTCCGCGATGCGAGCGGCGCGCTCACGCTCGTCAACCTGCGCGACGTCTTCCAGGAGAAAATCCTGGCCGCCTACAGCGTCAGCATTCAGCTCAGCGTCGTCACTGCACTGGTCGGGGCACTGGTCGGCACGCTGCTGGCCTACGCGATCACCTGGGGCGGACTGCCGCGCTCGGTGCGCTCGGCGGTGATCACGTTCTCCAGCGTCGCCTCAAATGCAGGCGGCATTCCGCTGGCGTTCGCGTTCATTACGCTGCTCGGCCGCACCGGTGTGATGCCGAAATTTCTGAAGACCCTCGGCCTTGACCTCTACGCCAACGGCTTTAGCATCTATTCACTGACCGGCCTCATCGTCACCTACATTTATTTCCAGTTCCCGCTGATGGTGCTGATCATGGCGCCGGCCTTCGACGGCCTCAAGCGCGAATGGCGCGAAGCCGCGGAAAATCTCGGCGGCACCACGTTCGATTTCTGGCGCCGCGTCGGTCTGCCCATCCTGCTCCCGTCATTCCTCGGTGCGACCGTATTGCTCTTCGGCAACGCCTTCGCCGCCTACGCCACCGCCGAAGCATTGACCGGCAGCAAAGTCGACGTCATCACACGCATCATCAGCGTGCAAATTCGCGGCGACGTGATGTATAACCCAAATCTGAGCTACGCGATTTCCCTCGGCATGATGGTGGTGCTGGGCGTATCGGTCTTTCTTTACGTGCTGCTGCAGCAGCGCACGGCAAGGTGGCTGCGATGAACACTCGAACTTCCCCCGTCTCCCGCTTCATCTCATGGGCCATTCTTGCGCTCTGCGTGGCATACCTCACCGTGCCGCTGATCACCCAGTTCGATTATTCGCTGCGCATGCGCCGCAACACACTGAGCTTCGACGCATACAGCAAGGTGCTCGCCATCCCTGAGGGATCCGTCGAGCTGCGCCAGACGACGCGCGGCGTCACACTTAAAATGCCGCGCTTCTATTCGTCGCTGGCATTCTCTGTGCTCGCCGGCGTGCTCACCATCGCATTCAGCACGCTCGTCATCGTGCCGACAACGTACTGGGTGCACCTGCGGCTGCCAAGATTGAAACCAGTGCTCGAGTTCATCTCGGTGCTGCCTTTCGCCATTCCCGGCATCGTGCTGACGCTCGGCCTGCTGCGCACGTATTCGGCGCCGCCATTCGCGCTGACGAACACCGAGGCCGGCACCATGCTGATGCTCGTCGGCGGTTACACCGTCTTCGTGCTGCCGTACACCTTCCGCTCCATTGACGCCGGCCTGCGCGCCATCGACATTCGCACGCTGACCGACGCCGCCCGCAGCCTTGGTGCAAACTGGGCCACGGTGATCTGGCGCGTCATTCTGCCAAACCTGCGCGTCGCCGTCATCAGCGCTTCGCTCATTACATTTGCCGTAGCCATCGGCGAATACGCGCTCGTGAATTTTCTCTTCCCAGACGAACGCTCCTTCGGTTCCTATCTCGCCGCGATGGGCCGCAACAAAATTTATGAGCCGGCGGCGCTCACCATCATCAGCTACCTGCTCACCTGGGGGCTTGTCCTGCTGATCCAGCGCATCGCGCGCGGAACCAGCCAGCCCAGTGCCAGCATCCGTTAAAACCTCATGGCTTACCTGCAACTCACCGACCTCCGCAAGAGTTTCGGCTCCACCGTCGCCGTGGAGCACTTCAGCCTAGACGTCGCCGCAGGCGAATTCGTCAGCTTCCTCGGCCCCAGCGGCTGTGGCAAGACGACGACCATGCGCATGATCGCCGGCTTCGAAATGCCCGATACCGGGCGCATCACCATCGACGGCGAAGACATCACACACATGCCGGCCAACAAGCGCCGCGTCGGCATGGTGTTTCAGTCGTACGCACTCTTCCCACACCTGAGCGTGCGCGACAACGTCGCCTTCGGCCTCGACCTGATGCGCATGCCCAAGCCGGATGCGCGTAAGCGCGTCGACGAAATGCTCGATCTGGTCCAGCTCAGCATACAAGCCGATCGTTATCCACACCAGCTCTCCGGCGGGCAACAGCAGCGCGTGGCGCTTGCACGTGCGCTGGCCATTCAGCCGCGCGTATTGCTGCTCGACGAGCCGCTCTCGGCGCTCGACGCAAAAATCCGCGACGAGCTGCGCAACGAAATTCGCCGCATCCAGCTCGAGCTGAAAATCACGACGATCTACGTCACGCACGATCAGGAAGAAGCACTCGCACTTTCCGATCGTATGGTCGTGATGAACGCAGGCCGCATCGAGCAGATCGGCCCACCAGCGGAAATCTATAACCATCCGCGCACTGCCTTCGTCGCATCATTCGTCGGCACACAGAGCACACTCACCGGCGCGCTCACGGAATCGCGCGACGCATTAAATCTGCCCGGCGGACAAACTGTGCGCTTCGGCACCACACTGACCCACCGCAGCACCGGCGACTCGGTCACCGTGCACCTGCGCCCCGAGATCATCATGCTGGGCGAAGGCGCGGACGAACGCAACACCTTCCGCGGCATCGTCGCGCAGGTGATGTTCCTCGGCTCGGTGGTGCGCCTGCTCGTGCGCGCCGACGGCCATACGCTCGCTGCCGACATTCTGAACAACCCCGCTCTGCGCGTACCACAGATCGGCGAAACCGTTGCCGTGCACTTTGCAGCAGAAGCGTGCCATGTTTTGTAAGGAGCAGTTGAAATAGAGAGTCAGAGTAAGCCTTTTACTTTTACTCTGACTCTCTACTCTGATTCCCTACTCATTTTCACAAAAATTCAAATGCACTCAACCTACTTCATCATGATCGACGGCCTGCGGCCGGACGCGATCACCATTGCGAACTGCCCGAACCTAAAGTCGTTCATCGCCGCCGGGTCCAGCACCATGAACGCCCGCAGCGTCATGCCATCGATCACGCTGCCGTGCCACACGTCGATCTTTCACAGCGTGCCGCCGACGCGCCATGGCATCACTTCGAACGTGTGGACGCCGATGGCGCGCCCGCTGCCGGGCCTGATCGACGTCGCCGCCGCCGCCGGTAAAACAACCGCCGCCTTCCACAACTGGGAGCCGCTGCGCAACATCAACATGCCCGAAGCGCTGACGCTGTCGTTCTACAAGAACACGTCGTACTACCAGGACGGCGATGACATCGTCGCATCTGAAGCCGCACGCATGATCCCGGTGCACAAGCCCAACTTCGCTTTCATATATCTGGGCACCGTCGACACATGGGGACATGTGTTCGGCTGGATGAGCGACGAGTACATCAAACAAATCGAACACGTCGATACACAGCTCGGCATCGTGCTGAACGCGCTGCCAGACGACGCCGCCGTCGTCATTCAAGCCGACCACGGCGGCCACGATCGCGGCCACGGCACGGAAATGCCCGAGGACATGACCATCCCATGGATGGTGCGTGCGCCCGGCGTCAAGGCCGGCTACACCATCCAGCGCGCGGTCAGCCTGCTCGACACCGCACCGACGCTGGCACATTTCCTCGGCCTACAGCCGCACCATCAGTGGGAAGGGCGCATGCCGGAGGAAATGTTCGAGTAGTGGAAGATAGTGGATAGTGATAGTGGATAGTGATAGTGACAGCGCACACGATCACTATCCACTACAGAACCGCCACCGCCAGCTGACGCTCCGCCGCAAGCCCGCGAAATTCGTCCGGGCCAGAGGCGTCGTCGTAGATCAGCGTGCACGGCCCGGAAAAGTTCACGTCGCGCATCATCTGCAGACAGCGCGTGTAATCGTCAGCGGCCGGCTGATACGGGCCGGTGAAACTGGCCTTGGCGTGCACGCTCTCCGCGAGTGATGCAATTTCCGCCAGCAGTTCATATTTGCCCGGACCGCGCCAGTTTCCAAAGTCGAGCTTGAAGCCAATGTCGCCCTGCGCCAGCAGCGCGCGCACAGCGGCCGGCGTGCCAGCCGTAGCGTAAAAATTTTCAGTCACCACACGCACACCACGCCCGGCGGCAGATGCGGCCAATCGCGACAACGCCGCCGCTGACTGCGCCAGCGCCGCGTCGGAAGGCTCGGCCATGCCGGCGATCACGCGCACGGTCCTCGCACCAAGCGCCGCCGCCACATTGATCCATCCGGCGATCCACGCCTCATCACGCACAGCGTGCTCCGCATGCGTCAGGTCGCCAGCGTCGATGAGCAGACAGTGCAATGCCACGCCGGCATCGGCCAGCGACTGCTTCAGCGCGGCGAGATACGCCGCATCCGTGCTGCGCACATGAAAGTGGCACAGCTCGAGCGTGCGAATGCCGAACGCGGCCAGCTGCGCCGGCAGCTCGAGCAGCGCACGCGCCGCGTCGGAGTTCGGCTCGTCGATCGGCGCATCCGCCGGCCCAAACATAGCGGGCTTCCCGAGGGTGCGATGCAGGCTCCAGGTAGAAACGGAAAGGGTGAGCATGCGACAAATTGTATGACGCCGGGCTGTACGTCGCTGATGTATTTATTTCCTTGAATAGCGTCAGCACGGGGCTATTTCAGATTCTCAAAGCCTCAGTTTTTCAGCATCTTCAGGGGAGCGCTAACGCAATTCGCGACCTTCTTTTTTTCGAAAATCGTGCGCACGTTTTTACAAACCCGGCGTACGGGAATCGTTCAAAAAAGTAACGCTGTGCATTTTCCGCATATGTGCGCCGAAGCTGTGGATTCGAATTCATGCGCTCCGTGGCTGCAGCCAGCACTTCTACATCATCCACCGGTGCCAATTCACCGTATTCGTAACTACTCAGGCCCAAATCAGTATTTCCCGCGAAACACACTATTCTCTCCCCCTTCGGGGGAGACAATAGTGTGTTTCGCGTTGGAAAAATAGCTGGCCTGAGTAGTTACCCGTATTCACCATATTCACGGTCGAGGATGATTTCGCCGACGCCGCCAGTGTCGTAGCCGATGCTTGGGCAGCCGACGGCCAGAGCATAAATGCACACAGTGGGCAGCGGATCCGGCTGTACCGCGCTGTGCACAAACAGATCGAAGGCGCGCATCAGGGCGTACATGTCTTCGCACCACTCGCTCAACAGTAAATGCGCTCGATGCCCCCAGCGTATCCCCGACCTCGCTATACTCGCGCCGATGTCCCAGCCCACACTGTTCGCGCAGCCGTTTGACTACCACGGCGTGCAGCTCGCCCCCAGCCATTGGCAGCGCCAGATGGCGGCCGCTCGCGATTTCTACCTGCACTTGCCCAACGACGACATTCTGCATGGCTTCCGCAAGGCCGCCGGCCTGCCGGCGCCCGGCGCGCCGCTCGGCGGATGGTGCAACGAAGACAGCAGCATGGTGTTCGGTCAGTGGCTCAGCGGCATGACGCGCCTCTCTCGCGCGCTCAACGACGACGCTCTGCGCAGTAAGGCGATCACCCTCTTCGAAGGCTGGGCCGCCACCCTCGAGTCAGACAACGGTGCGTCGTCGTCCAACGCACCTGCGGACGACGCGACCAACAGCGGCGCGCGCATGTCGCACTACACGTTCGACAAACTCGTCGGCGGCCTGGTTGATCTCGCACAATATGCCGGCCATACGCAGGCGCTGCCCGTCCTCGAGCGCGTCGTTGCACACGCGATGCGCACATTCGATCGCAGCAATCGCGTCGCCGATCCGGAAAGCACCAGCGAATATCAGGGCGCGCCGCTCGAGTGGTACACGCTTTCGGAACATCTCTTCCGCGCGCACGTGCTCACCGGTGCAGAGTCGTATCGAACATACGCACTGCAATGGCTGTACCCCGAATACTGGAATCGCTTCGCCGACGGGGATTCGCCACCACACGCACAAGGCGTGCACGCCTACAGCCACGTGAATACTTTCAGCAGCGCCGTGATGGCCTACGCCGTCCTCGGCGAGCCGCAATACCTGCGCATGGCGCAGAACGCCGCGTCCTATGTGCGCCGTCATCAGATGTTCGCCACCGGCGGCTACGGGCCGAATGAGCGCTTCGTCGCGCCGGATATCGGCATCGGCCGCGCGCTGGATACGCGCTCAGATACGTGCGAGGTAAGCTGCTGTTCATGGGCCGGCTTCAAGCTGGCGCGCTATCTGCTGCAGTACACCGGCGAGGCACACCACGGCGACTGGATCGAGCAGCTGCTCTACAACGCCATCGGCGCCGCACTGCCCATCGCCGACGGCGGGCGCGCGTTCTATTACGGCGATTACCGCGTCGGCGGCGGCATGAAGGTCTACAACTGGGAGACCTTCACCTGCTGCTCCGGCACGTATCTGCAGAACGTCGCCGAATATCACAACCTCGTCTATTTCCACGACGCGCGCGGGTTGTTCGTGAACCTGTACCTGCCGTCCACCGTGACGTGGCAACACAACGACGCCACAGTATCCGTGCGGCAGGAGACGGCGTACCCGGACGACGGCCACATGCGCTTCACCCTCTCGACAAGCACACCGACGGCGCTCGCGCTGCGCTTTCGCATGCCAGGATGGTCGTCGAATGCGGTGCTGCTGGTCAATGGGGAAAAGATATCGACGCCGGCCGCAGCCGGAAGCTGGGCAACGATCGAGCGCGTCTGGAACGATGGCGATTCCATCGACCTCGAGATTCCACTGCCCTTCCGTTTGTGCCCGGCCGATCCGCACATGCCCGACCGCGTGGCGCTCATGCGCGGGCCAGTGGTCTTCGTGCTCGAAGGCGCGTACCACGACACAGCCATTCGTCTGCCGAACGACGACGCCGCACTCGCCGCGTGGCTGCAGCCCGAACCAGGCGGCCGCCCGCGCGGCGTGCACGGCGCATATACACAGCAGGCCGACCCGCCGACGGTCTTCCGTCTGGTGCCACCCGACGGCCCGCCCGCCCGCCTGCGCTTTCGCCCGTTCTACGAAATCGGCGAAGGCTATCCGTACTTCATGTACCTCGATCGCAACGCGCCGCCGCGCCGCATGTGGTGAGGCCCGTGCGCAAATCACCGCAACATGCAGCACATGCGGTGTTTGGCATAAACCGCAGTTCGTTTCGCGCAGAGGACGCCACATATTCCTCTGCGTGAAATAATCCAGCGTTTGACGTGAATTGGAACCGCGCACCATTGCGCAGCCCCAGCCCGAATCATCGGGCTGGGTTACAGCTGCCGCCATTTCGTGAAGTTCCCCCCAACAGCGCGGCGCCGATATCGGGGGATCATGCCGAACCCACAGTTCTGCCTTGACGCCCTCTAAGTTCCTGTCCATAAGTTTTGTCCGGCAGATTCGCCTCCCCCGCAAAGCGGGGGAGGCGAATCTGCCGCCAGAACTTTTGGCGACTCACTTAGCTCAGAGCGGCCATCATGGCGCTAAGGATCACCATCCCCAGCACGATCAGCAGAAACACCTTCGTCCCAGCGCCCATCTCCACTGCCGGCGCCGCACCTCCCTGCTGCGCATTGCGCCGCATATACAACCACATCATCACGCTGCGCATGAACGCCCGCTCAGAATTCATATGGCGCTGCTGGTTTTCGAGCTCACGGTGCTGCTGCTCGAGCTGCTGCTGCTGGGCCCGCTGCTGCCAGTCGCTTGCCCAGTTGTTCAACAACGGCGACTGAGGAACCTGCCATCCCGGCAGCACCGGATTGTTGTTTGCAATCGGACCGCTGTGGATGCGCGCTCGCTCCGCGCTCTCGCGGCGCTGCTGCTCCATCTTCTGGAACTGCTGCTCGATCTGCTGTTCGCGCTGCTGCTGGGCCCGCTGCTGCCAGTCATTGCCGAAATTGTTCGACGATGGCTGATACGGATTCTGCCATCCCGACGTCCCGTAGCTGTGGCCGCCGGACTTGTGGTTTCCGAACGACGAGTTGTGGTTGTAATGCGACATACCGAAATATGCTATGCCGAACGTGCTACGAAGAATCGCAGATGCGCGAACTTCACGTCTACGAAAAATTGCACACATCCGCGACCTCTGCACAAATAAGCGAATGCATCCATCTTCGCGGACAGATTTGGGCTTCTGATTTTTCTCGTAACTACTCACGCCCAAATCAGTATTTCCCGCGAAACACACTATTCTCTCCCCCGAAGGGGGAGAGAATAGTGTGTTTCGCGTTGGAAACATGGCTGGCCTGAGTAGTTACTTTTTCTCACGCTTCGTATGGGAAAACGCAACTCGCCCCAACCCCAAAACAGCCTCCTTCTCCAGCCATCTACAATCCTTCAGCCATCTACAATCGTCGTCATGTCGCCGAAACTCATCCTGATCGACGGGCACTCGCTTGCGTACCGCGCGTACTTCGCCATGGTCAATACCTCGCTCTCCATCGAAAACGCGCAGGGTGAAAAAGAAATGACCGGCGCCGTCTTCGCCTTCACCAACATGCTGCTGAAGGTCTGGCGCGACGAGAAGCCGGATTACCTCGCCGTCGCCTTCGACGTTGGCCGCACTTTCCGCGACGACCTTTTTGCAGACTACAAAGGCACCCGCGAAAAAATGCCTGACGAACTCGTGCAGCAGATGTCGCGCATCCAAAGCGTTGTGCGCACATTCGACATTCCCATCTTCACCGCCGACGGCTTCGAAGCGGATGACGTCATCGGCACGCTCGCTCGCCGCGCTTCGTCTCAGGGTATGCACGTCGTCATCGTCACCGGCGACCGCGATGCGCTGCAGCTCGTCAACCCACTCGTGCACGTGCTCACCAGCCGCCAGCGCTTTGAAGACACGATTCTGTACGACGAACCGAAAGTGCAGGAAATCTATGGCATCCGCCCGGATCAGATCATCGATTACAAAGCGCTCGTCGGCGACACCAGCGACAACGTGCCCGGCGTTCGCGGCATCGGTGAGAAGAGCGCACAGGCGTTGCTGCAGCAGCACGAAACGCTCGACCGCATCTACACGCACCTCGACGAAATCACGCAGAAGCGCGCGCGCGCCGCGCTCGAGGCCGGCCGCGACAGCGCCTACCTCAGCCGCACGCTCGTCACCATTCGCACTGATGTGCCCCTCGACGTGAACTGGGACGCCTGCACCGCGCACTACGATGCACAACGCATCGTTGCTCTTTTCCGCGAGCTGAATTTCAAGAGCCTGCTGCCGCGTCTGCCCGTACTCACATCCACCGCCGCACCCGCCGAATCTCTCCTCGAGGAACAGGGCAGCCTCTTCAGCGCCGACGAACCAGCAACGCGCCCCACCCCGCCGCCCGCACAGCACGCAGCCGGCGTCATCGCCGGCGCCGCAGCCGGAACCGCCTCGCGGCTCGTCGCCTCCGACGAGGATTTCAAAGCACTGCTCACCGAACTCAACACCACCGCACTCATCGCGTTCGACACGGAAACCACCGGCACTGATCCGCTGCGCAGCGAAGCCGTCGGCCTCTCGTTCTCCGTGCGCGAAGGTGAAGCGTGGTACCTCCCCCTCGCCGGCTCCATGCCCACCCTGCTCGACACCGAAACCTGGCAGCTCGATCCAACTTCGCCGAAGTTTGAACCGATCGCGCAGGCGCTGCTGCGACCTGGTGCACAGCTCGTCGCACACAACGCCAAATACGATCTCGAAGTGCTGCGCATGCTCGGTGTGCAAATCGACAAGCCGGTCTACGACACCATGCTCGCGCAGTTCCTGTGCGACCCGGGCGGACGCGGGCTCGGCCTCAAACAAATGGCATTCGATTATCTGGGCTGGCAGATGACCGAAATCACCGAACTGATCGGCAAAGGCCGCAAGCAGATCACCATGCGCGAAGTGCCGATCGCGCAGGCCGCCGCCTACGCCGCCGCCGACGCCGACGCCACCCTGCGCCTCTGGCATCTGCTCGAACCAAAGCTTGCGCAGCGCAGCCAGGCCGCACTCTTTCATGAAGTCGAAGTGCCGCTCATTCACGTGCTCACCGACATGGAGATGGCCGGCGTGGCGCTCGATGTGAAATATCTCGGTGAGCTGTCTTCGGAAATTACCGCACGTCTGCGCGAACTTGAAAAGAACATCTACGAAAGTGCCGGCAGCGTGTTCAACATCAATTCGCCCAAACAACTTGGCGATGTTCTCTTCGGCAAACTCGGCCTGCCTGCGCAGTCGCGCACGTCCACCGGTGCGCTATCCACTTCGGCCGAAGTACTCGACGAGCTGCGTGACAAACACGACGTCGTACCGCTGCTGCTCGAACACCGCGAACTCAGCAAGCTGCAGGGCACATACGTCGAAGCGCTGCCGCGCATGATCAACCCGGCCACCGGCCGCCTGCACACAGATTTCAATCAGGCCGGCGCCGTCACCGGCCGGCTCTCGTCATCAAATCCGAATCTGCAGAACATCCCGAACAAAAGCGAAATGGGCCACCGCGTGCGCAAGGCCTTCATCCCACGCGCCGGCTGGAGCCTCATCAGCGCCGACTACTCACAGGTTGAGCTGCGCATCCTTGCGCATATGGCCGACGATCCGACGATGAAAGACGCCTTCGCGCGCGGCGAAGACATTCACGCCACCACAGCTGCGGTGATCTACGACACGCCGCTGAAAGACGTCACTTCGATGCAGCGCAGCAACGCCAAGCGCATCAACTTCGGCATCGCCTACGGCATGGGCCCGCAGGCGCTGGCAGCAGGCACCGGCATGACATTCGGCGAAGCACAAGCATTCATCCAGCGCTACTTCGAACGCTTCCCACGCGTCCACGACTGGCTGGCGAATACCAAGCAGATCGCAGCTGAACAGGGCTACGTCGAAACGCTGCTCGGCCGCCGTCGCTACTTCCCCGAGCTGCAACACGGCGCACCCGAACAGATGAAGCGCCGCGCTGAGCGTGAGGCCATCAACCATCCAGTGCAGGGCAGCGCCGCTGACATCATGAAGATCGCCATGATCCGTATCCACAATGCACTGAAAACCCAGGATCGCCAGGCGCGCATGACGCTGCAAGTGCACGACGAACTCGTGTTTGATTGCCCACCGCACGAAATCTCCGACGTATGCACACTCGTACGTTCCGAAATGGAAAACGCATACCCACTCTCCGTACACCTGCGCGCCGATGTCGGCATCGGCAAATCATGGGATGACGTGGCATAAGGCACGTTCACGATCAAGCGTACGAGTGCATTCGCCAAAAGGGGCAAACTTTCGACCGCCGGCGATCGGCACTGATTGGAATCCTCGAAACGCGCTATCTCCCTCCCCCTTCGGGGGAGGGAGATAGCGCGTTTCGAGGGATTTACCAACGATGG
>CANJQH010000085.1 GCA_947476335.1 Anaerolineae bacterium | reverse complement strand
GGCGCGGTCCGCCGCGGGGAATCGGCCCACAGCCTCAGAGAGGCGGCCGCATCCCAGCCCGGGGCACAGCGCCGGAGGCGCGTCGCCCCGGGCGACGCCGGCGCGAGCCGTGGCGCTCGTCGGAAATGGCCAAAATCCAGCGAAGGTAGCAAGTCACGTTAACTACTCAGGCCAGCTATTTTTCCAACGCGAAACACACTATTCTCTCCCCCTTCGGGGGAGGGAATAGTGTGTTTCGCGGGAAATACTGATTTGGGCCTGAGTAGTTACATTCTTTTCAATACGAATCAATACGAAACGCCGAAACGCCGAAACGCCGAAATGTGAAATGTACAATATCGCCTCAATGTTTTACGATATCGCCACAATCCAAGTACAAGCCGGCCGAGGTGGCGACGGCATGATGAGTTTCCGTCGTGAGTCGATGGTGCCGAAGGGCGGACCGGACGGTGGCAACGGCGGCCGCGGCGGCGACGTGATTCTGGTCGTCAATCCGCATCTGAATACGCTGAATCATTTTCAATACGAGCGCGAATTTGTGGCTGAAGATGGCCGCCGCGGCGGTAACAAGGACATGACCGGACGCAGTGGTCCGATTCGCTATGTGCAGGTGCCTCCGGGCACGCTGGTGCGCGACGTTGAAACGAATATGCTGATCGGCGACCTGATGAGTGAGGGTCAGGAGCTGGCGGTGGTGACGGGCGGGCGTGGTGGGCGTGGCAACGCGATGTTTGCGTCGGCGACGAACCAGACGCCGTATATGGCCGAGAACGGTGCGCCGGGCGAGGTGCGCAAGCTGCGGCTCGAGTTGAAGCTGATCGCCGACATCGGCATTGTGGGCAAACCGAATGCGGGGAAGAGCACATTGCTCTCCGTATTGACGGCGGCGAAGCCGAAGATTGCGAACTATCCGTTTACCACGCTGCAGCCGAATCTGGGTGTGGCGCCGCTGGCGGTGGACCGCGCGGTGGTATTGGCGGACATTCCTGGCTTGATTGAAGGTGCGAGCGCTGGAGTGGGACTGGGCCACGAATTTTTGCGGCACATCGAGCGTACGCGCGTGTTGATCCACCTGATTGATGGCATGTCTGAAGATCCGGTGGGGGATTACGAGACGGTCAATGCGGAGCTGGCGGCATTCGGTCACGGCCTGGACGAAAAAATACAGGTGCTGGCGTTGACGAAGATGGACTTGCCGGATGCGCGTGCGGCGTTCGAGCTGTATGGGCCGCAGCTGGCGGCGGCGGCGCGTGCGGCGGGCAAGGACGACGTGATCATGGCGATTTCGTCAGCTGGGCACGAGCAGGTGCGCGAGGTGCTGGCGAGTGCGGTGCGCATTCTGGACGAGCTGCCGCCGTTGCCGCCGGCGGAAGTGGAGCCGATATTGGCGAACGATGAGCCGGACTTGAGCTTCACGATCACGCGTGTGGGCGGTGGGTACCGCGTTGCGTCGAAGATGCTGGAGAAGCGCGTGATGATGACGCGCTGGGATCTGGAGGATTCGATCCTCTCTTTTCAGCGCATGTTGCTGCGCAGTGGCATTTCGGCGGCGCTGCAGGCGCGTGGCGTCAAAGTGGGCGACATCGTGCACATCGGCGACTACGATTTGGAGTGGGGCATCTGACGACCGCCGACGGCGGACCACGGACGGCGATCAGGTATCTGCCGTGTGTGGTCTGTCGTCGGCTATAGACTTTTTTCTATGACGAACCCTGTTCGCGGAATGCTCACGCTTGAAGAATTGCGCCGGTGCGTGCAGGCTGGTGAGATCGACACGGTGCTGGTGGCAGCGACCGATCATATTGGTCGGCTGATTGGCAAGCGTTTCGACGCAGAATTTTTTCTGGAGACGGTGCATGATCATGGCACGCACGGCTGTGATTATCTGCTGGCCGTCGACATGGAAATGACGCCGGTGCCGGGTTTTCGCTTTGCGAACTGGGAGCTGGGTTACGGCGATTTTCACATGATCCCGGACTTGAGCACGCTGCGGGTTGCGGCGTGGCTGGATCGCAGTGCGCTGGTGTTGTGTGATGTGAGCAGCGAAAAGACGCACTCGCTCGTGCATGTGGCGCCGCGCACGATTCTGCAGCGGCAGATCGAGCGGGCACAGAGCATGGGGTACGAGGTGATGGCGGCTTCGGAACTCGAGTATTACCTGTTCGAGGATTCGTATCGCAGCGCGTCTGAGAAAGGCTACGCCGGCTTGAAGCCGGCGGCGTGGTATCTCGAGGATTACCACATGCTGCAGGGCATGCGCGAAGAGAAATACACCGGCGCAGTGCGCAGGGCGCTGGCGGCGTCGGGCGTGCCGGTGGAAAACAGCAAGGGCGAATTTGGCATGGGGCAGCACGAAGTAAACGTGCGTTATGCCGACGTGTTGACGATGGCCGACCGGCATGTCGTGTACAAGCAGTGTCTGAAGGAAGTGGCGGAGCAGCAGGGTGCGAGCGTGACGTTCATGGCGAAACCGTTCAGTCCACCGCAGGCTGGCTCGAGCTGTCACCTTCATCTGAGCCTGTGGAAGGATGGGCACAACGCCTTCGCTGGCGAGCAGCGCATCGGCCCGGTGCTGGGTTCGGACGAATTTCGCTGGTTCCTTGGTGGATGGATGGCGCACACGCATGACGTGATGCCGTTCTATGCGCCGACGATCAACAGCTACAAGCGCTACGAAGATGGCTCGTGGGCGCCGACGCGCATTGCGTGGAGTTACGACAACCGCACTGCTGGGTATCGCGTGGTGGGTGCGGGATCGAGCCTGCGCATTGAGTGCCGCATTCCGGGTGCGGACTGCAACCCGTATCTTGCGTTTGCCGCAGCGCTGGCGTCGGGGCTGGACGGGATTGAGCAGTGTACGGAGCCGCCGGCAATTTTCCAGGGAGATGTGTATCAGGCGCGTGCGCTGCCGCGTGTGCCATATACGCTTGGTGCGGCGACCGATTCATTTGCGAGCAGCAGATTTGCCACGACGGTCTTCGGCGTCGACGTGGTCGAACACTACGCGCATGCGGCGCGCGTGGAGCAGTCGCAGTTTGATGCGGCGGTGACGGACTGGGAGAGAAAGCGGTATTTCGAGAGGATCTGACGACGGCAGACGGTGGACCGTCGTCTGTCGTCGATAGTCCGTCGTCGATTGTCCGTCGTCGATTGTCCGTCGTCGATAGTCCGTCGTCGATTGTCCGTCGTCGATTGTCCGTCGTCGATTGTCCGTCGTCGATAGTCCGTCGTCGATTGTCCGTCGTCGATTGTCCGTCGTCGACAACGATCGTCGACAACGATCGTCGACAATGATCGTCGACAATGATCGTCGAACGGTGATAGGAGAACCAATCATGAGACTGAAAGACAAGGTCGCCCTGATTACGGGTGCGGGCAACGGCATTGGCCGTGAGACGGCGATGTTATTCGCGCAGGAAGGTGCGGCTGTGGTGGTTGTCGACGTGAACGACGATGCGGGAGGACAAACCGTGGCGGCGGTCGAGGCGGCGGGTGGGCGTGCGAGCTACGTGCGTGCCGATGTGTCGAAGGCGGCGGATTGCGAGAACATGGTTGCGCAAGCGGAGAAGGCGTTCGGCAAGCTGAACGTAATCTTCAACAATGCCGGCATCAGCCACAAAGACGACGACGATGCGATCACGACGTCGGAAGAGGTCTGGGATTTGACCTTCGACATCAACGTGAAGGGTGTGTGGCTGGGCTGCAAGTACGGCATTCCGGCGCTGCGTCGCGCGGGCGGTGGCAGCGTCATCAACACTGCGTCGTTCGTGGCGCTGCTGGGTGCGGCGACGCCGCAGCTGGCCTACACGGCGAGCAAGGGTGCGGTGCTGGCGATGAGCCGCGAGCTGGCGACGGTGCATGCACGTGAGAATATCCGTGTGAATGCACTGTGTCCGGGTCCGTTGCACACCGAGCTGTTGATGAAATATTTGAACACGCCGGAAAAGAAACAGCGCCGGCTGGTGCACATACCGATGGGCCGCTTCGGCCAGGCAAAAGAAATCGCCTACGCTGCGTTGTATCTTGCCTCGGACGAATCTTCATTCGTGACGGGCACGGCGTTCAGCGTTGACGGTGGAATTACTGCTGCGTATACGACGCCGGAGTGAGCGGGAAGGTAACTACTCAGGCCCAAATCAGTATTTCCTGCGAAACACACTATTCTCTCCCCCGAAGGGGGAGAGAATAGTGTGTTTCGCGTTGGAAAAATAGCTGGCCTGAGTAGTTACGCGGGAAGAGAGTAGAGAGTTCAGAGGCGTGGCATGTTACTCTTTACGCATCTCTGCGCTCTTTCTACAGTGCGATAATTGCGGCCCATTCATTAACTTAGGGAGAATCATGGCAACAACATCTGATCTGCGGCGCGGCATGCTCATTCGTTACAACAATGACGTGTGGCGCGTCGTTGACTTTCAGCACATTGCGCCCGGCAACTGGCGCGCGATGACGCGGCTGAAGCTGAAGAACCTGAACAACGGCAAGGTGCTGGAAGATCGTATGCGTGCGGGTGACGACATCGACGTCGTGCAGTCTGAGACGCGCACGATCCAGTACCTGTATCAGGATGGCAACACGTACAACTTCATGGATACGGAGAACTTCGAGCAGATCGCGCTGGACGAGGACATCGTCGGAGATCAGGCGCAGTTCATGAAGGAAAACGAGATGTGCGACCTGCTGGTACTGGACGGTACGAAGATCGCCGGCATGCAGATTCCGACGTTCGTGACATTGCGCGTGACGTCGACCGACGTGGCTGTGCGCGGTGACACGGCGACGAACGTGCTGAAGGATTGCGTGCTCGAGACGGGTGCGGTTGTAAAGGGACCTTCTTTTCTTAAGGAAGGCGACCTGCTGAAGATCGATACGCGCACGGGTGAGTATCTCGAGCGGGTGAAAGAGTAGGCGGCGGCTGACAGCCGATTGCCTGCTGCTGATCGCAGGCGTCTGATCTATCAGGCGCCTGCGTTTTATTTCCCCCTTTATTACCCCTTTATTTTCTAATGTTCAGCCATCGCCGCGGCGCAGGCTGATGACGATCAGCGTAATGACGCCGGCGACGATGCAGATGTCAGCGATGTTGGACACCGGCCAGTCGAAGCCAATTTCCGGGATTTGCAGATGCAGGAAGTCGGTGACATAGCCTTGGCGCAGGCGATCGATGACATTGCCGAGGGCGCCGCCGAGCTGCAAGCCGAGCGCGATGCGCGAGACATGATCATTTTCGGGCAGGCGCGGTGCGTAATAGAGGATGACCCCGGTGACGATGGCGGCGATGATGATGAAGATGAAGCCGCCGCTTTGGAACATGCTGAAGGCGGCGCCAAAGTTTTGTGTGCGCGTCAGGCCGAACCAGTGTCCGATGATCGGGACGGATTCATAAAGTTGCATGCCTGCTTCGACGAGTCGTTTGCTGACTTGATCGACCAGGATGGCGATGGCAGCGACGAGCAGAAGCAGGCGCATGCGCCGCAGCGCGACGGCCAGTGACGGGACCGTAGTGACGTTCATTCGGCTAGTTCTACCACGGGCTGGGGGCGGAACATGGAAACGACGAGCAGTGCGGCTCCGGCGAGCAGCGCCAGATGGCCTGTGTTTATCATTATGCCGGCTACTGGGATGAAATTGATGACGCCACCGGTAACGATGTGGTCATAGAGGTTCGAGGCGAGTGCGCCGGTGATCAGGCCGAAGGCGATGTGGTACAGGCTGCTGCGGCGGGCGATGCCCCAGAATCCGAGGATGAGCAGAGCGAGGGCGAGGCCGGTGAGTTCCATGCCGAGCATAGCGGCGTTGCTGATCAGGCTGCTGGTGCTGAGATTGGGCAGCATTGCCTGAGCGCCGGAGCCCTGTTTGGTGAGGCGATCGGCGAGGACGACGAGGGCATTGACGGCGACGAATGCGGCGATCGGTGCGCTGTGGCCGAACGAAGCGGCATAGGGCTGTGCGGCGGCACGGACGGTGGAGCGCCGCGCGGTGTTCGCATTGGGTGGTGTTGTGCGCTGGCTTGTGTGCGTCGGTTGCGGCGTCGTTTCGGTGAGGATGCCGCCGGAGAGCAGGCGCAGAGCCGTGGCGATGTCGCGCGGTTCGATGCCGATGAAATTCGGTGCGGACTTGAACAGGCCGGTAAGCTGCGAGCTGAGGGCCATGATGCGCTGTTGTTCATCGCTGGTGTCGGCGCTGCCGTTGCGGGCGGCGCGTTCGAGGCGGCTGAGCAGCAAAACGTCGAAGCGTGCGGCTTCAAACAGGCGCGGCGAGAGCAGCTTCAGGGCGACGAGCTTGGCGATCTGCGGGCCGGTGAGTTTGGTTTGCAGGCCTTCTTCGCTGCGCTTATGCAGCGCAGCCATGGTGTGCTGCCATTCGCCGCAGGCAGCTTCGATGGCGTGCTGATCAGGAGAGAGCATCTCCTTGAGGACACGTGCGGCGTCGGTGGGCAATGCTGTGAGCGCATCGTTGCGGAGGCGACCGCGGCGGGAAGTGGGCGGCGGCGCGGCCTCAGGTTCTGGCCGGAGTGGGGCACGTCCGCTGGAGGGAGTGGTGCGATCCGGCACGGCGATGCGGTCGGTGGGCCATGTGGCCATGAGCTGGGCGCCGTCAGGTGCGGCGTTGCGCAGATTGTCGAGCAGCCGGCTCTCATCGGCCGCCAGGACGACGGCACAGTTCGGTGCACTGAGAAAATACTGCGACGATTCGAGCAGTTCTTTGGCGAAGACGCCGTCGACCCGATCGAGCTTGTCGAGACCGACCACGAATATCTGATTGGTGGCTGAATAGGTGGTGGCGAGCAGCCCGGGGAAGGCGCTGCGGAACTGGTGTGCGAAGGCGGCGGCGGCGAGTGACGCTGCTTCATCACGCCGGCGTTCCAGCTGAATCATTTCTTCGAGCTGGCGGCGCAGGCCGACCACGATGTTCTGCGGCGTGTTGACTGACTCGGCGAGTTTGCCAAGAACCTGCAGGAGCAGATGCTGCCATGCGTCGATGTGCAGGGGAAGTTCCGTTGCATCGACGACGACGCCGACGAGGCGGCGGTGTGACGGCGTGCGCAGGCTGCGGCTGCCGGCGAGTTCGCTGAGCAGCGCACTGGCACCTTCAAGATTGCCGAACAGGGCTATGAAGCGGCGTGGCTGCTCGGCATCGAACAGACCCAGCACCTCGTCGAGAGTGCGGGCCTGCTCAACACCGATGGCCTCGGCAACCTTCCATATCTGATTCGACATGTTTTTCGTGCCGCGCTGCATCTGCGTCGTTTGCGGAGAGGGGCGATTCGCTTGCGACATAAATCTGACTTTTGATACATTCCTTCGGCCAGATCAGTCTTTTGTTGGTCTGCCTAGTGAATGCTCAATGAATTCTAATTAATACGATTGTAAACCCTTCTCCATCGAATTCGTCAACCGAAGTACTGGCATTTTCTGGGACTCCGGACTGAAGAATTACTGAGAGAGTTTCGTTTTTTACATAGTTTTCATAGAGCTGGATGGCTGTGGCGAGGCGCGGTGTGGCGTGATAGTACGTTTCGATACGGTCGGAGACGTCGAAACTGGCAGCTTTGCGCGCGTCATTGATGCGGCGGACGGCTTCGCGGGCAAGGCCTTCGCTAATTAATTCCTCGGTGAGTTCTGTATCGAGGGCGACGACGATGCCGGCTTCACCGGCGACGACGAGGCCGGGGCGTGGTTGCGCCTGCACGATGATTTCGTCGGCTGCGAGGGCGATGCCATCCACGGTGATGGCGCGGCCGGCCTGTACTTCAGCAGCGACGAAAGCTGGATCGAGCGCAGCGAGGCCATTTCGGACGCGTGGCAGGTCTTGGCCGAGTTTCTTGCCGAGTTTCTTGAGATCAGGCAGCACCTTGTAGCTGACGAGCTCTTCGGCGCGTTCGGCAAAAGTAATGTCTTTGATGTTGAGCTCATCGCACAGAATGTCGCGCTGGGCGAGGATGACTGCACGCGCGGCGGCATCGGCGACGATGCGGGCGCCGGCGAGCGGCTGGCGCACCTTGACCTTGCTCTGCGATCGCACGCTGTGGCCGAGATTGACGACGCGGCGGGCGATTTCGGTTTCGCGCAGCAGCGCTTCTTCGGCTGCGGTGAGCGCGCGGGATTCTGGGAAGAGTTGGTGGTGAACCGATTCTGTTGCGGCGTCCTGCAGCGTGCGGCCGGCGGTGATGTTCTGCCACATCACTTCGGCGATGAAGGGTGTGAACGGTGCGAGGGTGCGGCAGAGGATGGTGAGCACGTTGTGCAGCGTCTGGTAGGCCGCCTGCTTGTCGGCGGTCATCTCACTGCCCCAGAAGCGCGCGCGGCTGCGGCGCACGTACCATGTCGAAAGGTCGTCGACGAAGCGTTCGATGGCCAGCGCGGCTGGGCGCGACTGATATGCGTCGAGCGCGCGGTCGGTTTCGTTCACCGTCTGCTGCAGGCGGGCGAGGATCCAGGCATCGAGCGGTGTGAGGATAGCGGCGTCGGCGCCGGGCTGCCAGCCGTCGGCGACGGCGTATGTGACGAAGAACGAGTATACGTTCCAGAGCGGAATCAGCAGATTGCGGCGGCACTCGCCGAGATAGTTGTAACCGAAGCGCAGGTTGTCGTCGTATTCCTGGCGGGCGTAGGCCCAGCGCATGGCATCGGCGCCGGCTTTGTCGGCGGCCTCGTTGAACTCGATCGAGTTGCCTTTGCTCTTGTGCATTGGCTCGCCCTTTTCATCGACGAGCGTGGCAAAGCCCAGAATTGTGTCGGCCGGCCGCACGTCTGCGAGCACGGTGCTCATGGCGATCATGGCATAGAACCAGTTGCGGAACTGGCCGGGGAAGCTCTCGGTCATGAACTGGCCAGGGAACCACTTCTCCCAGTAGGCGCGGTCGGCGCGGAAGCGCATGGTGCTGAAGCCGACG
Organism: Anaerolineae bacterium; assembly: GCA_947476335.1. Taxonomy (GTDB): domain Bacteria; phylum Chloroflexota; class Anaerolineae; order J036; family Brachytrichaceae; genus CANJQH01. The sequence continues at coordinate 4,513 of CANJQH010000085.1, read as the reverse complement.
ATGCCGGCGTCAAGCCATGGGTTGCCGACGTCGGTGACGCGCACGCCGATCTGGCCGGTGACCGGGTGTTTGATTTTCACGCCGTCGATCCATGGGCGGTGCGGCGTGTGGCCTTCGAATTCCTGCCAGCCTTCGACGGCGCGAGTGCGCAGTTCCTCGTGGCTGCCGATCACTTCGAACGTGCCGTCTGGGTATTCCCAGATTGGCAGTGCCAGGCCCCAGTAGCGCTTCTTGGAGATCATCCAGTCGTGCATGTTGTGGAGCCAGTCCAGTTCGCGCTCCTTGCCGAAGGAGGGGACCCAGTTGATCGTCTCGGTGACGCGCATCATGTCATGGCGCAGCTCATCCATACTGATGTACCACTCGTCGACGAGGCGATAGACCAGCGGTGTGCTGCAGCGCCAGCAGTGCGCGTAGCGGTGGCGATACGTTTCGCGGCGGTAGAAGAAGCCCTTCTGCTTGAGCATGGCCTCGACTGCGTCGGGCACCTCGTGCGCGTGGCGGCCGACCAGATCGCCGAAGCCGGACAGGTAATGGCCGTCCTCGCCGAGCGGCGCGACCATCGGCGAGCCGATCTCCTTGCCGAGTTTGTGGTCTTCGGGGCCGCAGCCGGGCGCGATGTGCACCACGCCGGTGCCCTCGGCTTCGCCGACTTCGTCCCAAGGAATCACGCAATGTTCGAATATGCGCTCGGCGTCGAAGCCGTGCTTGTCGGCCCAGCGTTTGTTGGCGTCGATCCACGCCGGCAGTTCGTCGAAGAGGCCCTCGTATGTCCAGCCGACCATTTGGGCGCCGTCGATTTCACCGAGCACCTCGTAGTCGCCGCGCAGCATTTTCAGCACGCCGGCGCCGAGGAAATAGATGGCCGATTCGCCGTCTCTGGTCGCGGATGCAGCGTGCGACTGGCGCACGATGGCGTAGCGCAGCTTCGGGCCGATGGCGAGCATGACATTGGCCGGCAGCGTCCAGGGCGTGGTGGTCCAGGCGAGGATGAAGCGGGCGGGGGTGGCGTCGAACGCCGCCTGCGCTTCGGGCGACTTCCAGTCGACGGCCGGGTCGGCCGCCTGGCTGCGAATACGGAAGCGGATCGTGATGGCCGGGTCGTCGCGGTCCTTGTAGCCTTCGGTGTCGATCTCGTGCTGCGAGATGCCGGTGCCGCAGCGGCCGCACCACGGGATGCTGTCGGTGCCGCGGTAGATCCAGCCGCGCTCGTGGCAGCGTTTGAGAAACGACCAGATCATGTAGTTGTTCTCGTCGGAGAACGTGAAATATGAGCCGCCGAGTTCGGGCATGCCGAGTTTGCCGACGAGCTGCTCGACCGTACCGCGGACTTTTTCGCCGCCGCGTTCGAGCTCGATGATTTCATTTGGATTTTCGACGATCTTCTTCGCCAGCATGCGCAGCTCAGCTGGATTATTCCAGTCCATCCAGTAGCCGAGGCGGACGGATTGTTCCGTTTGCTGAGCGGCGCTGTTGAGTACGCGCTGTTTGCAGAGGGCGATGAAATTCGCCATGCCGAAGTTTTCGATGTCACGCTTGGTGGTGAAGCCGAGCTCTTTTTCGACATTGACCTCGACCCAAAGGCCTTGGCAGTCGAAACCCTGCTGCCAGCGCAGCTCGGCGCCTTTCATTGCGTGATAGCGGCACCACAGGTCTTTGTAGGTGCGGCCCCAGGCGTGGTGCACGCCCATCGGGTTGTTGGCAGTGATTGGGCCATCAACGAACGACCAGCGCTGCGGTGCGTCCTTGCGGAGTGCGCGCAGATTTTCGAAGGCGTTCGTGCGGGTCCAGAATTCGAGCACACTGCGCTCCTGGGCGGGAAAGTCGACTTGGTTGGAGACTGGTTGAAACATGGTGGCGGAGGCAATTCTAGCGAGTTCTGAGTTCTGAGTTTCGAGTTCTGAATTCCGAGTAAGCCTGGATCCTTGCCTTGATCCTTGCCTTGATCCTTGCCTTGATCCTTGCCTTGATCCTTGATCGGAACCTGCAACCTGGAACTTCTTTTCATGTATCATGCGCCGCATGAAGCTGCTCAGCGTAAATCTTGGCGCGGCGCGCGCCATGTCGGAAGCGAAGGTAAATGGGATGACGGGCATCTATAAAGAGCCGCGCGAGGCGCCGGTGCTGGTCGATGTGCTTGGTTTGACGGGTGATGCGGTGTGTGATACGAAGAATCATGGCGGGCTGGACCAAGCGGTGTACGTGTATGGTGCGCCCGACTATGCGTGGTGGGCGGTCGAGCTGGGAGTTGAGCTGGAGCCGGGCACGTTCGGCGAGAACCTGACGATTGACGGGTTGGAGAGTGCGGTGGCGAACGTGGGCGACCGGCTGCACATCGGCGAGGTGTTGCTGGAGGTGACGGCGCCGCGCATTCCGTGTCATGTGCTGGCGCGGCGCATGGAAGATCCGCAGTTTGTGAAGAAATTTCGTGCGGCTGAGCGGCCTGGGCTGTATTGTCGTGTGTTGCAGACCGGCTATGTGCAGGCTGGGCAGGGGGTCGTTTATGAGCCGACGCCGATGCCAATCGTGACGATTCTGGAGATGTATCGCGAATACTATGCGCCGGCGCTGGATGAAGCGACGCTGCGGCGCTTCCTGTCGGCGCCGATTGCGATCCGCCACCGCGCGGCGAAGCTGGCGAAAATAGCAACCCCGGGATCTTAGAAGACGGGGAAAAACCTAACATAATGACAAACCCTGCCTCAACGGAACGCCGTGGCCGCCGCAGCGTTGCTGTGAGCGTGTTTGTCGGCATCATCCTGCTGACGATTCCGTGCTACCTGCTCGGCTTCGGCCTGCTGTGGATTGCACGGCCGGTGGGGCCGATGGCGGTCGATGGATGGCCGGCAGCGCCGCGGACGACTGCGACTGCGATTGCGGCTGCGACTGCCGACAACCGACCGCCGATGGTGACGGTGAAGGTGGCTGCAACTGCCGCCAATCGACCGCTGCCGCCGACGGTGACGCTGCCGCCGACGGCGACGGTGACGGCGACGCCCAAGCTGACCACCACCGAGCCGCTGCCTCCAACCGAAACGCCGACTGAGGTGATCGTCGTGCCGCTCGAAACGGCGACGACGCCGCCCGAACCGACGCAGACGCCGGCGCCGTGATTCGCAGACTCTACTCGGATTTAGTCATTCCCCTGAAATCAAAAATCTGGAAATCTTAACTGTTCACCGGCGCCGCGGCGGCCGTTCAGCAGCACGAACGGTGCGGCGCGGCGCGTGAGGACGCCGAGGCGCGCGAGCTGCTGCATGTCGGCGATCCGGTGCAGGCGGCGGGCAGCCAGCAGCGCGTCGGCGCCCTGCGGCCCGATGCCGGGTACGCGCAGCAGTTCGCGTCGGTCGGCCTGGTTTACCTCGATTGGGCGATCAGCCAGATTCGCCTGTGCCCAGCCGAGCTTGGGATCGACGTCGAGAGGGAGTCGGCCATTTTGTGCGAAGGGCAGTTCCTCGAAATCAAATCCGTAGTCGCGCAGGAGAAAAGATGCCTGGTAGAGCCGGTGTTCGCGCCACGAATTTTCCGGCAGGTGGTTTTCAAGCGGTGTGTCGTGTACTGGATGAAAGGCTGAAAAGTAGGCGCGTTGCAGCCCGCGCTGGGTGAGCATGGCGCTGGTTTGCAGCAGTTCGACGTCGCTTTCGCCGGCGGTGCCGTGTGCGCCGACGACGAACTGCGTGACGAATGACGCCCAGCGGCCGCGCCGTGGCGTCGGCAGATTCCGGCGAATGTCCGACGCCCAGCGCAGCGGCTGCAGCAGTTCTTCCAGAAAAATTTTGCGCGGTGCGAGTGGGGTGAGGTGCTGCTGGTTTGGCGCTTCGAGGTTGAGGCTGACGCGATCGGCGAGCGTCATGGCGCGCAGGACCTGCGCGTGTTCGGCGCCGGGCATGAGCTTCAGATGCAGGTAGCCGCGGAAGCCGAGCCTGTTGCGCAGGATGTCTGCGGTGTCGAGCAGGCGGTCTTGCGTGCGCACGCCGCCGCCGATGATGCCGCTGCTGAGAAACAGTCCCTGTGCACCCCCGGATGCGTGCACCTGCGTGAAGGCGCGCGCCATTTCCTCAGGCTTGAGCGTGGTGCGGCGCATATCTCGGCCGGCGCGAAACGGGCAATAGTTGCAATTGCGTTCGCAGGCGCTGGTGAGCATGGTCTTCAGCAGGCGAATGCGGCCGCCGCCGGGCATGACTGCGTCGTGAAAGCTGAGTGAGCTGCTTTTGCTGGTGAGCGGAGCTGAGTCTGCGGCGAAGGCGCGCTGCAGGTCAACCGGCGAATGCCCACACGGGGTGGGTGTGCCTGCTGGGGTTGGCGCCTCGGCGTCGGGCTCGAGCACCATCTGGCGGCCGAGCAGCTCCATGCGAGCGAGCGGATCGGGGGCGGTGATGGAGAGCATGCACCAAAGTATAGAACAAATGTTCTAAAAAGACGACGGACGGCCGACCGTCTGCTAAGTTCCTGTCCAAAAGTTTTGTCCGGCAGATTCGCCGCCCCCCCGGTGGGGGGGGGGCGGAAAAGGCGG
>CANJQH010000084.1 GCA_947476335.1 Anaerolineae bacterium | reverse complement strand
CAGATTCGCCTCCCCCGCAAAGCGGGGGAGGCGAATCTGCCGCCAGAACTTTTGGCGACTCACTTAGGACTGCGTCGCGCCTTTGGCGCTTTTTCAGCCTTGAAAGGGCATACTTCGATTCAGCCGGAGTTTGTGCGGAAGGCGCGGCCCTGGCAACGGCGTGGCGCCGATATCAGGATGTTGAGTGGGGACCCGCAAGTTTTGCCTGGACGAACTACTAGCTACCATCACTGTCCCCTCACCTGTCCCTCGCCCTCGCACACCCATTTGTAACTTGTGAGTTCACGCAGGCCCATCGGGCCGCGGGCATGGATGCGCTGCGTGCTGACGGCGACTTCGGCGCCGAGGCCGAACTGAGCGCCGTCATTGAAGCGCGTGCTGCAGTTGACGAACACCGCGCTCGAATTTACTTCGTTCAAGAAGCGCGCGATGTTGTCAGCCCGATTCGAAATAATGCCGTCGGAATGTTCGAGCGAATGCGCTTCGATGAAGGCCAGCGCCTCGTCGAGCGAATCCACTACAAACACACCCAGCACAAGCGAGAGCCACTCAGTGTCCCAGTCAGCCGGCTCAGCTGCGACGCAGCGCACCGACGGCTGCGGCCCGAGCAGCGCCACCACACGCGGATCACAGCGCAGTTCAACCTGCTTCTCCGCCAGCTTCGCCACCATGCGCGGCAGCAGCGTCGGCGCGATCTCGCGCTGTACCAGCACCGTGCCAAGCGCGTTGCACACCGTCGGCTTGCTGACCTTGGCGTTGTAAATCACATCGACGGCGATCTGCACATCAGCAGTTTCATCGACATAGACATGATTGATCCCCATGCCGCCGGTGATCACCGGAATCGTGCTGTTCTCTCGACACAGCTTGTGCAGGCTGGCGCCGCCGCGCGGGATGATCAGGTCGACGAAATCGTTCAGCCGCAGCAGCTCGAGAATGCGCGCGCGATCCGGATCTTCGATCAATAGCACCGCGTCCGCTGGGATCTCATGCGCAGCGAGGGCCGCGCGCACCACGCGCATCAGCGCCTGATTGCTGTTGATGTTGTCGCTGCCGCCGCGCAGAATCGCCGCATTGCCGCTTTTCAGACACAGCGCGGTGATGTCGATCGTCACGTTCGGGCGGCTCTCGTAGATCACGCCGATCACCCCCAGCGGGATGCGCCGCTTGTGCAGCCGCAGGCCATTCGGCATGCGCGCATGTTCGAACTGCTCACCGATCGGGTCCGACAACGCAGCGACGCTGCACACGTCCGCCGCGATTGCAGCCAGCCGCTGCGGCGTGAGCGTCAGCCGATCGATGAAATACGGTTCGACGCCGCGCGCGCGGGCATTCGCCACGTCGACGGCATTGGCGGCAAGGATGTCAGCTTCGTGCTGCGCCAGGCCGTCGGCGAGCGCGAAGAGAGCGGCGTTCTTCTGCGCAGTGCGCACGCGCGCCAGCTGCCGCGAAGCAGCCTTCGCACGCGCCCCAAGTGCGTTCATGTCTGCTGTCATGGCGGTGATTATCGCTTGTGAAAAGCGGAGCGGGAACTGCTGGGAATGCTAAAACCACGACTATCACTATCCACTATCTGCTATCTACTCTGCCGCTGCTCTCCAGCTCTTCTCCGCCACGAACCCGAACTTCTCGCGTGCGACGCGGCCGCTGACCAGCGCCTCGCAGCCCTCGAAGTTTTCGCGTCGCTCAGCATTCGGAAAATAACGCGCGATCCATTCCTCGGAAGGCATATCGAGCGCAGTATCTTCAGCAGTGACGAATGCGCGCGTGTGCGAGCTCGGCGGCAGGTCCGCCACGGCGGCAAGATACGTGCAGCGCGCAGCGTCGTCGACGTGCACGTAATGCGGATACGGCGCGTGCGCGGCCGGCGGCGGCGATTTGCGCGGGAGCGTCGCCCACGCGTCGGGCAGCGTCACTCCGGTATAGCGCAGCGACACAATCGAAAGGCCGTAGTGCGCAGCGAACGAATCGGCCAGCACTTCACCGACCTCTTTCGACTGCGTGTACTCGTCATGCGGGCTGAGCGGATGCGCTTCGTCCAGTGGGAAGTATTTGAAATCCAGCGGCGTGCGCGGCCGTACCACATGCGCAACCTGAACCGACGACGCCAGCACCACACGCTGAATTTTTAAATGCGTCGCCGCCAGCAACACGTTGTACGTGCTGCCCACGTTCGTCATGAACGTCTTCTGGGCGGTGAACAGGCGCGGGTCGCGAATCGCCGCAAGGTGAATCACCGCATCCGCGCCATGCAGCACATCGTAGACCTGCGCAAGATCCGTCATATCGGCATGGATGTAATCGACGAAGTTGCCGATGCCGACCGTATCGACGCCGAGCACTTGTGCGCCCTGCGAACGCACGTATTCGAGCACCGTGCCACCGATGCGGCCCTTGCAGCCCGTGACGACGATTTTCATCGCGGATCCCGGCAGCTGAATTCCGGCTCGAAGCCGAGCACGCGCCGCGCCGTCTCGCCGCTGATCAGCGAATCGAAGCCGCGCAGGCCGCGGTCCTCCGAGTTCGGGAAATGCTCGGCCACGATCTGCGCCGACGGCTCGGTCACCCACGTATCGCGCGCAGTGACGAACACCGTCGTGTGCGAATTTGCCGGCAGCGACGCGGTCGCGGCGAGCACGCACGCGCGCGCGGTGTCGCGCACGTCGCAGTACGCGTACAGCGCCGGATGCCAGGTGTCGGTCGGGCGTTCCGCCGGCAGCGAACGCGTCTCCTCCGGCGTGGTCACCCACATGAAGCGCAGGCTGACGACGGTGAGACCGTAGTGCCTGGCGAACATAGCGCCGACCTGCTCACCGAGCGCCTTTGACAGCGCGTAATCGCTCTGCGGGTCGAGCGGGTGCGCTTCGTCCACAGGGAAGTAGGCGAACGGCGTGGGATTGCGGCGCACGGAGGAGATCAGCGCCTGAATCGTCGAAGCGAACACGGCGCGGCGGATGCCGAGCACGCGACATGCCTCGTAGATGTTCCACACACCGGCCATGTTCGAGGCGAACGTCTTCGATGACGCGACCAGGCGCGAGTCAGGAATCGCAGCCAGGTGGATCACGGCGTCGCAGCCGTGCAGCGCATCGACGATGGCGCCGAAGTCGGTCGTATCGGCACAGATGTAATTCTGGTCATCGGCACGCGCCGGCAAATCGATGCCGAGGGCGTCATGGCCCGCGGCAACGACCTGCCGATAAACGTAGGAGCCGATGCGCCCGCGTGAACCAGTGATAGCGATTTTCATGATTTGATCATCAACAATTTCACACGGCGAGCCAGCGATCGCAGCATCGCCGTCGCTCTGGCAGCGGGCGACGATTTCATCGGCAGCTGCGAAAAATAGGTCATCGGCACCCTGCGGTGATGGTTGCCGATGGTCACTTCGAATCGATCGATTCCGCGCTCGATGAGTCGTCGATCCAGAACGGCGACGGAACATTCTTCCATCGACGCGACTGAATTGTCGAAGGCGGCGCCGTCGATGATGAAGGGAACGGACTGCCACTGCAGGTTCATGAACCGTGAGTTCAACACGTTCTGATCCACCCCGTGGTCCGTTTCCATGTCGGCAAGCCAGTGCGACAGAAACGGTACACCGGCAGGAGACGCGATCCAGAATCCGGTGCACGCGACGAAACCGATTTTCTGTACACAATCGCGCGGCGTGCCGAATGCGCGTGAGAACACCAGATCCTGGGGCACATCGAACAACGGTGCGATCGGCTTGTGAAACGCGATGTCGACGTCGATCAACGCGCACCGATAGCCCTTGCGGCACAGCTCGATAACCTTCGCCAACCGCAGGCGTTCGGCGACGCGCAGACGGCGCATCACCATCGGCAACGGCGAATCATCCACGAGGTCCGATGAAGCCGCGAACGAGTAATTCACCCGACCGGCAGTGCGCGGGATGCCCCGCACACCGTCGGTCGAGACGATATGCACTTCAGCGTCAGCCGGAAAGTACGGAAGGTTCCACTCGAACCATGCGCGAGATATGCGATGGAACTGCTCACCGAATACTGCGGTGACGACGGCGGTTCTGGGCATCGTTACCGATACACGGCCTGAATCAGGCCGCGGATGTAGCCGATGGCGAACAGGCGGCCGAACGCCGAATACCCAGCGTTTTCGTTGCTGTCGCCTTCGACAGTCGGCACATGATCGGGGCGCAGCACGCCTTCGAAGCCGATGTCGCGATACGCCTCGAGGCAGGCATACATGTCGGTCTTGCCGGCGTCGTGCCAGGCCTCGCGGAAGTTCGTCACATCGCCGAGCACGTCGCGAAAATGCACGAAGCTGATCTTTTTACCGAACTGACGAATGGCAGACGGCAGATCGTCGGTCATCAGAGTGAAGTTGCCCTGGCAGAGCGTGACCGTGTTGTATTCGCTCGGCACCATGTCGACGACGCGCTGGAAGTTGTCCACGCTCGTGAGGATGCGGCCGACGCCGCGCAGCGGCGACATGGGCGGATCGTCGGGGTGCGCGCTGAGTTTGACGCCGGCTTTTTCAGCCACCGGCACCATGACGTCGAGGAAGTACTTGAGGTTGGTCCACAGGTCTTCCTCCGCGACGGGCGGATTCGGCGGGCCCTTCTCGTAGTCAGCGAGATTGAACGCAGTGACGAGCGAGCCGCCGCGCGAGACGGTGCTGGTGCTGGTGCGCGTCCAGTTCATGACGGCCATCCAGGCGTAGCACCAGACCGGAATGCCGAGCTTGCCCATGTTCTCGACGAGCTTGATGCACCACTCGAGCTCCTGATCGCGGCCGGGCAGGCCGCGCATGAGCTTGTCCATCGGCGGGCGCGCCTCGATGACGCTGAGCTCGAAGCCGCCGTCGTTATAACGATTCTTCATGCGCAGCAGCGGCATGTAATCGTAAATCGACTCACCGGCGAAGCAGTCGCTGGCGAGCGGCAGCCCACCAACAGCGTAATCAACGCCAGCCTGCTTGGCCAGCTTCCACAAAGGCGTCACATTCGAAGGGATGTATTCAGCGATCTTGATCATGGTCAGGCCGCAGTGTAGCGGCACGCCAAAGTATGGCCGCTGCGCAGCGAACGCGCCAGTAGGGGCAAGGCAAGCCTCGCCTGCGCCTCGCCAAGCCAATCCGTCGATAATGCGCGCATGGCCGAAGATATTCAGTTTTACAACAACACCGATGAAGGCGCGCCGCAGATGCCGAAGCGGCCGCCGAGCGATGCGCGCATCGAGCGCTACCGCGTCATGCCGTGGCCAGACGGCACACGGGTCACAGTTGAAATGACCTTCGGCGCGTTCAAGGAGTTCCCATCGATCGACGTGAGCATCGTCAACACCGCCGGCGACGTGGTGCGCCAGACCGCGATGGTGTCATCGATGGAGCGCCAGCCGGCGCCGACGATGTGGCTGCCGCGCCTGGATCGCGGGACGCCGCTGCTGGCCCTCATCGAAGTGCTCGGCGACGAAGCGCCGCTGCAGAGCATACACGTGCCGTTCGAAGTGGCCGGGCCAATCGTGCGCGCTGTGCTTACCGATGGCTAACGACGGACGACGGACGGTGGTCAGCCGCCGTCCGTCGTCCGTTGTTAGTACATCTGTTAGTACATCCAGCTGCCGCGCACCAGCACGACGTTCATCACCGCCAGCAGCAGCGACGCCGTTGTCATGATGAAACCAGTGCGAAAGCGCGATGCATCCGAGCGCGCGTCCTTGCGCATCGGAATCATGTGCGAAAGCCCGACCGCGATCAGTCCGGTGACGAGATGTTCGCCGTGCAGGCGCGCGTTGAACGCCCCTTCGATGATCACACCGATGATCGTCACCACGCCCAACACGAGCTGTACCGTCATTACGCCGGCAAACGCCGCTGCGATGGTCTTGTCCAGCTGCGTCACCTTGCCCTTGCCCAGCCAGCCGATCAGAAATTTGATCACCGCCACCACCGCCACCACCGCCACAATCCAGCGCCAGTGTCCATGAAACGTCTCGACAAATTCAAATATTCCAGTCATCTTGTTTTTCTCCGTAACTACTCAGGCCAGCCATTTTTCCAACGCGAAACACACTATTCTCTCCCCCTTCGGGGGAGAGAATAGTGTGTTTCGCGGGAAATACTGATTTGGGCCTGAGTAGTTACTTTTCTCCTGTTTTGAAACCACCCAGCCTGTAGCCGAGTAATTCCTACGATTACTTACTCTCTATTACTTCTGTTGTCCGCCCACCCTGCGCATCGCCAGTGCGAGGAGCAGCAGTGTAAACAATCCGGTCAGCAGAAACGGCACGGTGGTGCCGAACCACTGGAACAACGCGCCGCCGATGATTGGCGTCAGCGCATTCGCCGCGCTGCTCATCGACGCCGACATGCCGAGCGCAGCGCCGGTGTCGGCACTGGCGACGCGCTTGGTAATCGCACCGTTGATCGCCGGCGACAGCACAGAACCCCCGATCGAAACCGGAATCATCGCGACGAAAATCCAGGCCCAGCCCAGCCAGCTATTGCCATCATCCGCCGGAACATCGATGTGCAGTTTTTGCTCATCCAGCGCCGTCACGGCGCGCCCAGATCGAAGAGCGCCTTGTGCGAGGAGCCGCACTTTTCGACCGGCAGTGATTCAGGCAGCCAAAACGCCGTCAGCAGAATCGAAAGCAGCGAGCAGCCGGCCGCCACGAACGCAGCAACGTGGTAATTGTTGCCACTCGCTGCCAGTGACAGCCACGCCAGCACCGGCCCGATCGTGAAGCCCTGCCCGAAGGCGGCGCCGATCAGCCTAAGCGCCTGCGTGCGCGTCTTCTCCGTGGTGTTGTCGGTCAACACCGCCTGCGCCGTGGCAATATTCGCGCCCGAAATGCCGTCGATGATGCGCGCGACCAACAGCACCGGCAGCGCCTGCGCAAAGCCCATCAGCGTGAAACCGACGAAGGTGCCGAGCTGGCTCACCAAGAGCACCGGCTTGCGACCGAAGCGATCCGAGCAGTGATTCAGCCGAGGCTGCACATCAGCGCAGCCTCGGCCATGATGCGCTCAATTCGAGCAAAGAAAGTGCTGTACCGCTATATTGCCGTCGCAACTACCATGAACGCAACCATCCGCATCCTCCCCCAAGAGACAATCGGCACAATCTCCCCGCTGCTGCACGGCCACTTCGCCGAACACCTCGGCCGCTGCTGCTACGACGGCCTGTGGTCCAGCAACGGCATGCCCAGGCCACAGGTTGTTGCAGCCTTGCGACGCATCGGCGTGCCAATTCTGCGCTGGCCAGGTGGCTGCTACGCCGACTTTTACCACTGGCGCGACGGCATCGGCCCAGCCGCACAACGTCCGCTGCGCTACGCCGAAAGCTGCGGCGAACGCGTCCTCGACAACAACCAGATCGGCACGCATGAATTCATTGCGCTGTGCGAAGCCATCGGCGCCGAGCCATACCTTGCCGGCAATATGGGTTCCGGCACCGTGCAAGAGCTGGCCGACTGGGTCGACTACTGCAACGGCACCTTCGACACAACCCTCACTCGCGAACGCACCACCAACGGCCACGCCGCACCGATGAACGTCAAATACTGGGGCATCGGCAACGAAAGCTGGGGCTGCGGCGGCAACTACGACCCGGTGCACTACGCGCACGAATATCGCCGCTACGCCACGATGGTCAAGCGCACCGACCCGACGACGGAGCTCGTCGCCGTCGGCCACGACCGCAACCGCCGCGACTGGAACATGCGCGTGATCGAAACGCTGCGCGATCACCTCGATCTGGTACAGCACTTGTCGCTGCATCGCTACTGGGGCGCAGGCGAAGCGCTCGATGCGAGTGACGAGGCATATTACCGGCTGCAGAACGGCGCACAGCTGATCGACGGCGACATCCAGGAGGCGAAGACCGTCATTGAATATTTCACCAGCTCATCGCGCCGGCCGAACCAGCGCGTCCGGATCGCCTTCGACGAATGGGGCGTCTGGCATGCCGAAGCGCGCCTCGATGTCAAGTTCGAAGCGCCGTCAACCTGGCGTGACGCATTGTCGGCAGCCGCCGCACTCGACGTCTTCCACAGCCACTGCGACAGCGTGTCGATGGCCAACCTCGCCCAGATCGCCAACGTGCTGCAGCCGCTCATTTACACCGACGGCGACGCAGTGCGCGTCACGCCAACGGGCGAAGTCTTTGCGCTCTACACAGCACATCGCGGCGCCACGGCGGTGCGCATCGCCGTTGAGGAATGCCCGGAGCGCGAGCTGCCCGCCTCGCGCGGCGAACCCGTGTTCGCCGCCACACAGCCGCCGGCCCGGTTGCCGTACCTGAGCGCTACAGCGTCGCGCGCCAATGGACGCATTACGCTGACGCTGACCAATCGCCACCGCAACGAGCCGCTCGCCGTGCGCGTGCGCGACCTCGCCGCCGCCCGATTACAACAACTGACCGCCGTGAACACGGAAGCGACACAGACATCGCTCTCGACGGCCGCTCATAACGGAGACACGGTCGTGCTGCCGGCTGCAAGTGTCACATCTCTCACATTCACAGAATAGGCTGCCGCGCCCGGGTGCGATCCGGGCACTTTCCTCCATGGCCAATGCTGCCTCGACCCATCAAATCACCCCACCTCCCATTCGTGCACAGCGCATCGACTTGGGAACTGCGCGGGCCCTCTTCAGCCTCGGTATTGCCATCATCAAGCTGTAGCGCTACCAGAATCTGCCCACCAGCGTCCACACATTCACCGACATGGTTCTGGTGACATCCGCTTTGCTGGATGGGATGGTCGCATGCCGCAATGCTCACCGCACCCGAACAGTCATCACATGGCTGAGCATGGCCGGCATCGTGATCGCGGTCTATTTTCTGCCTATTTTTTCATCACCGGATTGCTCACTCTGGTCGATGGCATGCTGTGCTCGCTGTCACCTGAACAATCCTCCAGACGAGTCATTTTCATCAACAATCTGCTGACGATCGGCGCATTGCTGCTTCTTCGCCGAAGCTTCTTCGCCGAGGCTTCTTCGCCGAGCCGCACCGTCACTCTGCTGCAGGAAATCAATTCACTGCTGCAAACGATGGTGGAAAGCCTGCACAACGTCATCGACTTCGGCCACACATCGATCTGCCTGATGACCGACGACACGCCGAACCCGACCACTACGCTGCTCACGCCATCGACGGATGCAGGGCGTTCGCCAATCAGGTCGCCGGCGTCATTGACACAGCGCATCTGCAAGCGACCGCCGCCAGTGCGCTCATCACCGCGCTGAAGGCGCAGATCGATCTGCTGCGCACACATACCGCGACGAACGTCCAGTTCGATGCGCCAGATTACGAACCAGGTAACTACTCAGGCCCAAATCGGTATTTCGCGTTGGAAAACTGGCTGGCCTGAGTAGTTACCGAACCAGACATTTCGCTCATCCGCAAGGAAACGCTATACAGCATCACGGTCGAAGCGGTGCAGAACGCCGTGCGCCACGCCCAGTGCAGCAGCATTCGCATCATGCACGAACGCACAGCCTCCACCTTCGCTACGCTCATCATCGACAGCGCACACGGCACCGGCACCCATGTGCATGCACACATCCCCATCCGCTTTTCAGCCAAGATCGCAATGATTTTCATACCATTACAATGCCGTACGTCATCTTGAACATGAATGTCCCTGCACCCTCATCCGGCCGAACCACCCCACAGCGCAGTAGACTCCGCATGCATCTGTACTGGATTCCGCTATGAATCACGGCGCTCCGGGTGGCCAGCGTCATCTATGTCGCTGCATACCGAACGCTGGGCGGAACGATCATTCTGCAGATCTTTTTCTGGGCGGCCACCTTCGTCTGGTGCAACACCACCGCTCATGATTATTTAAGGAGAACAGCGCATGAGCACAACGACCACGCCCCTGCACATCGTGAAGGACGATCCGCTAGCCGGCCGGCTCGCGGCGCTGCGCATACTCTGGTCCGGCCTCGCCATGCCGCCACTGCTCGCCATCGTCATCGCATACGCATGGATCGAACACACCCCTGGCGCACCCTACATCGTCATGATGGTAGCTTGGCTGACCCTCATTATCTCCGGCTACCAGCTGCTGCGCTACCTCGATCGACACTCATGGGCAAGATATTTCCAGTGGCCGCACAGCGTCGGCAGCAGCATCCTGCTTATGCTGATGTCCACACAAATGACCGCAGTGGTGGTATTGATCATCTGCGACGGCCTGCTGGACGAAATACGTCGCCCACAGGCAACGCTGCAAAGTGTGCAGCGCGCCGGCGTTATCTCGATTCTCACGCTCGCCAGCGCCATCCTAATCAATCTCTTCGCCCATTTCGATATCTATCTGCTGCCGCCGAAGCTGTCCCAATTCGAAATCATCGCCTTCAACATCACATTCATCGTGCCGTACTGCATAGACATTCTGCAGCGGCTGTGGCGCTTTCAAGGGCAAATCATATTCGCCGTGTCGAACCTGAAATCATCGAACGACAATCTTCAATCAGCACAGCAGCGACTGCAGCAACGGCTGCGCGAACAAACACAGCTCCTCGAAGTCAGCCGCACCATCAGTTCAACAATGGATCTAAATGCCCTGCTGATGCACGTTCTAATACAGCTGCACACCGTCATCGAGTGCGGCCGCACTACGGTCATGATGTTACGCGGCGAGGATCTCGTCGAAATCTGCACGCATGGCAGCCTCGATCGATATAACGACCGGCTCTCCAAATTCCTGGAGCACACGCACCACCTCGATGCCATCACACGCATACGGCACCCCATCATCATGCATGACCTCTCTGTCATGATGCCGAACACATGCGGATCGCTCATGGCCGTGCCGCTCATCGTGCGCGGAAAATTCATCGGCCTGCTATCCATACGCCATAAAAAGGAAAATTTCTACACCGAACATGACGCCGACCTCGGCATGGCTTTCGCCAACCAGGTCGCCGGCATGATCGACTCCGCCCAGCTCCAGGAAGCCGCCGCCTCTGCCATGGTCGTCGCCGAACGCAACCGCCTCGCCCGCGAACTCCACAGCTCCGTCTCGCAGTCCCTCTTCGGCATCATCCTCGGCACCCACACCGCCCTCGAAAAAATCGACTCCGCTCCCGCCGCCGCTCGCACCGCCCTCGACTACTCCGTCTCCCTTGCCAACACCGCCCTCGCCGACATACGCGCGCTCATCTTCACCCTCCGCCCCGAAACCCTCGAACGCAGGGGCCTCATCGCCGCCCTTCAGGCTCACATCGCCCTCCTCCAGCCTCACCACGCCGCCCATCTCTCTCTCACCAGCCCCGCAGGCGAACCCAACGCCTCCCTCGACCAGAAGGAAGCGCTCTATCGCATCGCCTCCGAAGCCATCCAGAACGCCCTGCGCCACTCCGGCGCCGCCAACGTCTCCATCCGCATCGACGCCGCCCCCGATCTCCGCGTCGAAATCTCCGACGACGGCTGCGGCTTCGATCCCGCTACACTCTACGATGGCCACCTCGGCCTCAAAACCATGCGCGAACGCGCCGCCGCACTCGATGGCTTCCTCCGCATCGACTCCGCCCCCGGCCACGGAACCCGCATCTCCGCTTGGCTGCACATTGCCACATCGGTACAGGGTGCGCCACAATG
Source organism: Anaerolineae bacterium (assembly GCA_947476335.1). Classification (GTDB taxonomy): domain Bacteria; phylum Chloroflexota; class Anaerolineae; order J036; family Brachytrichaceae; genus CANJQH01. Next base: position 2,019 of record CANJQH010000084.1, on the reverse strand, counting down.
ACACGCACGCTCCATCCACCTCAATGGAATTCCGGCACACCGCTGCAGCGCTTCTGGCCGCAAATCACGCTCGTCACGGCCGCTGCCATCGGCGGCGTCTGGTTCACCTTCTCGAAATCCACCGCCATGCTGGCCGTGACACTGCTCACCCTCTTCCTCGCAGTCAACGCGATCGGCTTCGCAGTGAACACCATACGCGCAAATCATCTACGCGCCGCCGTATTCAACTGGATCGGCGGCATCGGCGGCGCACTCGCCATGGGAATCATCTCGCCAGAATTCCTGCCGATCGCCATCCTCTGCCTCCTAGAAGGGGCACTCTGCATCCTCTCCCTCGACGATTCCAGCCGCCGACAGCTGCGAATCTACAGCGTCGTCACGGTATTTACCCTCGTCATCCTGCTCGCTATCACCGAGAGCGCCCGCAGCAACATGTTCTCATTCGGCATTCGCCTCACACCAGTCGAAGCCACAGTCTCCATCAGCGGCTACATGCTCGGCTACGGGCTGACTTTCCTCCGCCACACCCACAGTTTTTTCAAAACGATCCACGCAGTCGTCACCAATCTGCAACAAATGAACGATGAACTGGGTCTCATAGAATGGAAGACCAGTCAGCGCCTGCAGGAACACGCGCAGCTGGTCGAAATCAGCCGCGCCATCGGCTCGACCCAAGACCAGAAGTCGCTGATGCAGAATACGCTCATTCAGCTGAAACCTGTGCTCGAATATGACCGCGCCGCTGTCCTCCTACTGCGCGACGGCGTATTTAAGATCATCAGCGAATACGGCAAACTCCCCGACGACCAGTACGTGCCCACGCCGACAATCAACAGACCCCAAAATCTCACCGAGATGCTCGTATTACAACAGCCGCTGATCGTGTCGAATTTGAGCACGAAAGAGCCGGGTTTTTCAGGTTCCTGGATGGGTGTGCCGCTGATCGTGCGCGGCCGATTGATCGGCTTGCTTTCAATACGCCATATGCAGATCGGCTTATATACCCAGCACGACGCCGACCTGTGCATGGCTTTCGCCAACCAGGTCGCCAGCCTGATCGACTCCGCTCAGCTGCAGGAAGCCGCGTCTTCCGCCCGCGTCGTCGCCGAACGCCACCGCCTCGCCCGCGAACTGCACGATTCCGTATCGCAGTCGCTCTTCGGTATCGTCCTCGGCACTCGCACCGCCCTCGAACAGCTCGAACAGGCCCCCGACGCAGCCCGTCACGCCATTCACTATTCCATCAACCTCGCCGACGCCGCCTTCGCCGAGATGCGCACACTGATCTTCGCACTGCGCCCTGAAACCCTCGAACGCAAAGGACTCATTGCCGCGTTGCAGGAGCAAATCGGCATGCTACAGCCACACCACGGCATGGCCATCACCCTCGAAGTGCCGCAAGGCGAGCCAGCGACGTCCATCAATATCAAGGAAACGCTCTATCGCATTTCGACCGAAGCCGTACAAAACGCCATCCGCCATTCCGGTTGTCGCACGCTCACCATCTGCCTCACCAGCACCCCACACTCTGTCTGCATCGACGTCGTCGACGACGGCCGCGGTTTCGATCCGAACAGCGACTACGACAATCATCTCGGCCTGAAAACCATGCGCGAACGCGCTCACGCCCTCAGCGGCGTCCTGCACATCGACAGCGCACCCGGCCGCGGCACCCGCATCACCGTCACCTTGCAAAATAGCGAACCTGACTTGCTATCATGAGGCGTTTCATTCATGAATTTGCCAAGCATGAATTTGCCAAATCGCACAAAAACGTAACAACTCAGGCCTAAGTTCCTGTCTATAAGTTTTGTCCGGCAGATTCGCCTCCCCCGCTTTGCGGGGGAGGCGAATCTGCCGCCAGAACTTTTGGCGACTCACTTATAGATTTCAGAAATGAAATTGACGCATACTAGGGGGATGGGCAAGCCACGACAATTCAAGTTGAAGCGGGAAGAGATTGAGGAATTGGTGCAAGCTGAGCAAGCCATAGACGACGCAACAACGCGCATGCGATTT
>CANJQH010000083.1 GCA_947476335.1 Anaerolineae bacterium | reverse complement strand
TCGAAGTACGCCCTTTCAAGGCTGAAAAAGCGCCAAAGGCGCGACGCAGTCCTAGCCCAGACCATCGGTCTGGGATGCACAACCGCACCCGTGGGAAATTGCTGCGTCGCAATGTGAGCGCAATGTGGGGGCAATGTGAGCGCAATGTGGGGGCAATGTGAGCGCAATGTGGGCGCAATGTGGGCGCAATGTGGGTTGTAGGCAAGGTTCGCACAGGGCAGACGCTCACAAGTTTTGCCTGGACGGACTACTAGGGCAGGCTGAGATGCTTTGCGCCGATGTCGAACGCTTCGCGCAAGCCGGTGAGCGGGTCGCGCGCTGGGAGAAATTCGTGCGTGACGAAGCCGGCATAGCCTGTGGCCGCGATGGCGCGGAAGATGCCCGCATAGTGCAGTTCCTGCGTGTCGTCGAGTTCGTTGCGGCCGGGGTTGCCGGCAGTGTGATAGTGCGCGATCTCGTCGTGCGTCGCACGCAATGTGCGGATGACGTCGCCTTCCATGATTTGCATGTGATAGATGTCGTAGAGCATCTTTACGCGCGGGCTGGCGACGGCCTTGCAGACTTCGTAGGCGAATGACGTGCGATCCGCCTGGTAGTCCGGATGATCGACTTTGCTGTTGAGCAGTTCGAGAACCAGCGTGACGCCGGCGGCTTCGGCGGCGGGTGCGACACGTCGCAGGCCTTCGGCTGTGCGGGCGATGCCTTCGGCTTCCGAAAGATTTTCACGGCTGCCGGCGAAGCAGATCAGGTTGGGAATTTTCCAGCGCGCAGCAAGCTCGATGTTTGTACGCAGCTCGCGTTCGATGCGGCCGTGGTTTTCGCGGCGATTCAGGCCGGACTCGATTGAGCCGTGGCCGCCGATCGCGCTGATGCGCAGGCCGTGCGCATGAATGAGTGGAAAGAATTCTGCCGGCGCCAGGTCGATGCCTGCGTAACCGATTTCGGCGACGCCGCGTACGAACTGCTCAGGCGTCAGGAAGCGCGGCACCCAGCACCACCATGCGGCGGCTTGAAAAATCTTGCTCATGAATTACTCCTGTGCGGCGCTGGTGATCGCCATGCCGCCTATATATCCGATGTAGGCCGGCACGAGCGGCAGCACGCATGGCGAGGCGAAGGATAGCAGGCCAGCGAGCAGCGCGACCGGAATGCTCAGCGGCAGGCCTTCTGGTAGCAGTCCTTCGAGCCCGGTGCCGAGTGACTGCAACGAGTTGCTCAGGCGCGTGATTTGGCCCGAAAGCATGACGACGCCGACGAGGATGAGCAGCAGCCCGCTGACGACTTCAACTTTGTGCATGTGTCGCTTCATGCGCGCGAGCAGCGGCAGCATGCGATCCGCCATTGCTGCGACGAGCAGAAACGGCACGCCGAGGCCGAGCGTGTAGGCGAACAGCAGCCCGACGCGCACCGGCAAATCCTCGGTAGCGGCCATCGATAGGATCGCGCCGAGGAACGGCCCGATGCATGGCGACCAGCCGGCAGCAAACGCCAGCCCTGTCAGGTATGACTGCACACCACCGACTTTGCGCTGCACCCCAAGGAACGAACGCGTGTCGCGGTAGAGAATTGGCAGCCGCACGATGCCCAGTGTGAACAGGCCGAACACGATCATCGCGACGCCGCCTACGATTCGCACCACGTTGCGTGCTTCGAAGAACACATCACCCAGCGCCGTCGTTGCTAGGCCCATGACGCCGACGATGAAAGTGGCGAAACCGAGCACGAACCAGACACCTTGCAGGAAAGTTGAAGCACGGCGCAACGGAAGTTGGGCTTGTGCGTTCATCGCTGCACCTCTTTGTCCATAGCGTTGTCCATAGCGTTGTTCACAGCGTTGTTCACAGCGTTTTCCTGTTCAATCTGTTCGATCACCTGGCGGTCGCGTTCAATGCTATTGCGTCGCATTCGCAGCGATAAAAAATAGAGAAGCAGACCAGTGAGGAAGACAACGTACGCGGTGAGTAGATAGGGCGCGTTTTTGTCGAAAAGAATTTCAGTCATGACGGAGCTACTCCGCTGCAAGTTCGGCGCGGCGGAGCGAAATCTGGTCTGCACCTTCCTGCAGGGCGATGCGCGCGCGCAGGAAGTAGACGTAGAAGACGGTGAAGGTCAGCAGTGAAAACAGCAGTACAGGCACCATTTCGCCGGCAAGGCCGAAGCCACCCTGCTGGCGTGCATTGACGCTGTCGCCGAACACCGCCGGGTGGATGCTCTGCAGCACGCGGCTGACGAGGAAGTTCAGCGGGATCGTCAGTGAGCCGATGATGCCGTAGACGGCGGAGAAGCGCGCGCGCTGTTCTGGGTTTTCTACGCCGCTGCGCAGCACCAGGTAGGCCAGGTACATAAGGAACTGCAGCAAGCTGAGCGTGAGTTTGAAATCCCACGTCCACCACGCATTCCATGTCGGACGGCCCCAGAGCATGCCGGTGAGCAGCACCATGACGATGAACATGACGCCGATCTCAGCGGATGCTACGGCCAGGTGATCCCATTTCATGTCGCGTGAGCGCAGGTAGCGCACACCTCCGTAAGCCGAAACGAGCCAGGCCGAAAACGCGATCCAAGCGGCTGAAACATGGAAGTAGAAAATTCGCTGAGCCTGGCCGCCTGAAGCGTCTTGTGCTTTCGGTGCGACGACAAAAACCATCAGCAACGCAACGATGAGTAGAGCCAGTGCCGCGGCACCAACGGCACGGGTGGTCTGCGCGCTGCGCTCGGCGTCGTCGGAAGTTCGGGGTGCGAAAATTGTGCTTTCCATAAATTCCTCAAGCGATGTAACTGCCCCACTTTTTGTCTGTACTTCCATATCTGCAGAGGATGGCGGTTCGAAGAATTTGCAGGTAATGGGTGGAGCAGGTGTAGCGTGTTTCGGTCTTATAGCCCTGACGATTATACTGACGTGATGTCCTCGACTTTTTTCGTGGGCCGGACGCCGCGCGCGATGGGTGGCTTGCTGGCCTTAAGTGCGCATCTGTTGTTCGGTACACGCACACTTTTTCGAATTGCGTTTGTGGTGATGTTGCCACTGTATCTGTTGAACACGATTGGTGCGGGTCTGCTGCTGCAGTTGCTGCGCATTCGCGACAGTGCACCGGATTTCATCGTTCTGCTGCTTTCGATGGCTGCGGCGGTGTGTAATTTGTGTGCAGCGTTGATCGCACTTTTCGCGCAGCCGTGGATGGAAGGTGCGCTGGCGCATCATGTCGTTGAAGGTGCGCTCGGATATGCGGTGCGTGGGGTGCGTGGCAGCTATAGCGTAGTGCAGCGGGCGTGGCCTGCGCTGTTCACGAGCGGCCTGCTGCGCCAGATCGCAGCCGTATTGATGCTGTCGATGCCGTTGATTCTGGTGCGCTTAGTGCAGACGGTAATCGGCGTTGAAAGCCAGCGCATTGAAGAGTATTCGACGGCGCCGATCATCGCGCTTGTGGTATTTGGGCCGATCGCACTTGTGCTCGGAATTTTTCTGGTACGCACGGTGCTTGGCTGGAGTATGCGCGCACCTGTCGCGGCCGTTGAAGGCGCCGGCATTCTCGGGACGCTGCGGCGCAGCACTGTGCTGGTGCAGGGCGGACGCTTGCGTATGTTCGGGCGCCTGTTGCCGTTCATGCTGCTGAATGTGCTGTTCAGCCTGCTGCCGGGATGGTGTATTTCTTCGTGGGCAGAGACGCCTGATTCGGCGATGATGTTCGGATTTGTTGGAGCGATTGGGCTGCTCGTGGGCGCGGTGGCGATGTTTTTCGTCATACCGCTCGAAGCAGTTTATTTGACGCTGAATTATCTCGATCAGCGTGTACGGGGTGAAGATTTGTTCAGTCAGCTGGCGGCGGGCGACGATGTAGGTGTTGTGGAAGCGCCTGCAGCAGAGCTGTTGATGGAGCCAATCATGAGTGCGCCAGTGACGCCGGCACAGCACGTGATTGCGCTGCAGCAACGCCTGCGGCATGAAGGCAAATCATGCACACTGTGGCTGGACCTGGCGGGTGCGTACGGCGAAATCGGTGATCTGGGTGCGGCGCTGGATGCGCTCGAACGCGCCCGCGCAGCCGAGCCGGCCGATCCTGGTGTGTTGCTGGCGATCGCCGGGGTGCAGCGTGCGCGGCGTGATCTGCCCGCGGCGCGTATTGCGCTGCAGGAATATTTGGCGTTGCAGCCGGGCCCCGAAGCGGTAAATGTGCTGCACCGTGATTCACGCTTCAGCGCGCTGCTGGATGATGGTGGGAGATCTTGATATGGCGGAGATGCCCAGTGAGTTCGACCTCTGGCTGGCGGCGATCCGTGACGAACGCACGCGTTTCGACGCCCTCCTTGCGGAGGTGGCCAGCGTTTCGCCTGAGCGCATGACGCAGGTTGGCGCGGTGGGGATGTGGAGCGTTAAAGATGTGCTGGCACATTTGTCTGTATGGCAGTCGCGTGTGATTACATTGCTTTTTCAGCTCGAACGAGGTGGAAAGCTGCAATCCGTGGAAGGTGCGTCGCCGCAGGCACGACAGAAGTTGAACGACCGTGATTATGTCGAGCAGAAGGAGCGCGCACTCGAGCGTGTGCAAACAGATTTTCATGGTGCGCATGTGCAGATGTTGAAAAGGCTCGAATCGTTTCGCGCGGCGCCGGCTGCCTTATTCGATCGCAGACGGCACGCTGTGCTGGCCGGAAAATCGCTGGCGCATTACGTCTGGGAAAATAGCGCCGGTCACGAAGCTGAACATCGCGCACAGATCGAGGCCTGGCTCCGCGCCGGAGTCTGAAAAATGGCAATGACTCAGCTCAGTTTATTTTCCGTTGCGAAATAGGTAATTCCTTCCCCCCAGACCTTACAGACTCTGCAGACCCTGCAGACCCTGCAGATAGAAGAAATAGTGTGTTTCGCGTTGAAAAACCGGATGGTCTGAGTGGTTTTAAAAACAAGCAAGAATGTGCTCAAGAATGTGGTCAAGAATGTGGTACAGACTCGATGATTTCCTCGGCCGTGTGCGCATGAGCGGCGCGTCACGGCTCGATTTTGTGCAGCGTATGTCGACGGGTGATGTGATGCGCTTGCAGTCGGGTGAAGGTGTGACCACGGTGTTCACCACGCCGATCGGTCGCATCGTCGATTACACGCGCGTATTGTCCGGTGCTGATTCACTGTTGTTGCTGACGGGCGGCGGAAATCAGGATAAGCTGCTGCGCTGGCTGCGCAAGTACATTTTTTTCAATGACGACGTTCAGCTGGCCGACGAAACGGCGCGTACGTCACTGGCGGCCGTGTTCGATGAAGATTTGCCGGATGAAGTGCGTGCACTGCCGCTGCACGGCCATTTCCAGCGTGATGGTGTGACGTGGGTGCGCTGTGCGCTTGGCACACGCCACGGAGCGTGGGTGATTTTTGACGGCCCGCTGCCAGAGAAAATCGTTTCGTGCAGCGCCGACGCCGCGGCGTTTGAGGTGGCGCGTGTCGCCGCTGGTGAGCCGCGATTTCCGAATGAGCTGGGCGAGGATTTCATCCCGCTGGAGGCGGGCGTTTGGGATGCAGTGAGCTTTCGCAAAGGTTGCTATGTCGGCCAGGAAGTGCTTGCACGTATGGAAAGTCGCGGACAGATCGCACGGCGGCTGGCGCGGCTGTACATCGTCCCTGACGTTGGCGCCGTCGCCATCGGCGATGAGCTGATGGCCGATGGGCAGCCGTGCGGGCGGGTGACGAGTGTCGCGGGGGATGCAGCGCTGGGGTATGTGCGCAGTCTGGCGCTTGAGATCGGCCGAGAACTGGTCGCAGGCGCAGGGCGCGTGCGCGTTGAAGCGCTGGCCGGACGAACAGCGAGCCTCTGACGGCGACGGGTGCGTTCTTGGACCTATTGGCCCATCGCTGCGGGTGACGAATGTCGCCTGTACGATCCCATTGACGAATCAAGGGCATGTTTCATCTATCTGTGCTTTGGTCTGTGCTTTGGATGGGCTGTGCTGAATACTACTCAGCCGGAACGAATTTCATATCGCTGAAACTCACCCATCGGCTGCTGCTCGGTTCACCAGTGAGGTCTGTAAGCAGCACAAAGTTGGTCGGGCCGGCCTCGAAGGCGTAGACGCCAAGGTCGGCCCACTGGTCGTTGAGTGGTGCCTGGTTTACCACCACGCGTGAGATGCCGTCATGATGCTGGATCAGGTAGATTGCGTTGCCGGTGTCTGAGACAGCTGTAACCGGGCTGCAGCTCCAGGATGGGTTGCCGTTGTGTGATGAAATCAGGGCGAACACGTGAAAGCGACCGGCTGTCTGTAATTTGGGCCGCCATATGACGAAATTGGTGGAATCTTCTCGCTTTTGCACGTTTGGCGTTACGAGGTGTTTGACATTCGTCAAAGACCTCATGCTGGCCCAACCCAGTCTGCATGCGGACTTGCCATCGACGAGAGCCGGCGTCTTCTCCGTTTTATCGACGTTGATGACGATTGCACCTGTTGTGGATACGTGGGGTGCATAGGACTGGGCAACTGCAGATGCAGATGGTTCGCCTGTGGGGAACCAGTTGGACCAGATTTGCCAGAACAGGTGATTGCCGGAAACGTGCGTGGTGTAGCGATACAGCGCAGCCGTCGCCTGATTTGCCGGGATGATGCCGTCGATATCACCACTGACATAGGGTCGATCGAAATTCCGCCGCAGCGTCTTGGCCAAACACTGTATCTGTGTGCCGAATCCGCGCGTCGATTCCCAGCCAGGGCCGCATCCAGCCGCCCAGCCGATCTGCTGGTCGTCCGGATTCGGACTGGTGACCATGCGCATTTCCTTCTGAATCATCACGATGAGCAGGCGCGGGTTGATTCCGTAAATAGTCGCCTGCCTGCAGATGTGCTGTGCCGCTGAGGAATCGCCTTCAAACAGGTTTTTGAGAATGCCGGGCTGTTTGTCGAGGAACGCCTGAATTTGTTCGCAACTCATCGCAGATGCATCGTTGAACTCGGCATCTGACATAAGATATGTTGGGTCGTACGTCTCCATCACCGCATGAGATGTGTGAGGTTTTGCCGTGATGATGAATAGGAAAGTAAGCGCAACAGCCACGCCTTGTAGCCAAATTTTCATACGCAGTGGAACTAATTTTATTTTATTTGTTGTTCTTTAATTCGGAGACGCTATTTTACGACTGTTGAAGCCGCTTGCATTCCAAGTGAACACACTAATTGTAATATGCAACGATGTTTGCTGAGGTTTTCTCAGAAAGTGCTGTTTCCGAAAGGAGGAGGCAGTGAAAGACCGGCAAGCCCATCAATGCGGCCGTGCAATGGCAGGTCGATTCCGCTCGTTTCTGGCACCCAATGCCAGGCGATGTCGAGCTGATCGAGCGCTTCCAGCACTGCGGATACGTCGGATGATGTTGGCGGCTTTGTGGCGAGTGCGGCGATGAGCATTGATACGGCGCGCGGATCTTCGGTGAGTGCGAGCGGGAGGGCCAGATCGGCGCGGCCGTCTTGCCAGCGCAGATCGTTGAATGCGCGGGCAAGTTCGTCGAAGACTTCGGGATGGCCGCGGCCGGCGGCGCCGAAGATGAGCTGTGCTTGCTTTCGCGCGTACGGATTTGAGCTATAGCGCATCGTTGCTCGCGCGGCAGGCAGACTGGATGCGCCGATCTGCTGTAGTGCCCAGACGGCAGCCTGGCCGATTGCAGGATGCAGATCGGGGTCCACGGCGCGGTGCAATAACGTGTTCAGCGCGTCCGGGGTGGTGTAATGCAGATAGCCGAGCGCGACGATGCAATCGGCTTCCAGCTGCGCCATCGCAGCGAGCATGTCGTCTTCGTCCTCGTTTGTAATTGTGCCGTTGGGCGCATTTCCTGGACCGAAAGTTTCGATTTCAGCACGTGCGTGGCAGAGGGCAAGCACACCGGCGCTGAGGGCATTGCGCAGTGCAGACGAACGCCGTGCCGGGTGATCTGCGGCGAGGCCGCCGTTGCGTATGATGGCGGCGATTTCAACAAGCAGGTCTTGAAGCGGGATTGGCGCATGGGGTGCTTCGTGCTCGGATTGATTCGGCGTGCTGCGACGGGTTTGGCCGTAGCGGTCGGTAATGGCGGCGCAGAGTTCGGCGAATGTCGCATGTTGTGTGGCGGGTGCGGCGAGTGGGGCCAGGCCCATCAGGTTTACCCAATCCAGACAGGTGATGAGCACCACGCAGCACGACTGGAAGTCGGTCGGGCCTTCGCGCAACCAGCCATCCCAGAATATGTCGCCACGCAGCGCCAGTGCGCCGGCGCGCGCGACAAGCTGATGCATGGCGGCGTGATCGCCGTGTGTGGACGCACGCCGGGCCTGATCGAGCAGCACATCGGCTGTGCCGGGTGCGGGTTGTGTTTCATCCAGCGCAGCATAGGCGCGTGCAAGGTCGATGCAGAGCGCGAAGGCGCCGGGCGGGCTGGAAGTGGCGTCTGTGAGCGCGATGCGATGCTCGAAATCACTCAGCGGGCGCGCAGGTGAGTAAGGCGGCCCGGCGACCGCTGTGTAGGCGACTGCGGCGATGTGCGCCAACGTCGTATCCCGCTTGGCGCCGGATTCCTCGAGAACGGCCAGCAGCGCAGCCTGAAAGACGCCGCGCTGCAACACCGTACGTGCGTAGAGTGAACCCCACAACGGGCGCGGGCAGCCGATCGCTTCCGCCTGCGCACGCAGTTGCCGCCAGCCCGCGCGTGTTGCATCGTGCCGCAGCCGTTCCAAGGCATCTCGCCAGCCTCGGATGTGCGGCTCCAGCAGATGGATGTGTGGATCGATTTTTGAATTAGGCGAGTGATTAGGCGAGTGATTAGATGAGTTGGGTGAAGTAGGCGCAGCCGTGTGTGAAACCATGCACTCCTTTATAGGCCGTGCAGTTTCAGCGTCTAGATGCCTTGCCCGATGCACCCTGGGGTGCGTCGGGCGAATTTGTCTATTTTGTCTAGCTCAGCCAGCATCATGCCGTTTGCCTCGATCAGCGCATGCAACATCTCACGCAGTGGATCTCTTCGTAGTGGCATCTTAATTCCCCAAGTTGCTCTAAAAGCATCGTCTGTGATTCACTTGGTTCGCTCATTGTGTGCGTCCTTTGTTTGTTGTGCTGTTGCTATCGTCAAGGTCGCACTGGTGACCGCTTTCGTCAATTCGAATTTCCACTACCGGCCGGGAAATGATCTTGATGCGACGGCGAGGAATTTCTGAGGTTTTTCATGGAGATTGTATAGAACAAGAGATGCGTATTTGCATGCGGAAATGGCTGCGTGCCCCGCTTCTTCCTTTTTGTAACTACGCATGTCGCTCTATTTCCCATCGCGAAACGCACTATTGCTCCTCCCGAAGAAAGGAGGAATAGTGCGTTTCGCGGGACATATCTACGTAGGCCTGAGCAGTTCCCCCTTTTTTCTCCGCGCGAAAAATCTGCGGTGAATATCTGCGGTGAATGGGAAAGGAATTCCGCTTACTGCGTTGCGCGCTTCATGCCGATGCGGATCGTTTCGAACGTGGTGATCCACGCCTGGTGCACTTCCGGCGTCCATTCGTCTGCGAGCGACTGTTCGAGCGTCCACATCAGTGCAGCGCTGAACGTGTCGTAATCTGTCGGCTGCACACCGTAGCCGATATGGCGACTACCCAGATCGTGCATAGCGGCGGTCAGCGTGTCACCCGCGCTGAGGCTTTTCACAGCCATGCCGATTGATGTCAGGAGCATGCTCGCTTGTTGTCTGATGTCGCCTTTGAACAACGACTGCAGACTGGGGTCGATTTCGAACATGCGGTGATAAAAAAGTGTACCGACTGCAGGGGTGTCTTTTTCGATGGTACGGAAAGTCTGTTGCACGAGCTGAATTTGGCGATCGTTCACGGCTTCCTCCGCTATTTTGGAATGGTGAGATCGTAGGGCAGATGAGCAGGCCGGATATCCATCGTTGAGACAGGCTGTGATAGCCGACCGGCCAGCGCAAAAGCCGGTGCAAAAAACTGTGCTGCGGACGCTCACAAATAAGCGAGCCCGGCTTCGCAGCTTCTTGAAAGCTGAATGCCAGGCTTATTTTGTCAGGATTTTCGCAGCCCCAGCCATCCCACTACCGCACCCCCCACAAACAGCACACCTCCGGCATATGCCCAGAATTGCTGCCCCGACATCATGCTGCCCGGCAACATTCCAATCCCCTGCAGAAACCAGACACCACCGATCACCAGCATCACTGCTCCGATCGCTGCCAGTGCTCTTCGCATGTACTCCCTCCGTTGAATGAGGATTACTCTACTGCAAGTTCAGAATACTGAGCGCCGAACTCTGAACTTGTATGACTACTCAGGCCCGCTAGTTTTCTAACGCATGTTTCGCGGGAAATACCGATTTGGGTCTGAGTCGTCGCCTTCGGTACTGCGATTGGCGTCGCACGTACGCCTCAGTGTGTCGCGCTGCATCTGCTGCGTAGCAGTTAACGCGACCCGCCGGATGCATCCGAAAATAGTTGCGCTACGCAGAAATTTTCGAACCGGGCATACTCCCGCCCGATGACCAACACACCTGCCATTTATCGTCTGCATCATCGTGCTCTCGCTGTTGCCGGATCCGCCGACGCCGCTCGAGCTCAGCTTCTCGCCAGTCGCGTGACACTGCAACATGCCGTCGACTCTGGCCGTGTGCTCACCGCTTCGGCGTTTCAATATCGTGAGCATTTCTTCACCTATGCCGAATGCGTGGATGGCGAATTATCTCAAGACGAACTCTTCGGTCAGCCGTCTGCGCTTACCATTTGGCCTGACGGGGATCGTCGTTTTGTGCCGATGATGGACATCTTCCATTGTGGTGTGCCGTGGACGGTCGATTACTGGCGCCGCCGTGAGCACGTGGAAAAAGTTGAAGCACACGTAATTCGTATTCGGCCTGAAAAGCTCGCCAGCTACATTTTCTATCATTACCAACTTCAGGAGGAACAGCTTGGCAGCTTTGACAAATTTTCTTTGATCGTGCTGAACGACAATCTGCTGTTTTATTACAAGGAGCATCCGTTCGTTGTTGAGCCGCCCTTGTATCCAGGCTCACTGGCTACGACGAACACGCCGGAAATCTGGCACCCGACGATGATTCCTCATTTTCAGCCGTGGCCGGATTCGACCGGGCCGGAGGACCACTGGCGCGCCATCGAGACGCTCTGGACGGTCGGACTGCCGTAATTACCAAATGTCGCCGACGGTCCAGCCGTTGGGGAAAGGATCCTCGGGGTCGACGACGTACTGCGCGAAGCCTGTGATCCATGCACTGCCGGTCAGCGTCGGGATGACGGCGGGGTAGGGTCCGACGCGCGTCTCGCCGATCAGTCGGCCGGTGAACACGGTGCTGAGCACGCCCTCGTGGCGAAAATCTTCGTGCAGCCTGAGGCGCCCGCGCGCGTGTAGTGTGGCCATGCGCGCGCACGTGCCCGTGCCGCAGGGTGACCGATCGAGTACGCCTGTCCAGGTGGACGACTTTGACCAGTCGAGTTTGCCCGTCGAGACGGTGACGGCGTTGCGCATGGAATTTGCCGCATCGTGCGCAGGTCCTGAAAGCTGCGCGATGGAGATGCCGGTAAAGCTTGGATTGTCCGGATGCACAACTGGAATTTGTTCAGCTGCGGCGGCTTTCACCATCTCGGTGATGCGTGTGATGTCGGCGCCCTCGTCGGGCGTCAGGCGCAGGCCGAACTGTGCAGCGTCGGCGATGGCGTAAAACATACCGCCCCAGGCGACGTCGACTCTGACAGCGCCGAGCGTGGGCACTTCGACGATCGCGTCGAGCTGCGTGACGAAGGCCGGCACATTTTCAAAGGTGACTGCGCGAACTTTGCCGGTATGACATTGCGCGCGCACGCGTATGAGGCCGGCCGGTGCCTCGAGCGTGAGCTCAGTGACCGGTTCAATCATCGGTAGTATGCCGGTCTCGAGCAGCGCAGTGACGACGCAAATGGTGTTGCTGCCCGACATCCCCGGATATTCGATGTGCTCCATGATGACATAGCCCGCCTGCGCATCGGGATGGCAGGCGGGCAGGATCACGTTTGCGCACATCGCCGGGTATCCGCGCGGCTCGTTGAGCATGCGCTTGCGGATATTGTCGGCGTATCTTTCGAGATACACCGCCTTTTCGAACATTGACGCTCCTGGCACGTCGAGCACCCCGCCAATGATTACGCGCCCGGGTTCGCCACATGCGTGCAGATCGATGGCGTGGATAAGGTTTGACAGGCGCATTGGAGAGTAGGGATAGAGATGAAAAGTAACTACTCAGGCCCAAATCAGTATTTCCCGCGAAACACACTATTCTCTCCCCCGAAGGGGGAGAGAATAGTGTGTTTCGCGTTGGAAAAATGGCTGGCCTGAGGAGTTACGATGAAAAGACAGCGGGCAAAGACTCACAAAAACTCAAAGAACGAATTCGCTTCGACGATGATTCTTCTCTGTTCTCCGGTAACTATTCAGGCCTAAATCAGTATCTTCCACGAAACACGCGCGTGTCTCGTGCCGGAAAACCGGATGGCCTGAGTAGTTACCGTTCCCTGCTTTTACACCGCTGCGAGGAATGCTGCGCCGGCGAGGATGCCCTGCTTCTCGCCCGCTTCGGTGCCGTTGAAGTTGGCGTCCTCGAGCTCGATCGAAACGGCACCCTTGTAGCCCGCGGCGACGAGCGTCTTCATCACTTCGTACCAGCGCACTTCGCCCTGGCCCGGGATTGTGTAGCGCCACGACATGTTGCCGAAGCCGAACGGCTTGCCGAAGGTCGGCGGCTGCTCGTGGCCATACTCATATAGGTTCTCGGCGATGATCTCCGTGTCCTTGCCGTGTACGTGATACACGCGGCCGATAAACTCGCGCAGGAAGCGCAGCGGGTCGATGCCCATGCGCATCAGGTGTGAAGGATCGTAGTTCACACCCATGGCTTTGCTCGGCACAGCGTCGAAGAAGCCGCGATATCCCTCGGGTGTGCAGCACAGCGCACCAGGTCCCGGCCAGCCTTCGATGACGATGCGCGCATCGTGCTGCTCGAACACCGGCGCCAGCGCGGTGAAGCTTTCGATCATGTAGCCGAAGTTCTCCGCACGCGGCAGGTCTTTGTTCTCAGGCAGCATCACCAGAAAATGGTTCATCGGACCGAGCTTGGCGCACGCAGCGATGTACTCTGCGTTCGCAGCGATGGCCTTCGCGCGCGTCTCTTTGTTCGATGAGATCATGCCCTGCCATTCCTTCAGATCGACTGAGCCGATCTTCAGGCCGGCGTTGAGCACCGCCTGTCCAGTGACGTCGGCGTCTTTGCCGAGGTCGATGGCTGACATGCCTGACTCTTTTGTCCACTTGATGAGACTAGGCAGGTCTTTGTGCCAGTCCATCCATAGACGACGAAAACCGATCGGGAAATTGCCAGTTCTAGTATTCATGCAGAGGGGAATATATAACGGAATAAGTAACTACTCAGGCCCAAATCAGTAGTTCCCGCGAAACACACTATTCTCTCCCCCGAAGGGGGAAGAAATCGCGTGTTTCGCGGGAAATACTGATTTGGGTCTGAGTCAATGCGAAATCTGAAATATCTAGTAGTGCGTCCAGGCAAAACTTGCGGGTCCCCACTCAACATCCTGATATCGGCGCCACGCCGTTGCCAGGGCCGCGCCTTCCGCACAAACCCTGGCTGAATCGAAGTA
>CANJQH010000082.1 GCA_947476335.1 Anaerolineae bacterium | reverse complement strand
TGGCGGACAGCGTGCAGAGATTCTGACGCGCTGCAAGATTCTGAATGTGATGACACTGGCGGCAAGCCAGCCAAACTATCGAATCCCATAAAACGCAGTTTCAGACGGGCGGACTCTGCTCAACTCTGGAGTTGTGCAACAACGCCGTTTTCCAACGGGAAATACTGATCCAGGCTTGAGTAGTTACCAGATTTCAAGTTTCGGATTTACGATTGTCTGTACTCTCTTCAAAATCTGAAATCTGGCAACTACTCAAGCCGCTCTATTTTCCATCGCGAAATGCACGATGCCTCTTCCTGAAGGGAAAAGGCATCGTGCGTTTCGCAGGACATATCGACGCAGACCTGAGCAGTGTCGCAATCTGACATTCGGAGGTCCCTCTTGGCTCAGATCAACCTGTCCCGAAAAAGCTACTGGCGAACTGAAATTGCTGCGATCGTAGTTCTGCTCATGTTTGTCGGCGCCGTGGAACTTGCAGCGCCGACGCTGGCAAACGGCCTGCCGGCCGCACTCCAACTGCCGATCGGCGTTGCGCTCGCCGTCGTCCCTGCCGCGCTCTGGATGGCCGTTTTCTACGCACAGGACCGCGCCGAACCTGAGCCTCGTCAGTTCGTAGTCGGCGTCGCCCTGCTCGCAGCCCTGCTTGCCGCCGCCGTCGGCCAGCCGCTGCTGAACGGCTTCTTCCGCGTCGCTTCGTGGATTCATCACGACACACTCACCGAGCTGCTCGGCAGTGTGCTGATCATCGGCGTCGTGCAGGAAATGCTGAAATTCGCCGCTGTGCGCTTCAGCATGTACTATTCCTCCGAATTCGATCAGCGCATCGACGGCGTGCTCTACGGCACCGCATCCGGCATCGGCTACGCCACCATGCTGAATCTCACCCGCGTCTTCGCAGCCGGCGGCTTCGCCGACCTCGGCGCAGGCGTGATTCAAATCGTCATCACGGCACTGGCGCAGGGTGCCATTGGCGGACTGATCGGCTATTTCCTCGCGCGCACGCGCTTCGACCACAAACCGCTTTGGTGGATGCCCACCGGCATCCTGCTCGCCGCGCTGCTCAATGGCGTCTTCGCCTGGCTGCGCAGCACCGTCAGCCGCAGCGCACTCGTGCTCAACGCCAGCGGCATCGCCTCTGGCGGCTACAACCCACTGCCCGCACTACTGCTCAGCATCGTCGTCACCACAGCACTATCTGCGCTGCTGTTCATACTCATGCGCCGCGCCGGCGAAAAATCCGAAACACAAAACGTTGACGGCCACAGCACCGCCAGCGCCGTCGCCACGTTCGCACTCGCCACCGTCGCGCTCGCCACCGGCCTCCTGATCCGTAATGCGGTCGAAACGCGCACAAAAGTGCATCGCGATCCATCCGGGGTGCAAATCTCTTACCCCGACAACTGGCGGCTCGATACAAAACAAGCCCCCGATGGGCTGCTCAAAGTGCGTGAAGCCGGTGACGCCACGTCTTTTGAACTGCGCTGGGAAGCGATCGACGACAAGGCCGCAGACAAGGACGCCGTCTCCCGCGTCGCCGGCAACCTCGCCCTCAATCGCGCACGCGACCTGATGGCCTACAAAACTTTCGACATCACCCTCACCCCCAGCGGCACAGCCACCGCCACCAGCAACTTCGTCTACGTGACCGGCCCAGGCAGTGTGCTGCAGGAAAGTGTGCCCGTCGTCATGCTCGGTGAAGATCGCTTCGTCCGCAAGGGCGCACGCATATACGTCTTCACATTCCACACCACAGAAGCCGGACAGGATCTCGCCCGCACACAGTTCGAACGCTTCGTGCAAACGGCCGTTCTGCCGTAAAAATTTTTCAGAAACGGAGGAAATTCCGATGATCTTCACGCGCAAAATCATCCTCGTCACCGCCGCCGCCACCGCACTTGTCGGGGCCATGGCCATCACCCCGACGCGCGCGCTCGACAAAAAAGGCATTCAACGCGTCACGCAGGCCTCGGTGCAGCTCGGCCCGGTTGCCATCATCAAATCGAAAACCGGCAAGAGCGAACTGAAATACATCGGCTGGGGCAGCGGCACGCTGCTACCCGGCGGGTTCATCCTCACCAACAATCACGTCGCCGACGTCTCGTCCATGATCGAAGAGACGAAAGGCAACAAGAATGTCCAGATCCTCGAAGGCAAACTCGTCGTCATGTTCACCAAACGCACCGACGCGCCACCTGTCGCCACCTATATCGCCGAAGTCATCCTCACCAATGCAGATCTCGATCTCGCCGTGCTGCGCATCGCCTACGACCTCAGCGGCCAGGAGGTCGACCCGAATTCGCTCGACCTGCCCTACATCGAGCTCGGCGACTCCGATGCAATCGAGCTCGGCGACAAGATCAACATATTCGGCTACCCTGGCATCGGCGGCGACACCATCACGTTTACATCCGGCAACGTCAGCGGCTTCTCATCCGAAGGCAAAATCGCCCGTGGCTGGATCAAAACCGACGCCACCATCGCCGGCGGCAACTCCGGCGGCACCGGCGTCAATGACGACGGCGCACTTATCGGCGTGCCTACGCGCGGTGGCTCCGGCAACACCGAGGAAGTCGTCGACTGCCGCCCAGTCTCCGATACAAATGCAGACGGCAAAATCGACAAAAACGACGCCTGCGTGCCAATCGGCGGCTTCATCAATTCGCTGCGCCCAATCAACCTCGCCAAGCCCCTCATCACCGAGGCCAAATTGCAGGCCGACACCAACAGCACCGACGGCGACACGGTCGATCGCGGGGATGCCGCAGCCTCGGAAGGCGTACTGCTCGAAGGCACCATCGTCGACGCGTCAACCGGCAAACCCATCTCCGGTGCATACTTCTTCATTCTGAAGGAAGGCATCCGCTGGGCGGACTCGCAGGGCACCGAGGATGAACTCTACGACCAGGCCATCACCGATCGCAACGGCCGCTTCACCACCACCATCCCAATGCGCCGCGGCAGCGTCTACAGCGTCGGCTATACCGCAAAGAACTACGAACCCGTTAC
Source organism: Anaerolineae bacterium (assembly GCA_947476335.1). Taxonomy (GTDB): domain Bacteria; phylum Chloroflexota; class Anaerolineae; order J036; family Brachytrichaceae; genus CANJQH01. The sequence goes on along the minus strand of CANJQH010000082.1, from coordinate 11,072 downwards.
CGAAGATGATGTGGAAATCAGCACAGACACCGCCGACCTCATCGAAGTCACGCTGAAAATGCAGCGCAAGTAAGAGAAAAGCATCTGCAGGGTGCATTCGCCAAAAGGGGCGACTTGGTCATCCACCATCGCGTGCGGCCCATCGTCGGTAAATCCCTCGAAACGCGCTATCTCCCTCCCCCTTCGGGGGAGGGAGATAGCGCGTTTCGAGGATTCCAATCAGTGCCGATCGCCGGCGGTCGAAAGTTTGCCCCTTTTGGCGAATGCACCCCATCTGCATGTTTGGGACAAATCGAATCACTGCTTTTCTTCCGCGTGAAAAACCAGCCAATTCCACGTCCACGCATAAAAAATAATCATGGAAATCATCGAAGCCGACTCGACATCACTCACCCAGCACAGCATCGAGCACGAGCTCCGCACACTTGGCGTGGCCCGCAACATGCGCCTGATGACGCACTCGTCCCTGAGCAGCTTCGGTCATGTCGAAGGCGGCGCAGCGACAATCGTGCGCGCGCTGATGAACATCGTCGGCCCCGAAGGCCTGCTGCTCTTTCCGTCGTTCAATCACGGCGACACCTTCGGCCCCGACTTCTCACAACCTTTCGACCCGCATACGACGAAGACGACGAACGGCGCCATCCCTGACGCATTCTGGCGCATGCCCGGCGTGCGACGCAGCCTCGACCCAACCCACGCCTTCGCCGCATGGGGCGCCGACGCCGAGCGCTACGTCGCCCAGCACCATCGCACACTCACGATGGGCGCGCAGTCGCCGCTCGGTCTGCTGCTGGCCGACGGCGGCTCATGCCTGCTCCTTGGCGTCGACTACGATCGCAATACTTTTCATCACGTCGTCGAAACCGTCACAGGCGCACCCTGCCTCGGCAAACGCTGCGAAGCGTATCCCGTACAGCTGCCCAACGCGCGCATCGTCGCCGGCCGCACCTGGGGCTGGCGCAACGGCGTCTGCCCGATCACCGATATGAATCGCTACGGCCGTATCATGCACGCGCGCGACCTCGACCGCCGCAGCATCATCGGCGAATGTCACGCAACACTCTTCGCGCTCCGCGACTGCCTCACTGTGGTTTCTGAATTGCTGCGCGATGGCCTTGACGATATCCCGCCCTGCACCCGCTGCCCGATCCGCCCCCGCACCATGTCCGCCACCGTCGAATCCGACTGGGACGAAGATACGCAGCAGCCGCGCGCAGATTCGACCTGCTGGACGTACTAGCCTTCCACCAGCGGCTCAAACAAAAGCGTCCCTGCCGTCCAAAACATCACAATGAACGCGACGATCACGCCAACCCACGAGCCAAACTCAGCAAATGGGGCTGCGTCGACGTAGCCCGATGTGGCGATCACCGCCGCCGTCAGCAACGGCAGCGCCAGCGGAAACAAGAGGATCGGCAAAAATACTTCGCGCGCACGCGTGCTGGCCGCCATCGTCGCAATCAGCGTACCGGCGCCGGAATAGCCAATCACACCCAACAGCGTCACCAGCCACACCCCCGGCCGCACCATCGCCTCGTCGAACAGAATGCCCATCACCGGCAGCACCACCACAGCCACCAGCAGCGTAAACGCCGCGTTCGTGATGGCCTTGCCCAGAAAAATCACCGCACGGTCGCATGGCGCCAGCAACAGACCATCGATGCACTGGTTCAGCTGCTCAGACGACATCGAACGGTTCAACCCGAGCGTGCCTGCAAACACCAGCGTCACCCACAAAATTCCCGGCGCCAGCACACGAAAATTTTCCGCGCGCAGCCGCAGCGCAAAGTTGAACATCACCAGCGTCATCACGGCAAATACCAGCATCGCCGTGACCACTTCGCGCGTACGCAGCTCGGTCAGCAAATCCTTGCGCACGAGTGCCGCCACCGGACGAATCCAGCCATCGCGAAAACTCATGCCACCGCCTCCGCCAATGCCTCCGGCGTCACCCCGCCGGCGATTTCACTGCCAACACGCCCGCCGCGAATCACCAGCGCACGCGTCACTCCGTCCAGCCCGCGACCAAACTCATGCGTCGTCATCACGATGCCGCGCCCGCCGCCAGCCGCCTCACGCAGCAGCGCCGACAACGCCCCCGCCGAACTCTGATCGAGACCGGTGTACGGCTCATCCAGCAACAGCAGCGGCGGATCATGCAGCAGCGCACGCGCAATCGTCAGGCGCTGAATCATGCCGCGCGAAAATGTGCGCGCAAAATCGTTCGCACGCGCCCACAAATTCACCCGCCGCAACAATTCTTCGATCACTTTCGCCGCAGCATCACCCTTCATCCCATGCATCTCTGCGTGGAACGCCAGGTTTTCGTACGCTGTCAAATCCACATACACCAGCGAATGGTGCGACACCACGCCGATGCGCGCCCGCGCCCGCTCCGGCTGCTTTGTCGCATCGATGCCATCCACAAAAATTGAACCCGCCGCCGGTCGGCTCAGCGTCGCCAACATCCGCAGCAGCGTCGTCTTCCCCGCACCGTTCGCGCCCAGCACCGCCACGAACTCCCCCCGCTCCACCGTGAAGCTCACCCCACGCAGAATCGGGCGCAATCCGTACAACTTTGCGATGCGGTCGACGACGAGAAGAGAGGACATTTTTTGTTTCCGAGTTCCAAGTTCCAAAATCTAAAATCTGGCAACTACTCAGGCCCGGATCAGTATTTCCCACGAAAAACGTGCATGTTTCGCGTTGGAAAACCGGATGGCCTGAATAGTTACAAAATCTGAAATCTGAAATTGTTCACCGTCGCAGCGACACAATCCACGGCGTGACATCGAACATCCAGAATCCAATCGGCATCAGCACGATGCTGACACACGCCAGATACGCCAGCGACATCCACAATGCGCTCCCCCACCAGCCGATCAGCACAAACCACAACACACGCACCAGGAAGTTCACCTGTCTCTGCTCCTGAATACGGCCGCCGCGATACTCGTACACTCGCCGCCCGCGCAGCGCCATCACCTGCGGCACCTGATTGATCATGGACGCGCCAATCGGCGCTCCGATGATCGTCATCATCAGGAACCACGCCGCCAACACCCAGAGCGCGCCAAACCACGAACCAATGAACACAAACCACAATATCTGCACCAGACAACCCGGACGGCTCGATTCAATTACCGTCGCGCGCTGCGTCGAAAGCTCATTCATCGTTCTTGTCTCCTTTTGTTTCCACAACGATTGTTTTCACAACGATTGTTTTCACAACGATTGTTTCCCACGAAACATGTGCTGAAATTTTCCGCTACATGGGCAGGTTTTTTTTGCACAGATCCAAAAATACCGTCCAGCTGCGATATGCCTCACATATCTTCAACCGGACCAACAAGACGAACGATTATGCGCGCACAACCCGAAAATTCCAGACGCAGCGTTGACAGTACACAACCCTGGCGCACCCAGATCATCGCTGGCGCCTGACTTCGAAGCCGGATGCACCTTTTTCGTAACTACTCAGGCCAGCTATTTTTCCAACGCGAAACACACTATTCTCTCCCCCGAAGGGGGAGAGAATAGTGTGTTTCGCGGGAAATACTGATTTGGGCCTGAGTAGTTACCTTTTTTCTACACCGGCCACGAGCCAAAGATCACACACACCGGATTCGATACCTCGACCCGCCCGCTCGCCTTGCCGAGCGCACCACTATCTGCGTCGCGCGTCAACACGAACAAATCGTTCGTGTGCTGGTTCGCCACGATCAGCCGTGCGTCATCCGGCGACAGCGCAAAGTTGCGTGGCCACGCCCCTCCCGTCGGCGTCTGCCCCAAGCTGCGCAGCGTGCCGCTGTCCGCATCAACCGCGAAGACGGCGATGCTCTGATGCCCGCGATTCGACCCATAGACAAAACGCCCATCGCGCGACACATGAATATCCGCGCAATACGTCACTTCTGCATAGCCTTCCGGCAGCGTCGAAATCACCTGCAGCTCGCGCATACCGCCATCGCGCTCGATGCCAAACACGCTCATCGTGTTGTCGACTTCGTTGATCACGTAAACAATGCGGCCATTCGGATGGAAGCGCATGTGCCGCGGACCCGCACCAGGATGCGTGCGCACCGCACCGTGCGGACGCAGACGACCCGCCTCAAAATCCAATCCGTAAATCAGCAACTTGTCCAATCCGAGGTCGCACACATACAAAAATCGGTTGGTCGGATCAAGGGCGACCTGATGCGCATGCGGGCCTTCCTGACGGTCCGGGTTCACGCTGGAACCGCTGTGCTGCACAAAATCGCTTAGCGGGCCAAGGGCGCCGTCGGCCAGAATCGGATACATCGCCACACTGCCGCCGGTGTAGTTCGCCACGAACGCATAGCGCCCGCTGCGATCTACTGCCACACTGCACGGCACCGCGCCGCGCGTCGGCTGTGCCGACAAAAAGCTCAGCGCCGCCGTTGACGGATCGAAGCGAAATGCGCTCAGCGCACCCTGCGACGAACCTTCGTAGTCACCCACTTCGTTGGTCGAATACACGACGGGCAGCGTCGGATGAATCGCCAGAAAAGACGGATTGCCCAGCGTGGCATAGCCACCAACTTTTTTTAATGCGCCGCGCGCTGCATCGTAACGATATACGTGAATGCCTTCCTCGCCGTGCGCGGCATAGCTGCCGACAAAGGCAAAGGTCTTCTGCGGATTGGTCTCGCTCATGCGACCTATTGTCGCGAATACGTCCACCACGCGCAACTCCGTCGGAAAAAAGATTCACGCGAAGCCGCAATGATGCACAAAGAAGAGAGTAATTTTTTCGCCCTCTTTGCTCTCTTCACATCTTTACGCCTTCGCGTGAATCATCTTTCTGATCCGACTCACTGCGCCGACTCACTGCGCCGACTCACTGCGCCGACTCACTGCGCCGACTCACCTGAATAATTTTTTCGTTCGCGTGAGAAGTCAGTGCTCAAAACCACACCCGCCCTCTTCCTATGTTTCAGAGGACAAGCCTGGTTACAACCTATTCCTCGTTTTCGGCTTTCTGCGCGCTCGCAATCAGATCTTCCAACGAAGGAATCTGCTCCACAACCATCTGTTCGCCCTCGGCCATGCCGAGCAGCATCTTCTCAGCGCGGATTGTCGACGCCGATTTCTCCGGCGCCTCAGCCGTCGCCAACACCACGCCTTCGTAGTTGTCCGACGTGCCCGCACGGAAGCCCGTGCCCGCCGGGATCAGCTTGCCGAGGATGACGTTCTCCTTCAGGCCGACCAGATCGTCACGGCGTCCTTCGATGGCCGCCTGCGCCAGCACTTTGATCGTGTGCTGGAACGACGAAGCCGACAAGAACGACTCAGTCGCCAGCGCCGCCTTCGAGATGCCCAGCAGCACCGGCACGCCAGTCGCCTGTTTCTTGTTGTCAGTGCTCAGCAGCTCGTTCACACGCGCCAGCTCCAGCCGGTTAATCATGTCACCCGGCAGGTAATGCGAATCGCCCGGCGCCGTGATCTGCACGCGGTTCGTCATCTTGCGCACCACAATTTCGAAGTGCTTGTCACTGATATTCACACCCTGTGAGCGGTACACCTTCTGCACTTCCGAAAGCAGATACACCTGCGCCGCCTCGCGGCCCAGCACCTTCATCAGCATGTGCGGATTTTTCGTGCCTTCCGTCAGCGGGTCGCCGGCGCGAACCTCTGCACCCTCGCCCACCAACATGCGCGCAGCAGGCGGAATTTCATACTCCACCTCTTCCTTCTTGTCATACACGACCATCACAGACATGCCATCGCGCACGATGCGTCCGCCGTGCTCGGCGCGCATTTCCTGATCGCCGCGCACCGCCAACACCACCTTGTCCTTGATCTCCTGGTTGTCATCAACCTTGAGCGACCAGTTTCCCGGGATGTTGTAGACGTCCTTCTGCAGCGTGCTGTTCGTGATCTGCACGCGGCGCACGCCGCCTTCGATCTTCTCTATGTGCACGCGGCCGGCAATATCCGACATCAGCGCTTCAGCCTTCGGCTTCTTGCGCGCTTCCAGCAGCTCTTCCACGCGCGGCAAACCCTGCGTGATGTCCGAACCCGCCGCCACACCACCCGTGTGGAACGTGCGCAGCGTCAGCTGTGTGCCAGGCTCACCGATCGACTGCGCAGCAATGATGCCCACCGCAGCACCGATCGACACAAGTTTGCCACGACCCAGATCACGCCCGTAGCAAAACTGACAAATTCCACTCTCCAGGGCGCAGGTCAGCGGCGACCGCACATACACATCGGTCACCTTCGCCTTTTCAACCGCTTCCAGCGACGCTTCATCGATCGCCTCATTGCGCGCGATCAGCACTTCACCCGTCTTCGGATGCACGATGTCCGCAGCCGCATGGCGACCCATCGCACGATCTCGGATCGACTGCTTGCCCACATCGTCCGTGGAACGCAGCCACACACCCGCCGTCGTGCCACAGTCCTGCACGTTCACAATTACGTCCTGCGTCACATCGACAAGACGACGCGTCAGATAACCAGCGTCTGCCGTGCGCATTGCCGTGTCCGCCAGACCTTTGCGCTGGCCGTGCGTCGAGATAAAGAACTCAATCGCGTCGAGGCCCTCACGGAAATTCGACTTGATCGGCAGCGCAATGATGCGGCCCGACGGGTCCGCCATCATGCCGCGCATGCCGGCCAGCTGCGTGATCGGGCCGAAACCACCCTTCGTCGCGCCAGACGTCGCCATCACACTCAAGTTGCCGATCGGATTCATTACGCCGCGCACTGCGCTCGAAACCTGTTCGCGCGCGTCAGTCCAGATATTGATCGTGCGCTGCTCACGCTCGTCGTCGGTCATCAGACCGCGGCGATACTGGCGCTCGATTTCCTGCACCTTCACATCAGCCTGATCAAGGATGGCATTCTTCGACGTCGGCACCGCAATGTCCGACACCGCAATCGATACGCCCGAACGCGTCGCATAGCGGAAACCGATGTCCTTGATGTCATCTACGAACGCCACAACCTCGGACTGGCGCTCATTGCCCAGCACCTGATATGCGTGGTTCACCAGCTTCTGCACATCGCTCTTGTCGAGCACACGATTGACGTAGCTCACTTCAAGCGGCACGATGCGATTGAACAACGCACGCCCTGTCGTCGTCTCGATGATGCGGCGGCGCGGCTGATTGTCCTTGTAGCGCTGATGATCCTCGTCGTAATATGTACTGACCGCGAGCTTGATCTTCGCGTGAATGTGCACCTGGCCCATTTCATAGGCCATCTCCACTTCGTCCAATCCGTAGAACGCGCGGCCATCTCCCTTGCGTGCTGTGGTGTCCAGCAGCGTCAGGTAATACACACCCAGCACCATGTCTTTTGTCGGGCCCACGATCGGCTCACCGTCAGACGGCTTCAGCAGGTTGCCTGTGGCAATCATCAGCTTGCGCGCCTCTTCCACCGCCTTGCGGCTCAGCGGCACATGCACCGCCATCTGGTCGCCGTCAAAGTCGGCGTTGAACGCCTGACATACCAGCGGATGCAGCTGGATCGCCTTGCCTTCCACCAAAACCGGTTCGAAGGCCTGAATGCCCAGGCGGTGCAACGTCGGCGCGCGGTTGAGCAGCACCGGACGCGTCTTGATCACCGTCTCCAACACCTCATACACCTCGGGCCGCTCGCGTTCGATCACGCGCTTCGCACCCTTGACGTTGTTGGCGTAATTCAGCTCGACCAGCTTCTGAATGACGAATGGCTTGAACAGCTCCAGCGCCATCGTCTTCGGCAAGCCACACTGATGCAGCTTCAGCTTCGGACCAACGACGATGACCGAACGACCCGAATAGTCCACACGCTTACCCAGCAGGTTGCGGCGGAAACGGCCCTTTTTGCCCTTCAACATGTCGCTCAGCGACTTCAACTCGCGGCGGCCACGGCGACTCAACGCCTTGCCACGCTGCGAATTGTCAATCAATGAATCGACCGCTTCCTGCAGCATGCGCTTTTCGTTGCGCACGATCACGTCCGGCGCACCTAACTCCAGCAGGCGCTTCAAACGATTGTTGCGGTTGATGACGCGGCGATACAGGTCGTTCAGATCCGACGTGGCGAAGCGCCCACCGTCCAATTGCACCATCGGGCGCAGTTCGGGCGGAATCACCGGCAGTACCGTCAGAATCATCCACTCTGGCCGGTTGCCGCTCTTGCGCAGCGCCTCAACAATGCGCAGCCGCTTGATCGCCTTTTTCTTCTTGACCTTCGACAGCGAATGGCGCACTTCGCGCCACAGCTCCTTCGCCAACACGTCCAGATCCATGCGGCGCAAAATTTCGTAGAACGCCTCCGCACCCATGTCGGCCTTGAACGTCTGGCCGAATTTCATCTTCAGCTCACGCGTGCGACTCTCCGGCATGAACTGGCATACCGCCAGATTCTCCAGATCGTCTTTGTCCGCCGCGAAACGCGCCGTCATCTGCTGCATTTCTTCGGCAAGCCGCTCGCTCAGCACGCGCGCGTCGTCGTCGACTTTGCCCTGCAAAATTTCAATCTCGCCCCGAATCTTGTCCGTGGCGACTTCCTTCTCTTCATTGATGCGCTTCTCGATGACGTTCAGCTGATCCTTCACCACGCGATTCAGCATGGTCAGGTGCACGCGCGCAATCGTCTCGCCTTCGGCGGCGATCTGCGTCGACGTGGGCTCGAACACCAGCGGCGAGCGAATCTGCTTGTTCATCTTCGACTCGATCTCGCGCTGCGTGCGCTGGGCCGCCTTCATCACGCTATCCGATTCCTCGGACAAGCGCTCGTCGAAGCCCTGCGTGACCTCATCAAGCTGCTGCTGCAGTTTCACCAACTGCTTCAACAACTTGCCTCCCACGCTGTCTTCCTGCGCGCGCGTCTTCGCTTCCAGATCGGCAATGCGCTTCTCATGATCTTCCTGCAGACGCTTCAATGCCTTCTGGCGCGCATCTTCATCCACAAATGTCACCACATACTGCGCAAAATACAGCACACGGTCCAAATTGCGGCGCGTAATGTCCAGCAGCGTACCCAAAAAGCTCGGCACGCGGCGCGTGTACCACACGTGTGCCACCGGCGCCGCCAGATTGATATGCCCCATCCGCTCGCGACGCACAGACGCCTTCGTCACTTCAACGCCGCACTTGTCGCAGATGATGTTCTTGTAGCGGATGTTCTTATACTTTCCGCAGTAACACTGATAGTCTCGCGTCGGCCCGAAAATCGCCTCGTCAAACAAACCATCTTTCTCCGCCCGCAGTCGGCGGTAGTTGATCGTCTCCGGCTTCGTCACTTCGCCATACGACCATGATCGAATCTGTTCCGGTGACGCCAGGGAAATACGGAGCGCGCGAAAATCCTTCAGTTCCATGAATTACTCCAAATCTGTACAAACACAAAGCGCGGGATGAACTACGTTCTTCCCGCTGAAGTCCGAGAGGTGCGACAGACCAATTTGTATGCGGCGAGTCTACCATAAGGGTCCGGCACCCCCGGCCTCGGGTGTGGGGCTGCGCGTGCGGGGGTGCCGGGGATATATTCGCCAAAAAAGGTGAAATTTCTCGCACACCTCCATGCCCACATGCGCATCCGTTGCCAGTGGGTGATCGCACGTGGCATGGTACACCCACGCGCGGATGTCCCTGGCTAGTAGTGCGTCCAGGCAAAACTTGCGGGTCCCCACTCAACATCCTGATATCGGCGCCACGCCGTTGCCAGGGCCGCGCCTTCAGCACAAACCCTGGCTGAATCGAAGTACGCCCTTTCTCAAGGCTGAAAAAGCGCCAAAGGCGCGACGCAGTCCTAGCCCAGACCATCGGTCTGGGTCTGGGATGCACAACCGCACCCGTGGGAAATTGCTGCGTCGCAATGTGAGCGCAATATGGGCGCAATATGGGTTGTAGGCAAGGTTCGCACAGGGCAGACGCTCACAAGTTTTGCCTGGACGGACCACTTAGTAGTGCGTTCAAGCTAAATCCGCGGATATAGCGATGCCAACTTGATGCACGCGTCGGCAGTGGTCAAGCACCAATTTCGCCGCGATTTGGGATCGATTGCGCTTCTCCGTCCATGGGCCTGTTTCCTAGGTCAATGTATTTCGTATTTCTTTGTAACTACTCAGGCCAGCCGTTTTTCCAACGCGAAACACACTGTTCTCTCCCCCTTCGGGGGAGAGAACAGTGTGTTTCGCGGGAAATACTGATTTGGGCCTGAGTAGTTACATTTCTTTTACATGCAACTAACGCAGCAACATGGGCGACATTTGCTCAGACGCACTACTGGGTGATGGCCCACACTATTTCGTGAAATCTACCCCAACCGATGGATGCACCCCTTTCGAAGCCTGAAATCTTCTTTTCTTATATAATTCAACGCATATTGAACTATCCCACCTCGCTCGCCCTGTCCAGTTTTGCCGATCGCCTCAAGGTCATCGCACAGCCGCATCGTCTGCAAATCCTCGACCTGCTCATGCAGGGCGTCCAATGCAACTGTGAGCTCGGCGAGGCGCTGCACATCGCGCCAAACTTAATCTCACATCACCTCAGCGCACTGCACAAGGCCGGTCTGGTCGACGTCGAGCGCGACGCCGACGACGCGCGCTGGGTTTACTATTCCATCAATCGCATCGCCCTCAGCGAACTCACCGCCGCCTTCGGTACGTTTTTCGATCCTGCCCGCATCCGCCCACGCCGCCCTGACTGCGGCCCACACAGCACCACTGTGCCGCTCGACAACATCGCGTATCAAGGCTGAGCCCTCTTCGCCCACGATTTACCTCGACTTAACTAATTCAACCTATCTTGAATTACTTGCTACACACACCATGGCAAACGCACCCACTCCCTCCGTCTTTCGCCAGCTCTCCACGCTCGATCGCTTCCTGCCAGTCTGGATCTTCGCTGCCATGGCCGTCGGCATTGGCCTCGGCGGCGCATTCCCCAACCTCGGCCCGCAGGCAGGGCCAGAGCATCAAACTTCAGCATATTTGTAGGAAGTCGGCCCTGCGATGACCTCGAATAGCATGGGCGAATGAATCGCAATGAGCGGACGGCGACGGATGAATACGTGATGCAGGTCAAGCAGAGTCTCAACAAGGTGAAAGA
>CANJQH010000081.1 GCA_947476335.1 Anaerolineae bacterium | reverse complement strand
ATCGCATGCGCGTTGTTGCGTCGTCTATGGCTTGCTCAGCTTGCACCAATTCCTCAATCTCTTCCCGCTTCAACTTGAATTGTCGTGGCTTGCCCATCCCCCTAGTATGCGTCAATTTCATTTCTGAAATCTATTAGAAGCCGGGTTTGTTGTAGCTGTAGTCCCAGAACCAGTAGGCGAGCGCTTTGTGTTCGCCCCAGGCGTCGAAGATGGCATTGATTTCTTTGGCGCCGACAGGTGCGCCGCCGTAGAAAAACTTCGATACGGCAGCCACCGCTTCGGTATCGATCGGGACGAAGTCGTGGCGGCCGAGCAGTGCCAGCAGTGCTGCGGCCGCATACGGGCCGATGCCGGGCAGAGCAAGCAGGCGACGGCGCACTTCGAGCGTGGGCGGCGCTGGATCGCGCAGCGCTTCGAGGTCGACGCGGCCGGCGGCGGCGTCGCGCGCGAGCTTCAGCAGATATGGCGCGCGGTAGCCGAGCCCCAGCGTGCGCAGTGTGCTTTCGCGGCTGCGCGCGATGCGTTCCGCCGTTGGGAAGGCGCGTTGTCCGTCGTTCGCTGCGTCGCCGTAGTAATCCACCAGCGCGCGCGCAAGGCGCTTTGTGCCGGACCACTGGATATTCGTGGTCAGCATCATTTTGACGACGTCGGTGAATACCCAGGATGAGCGCAGCATGCGGCCCTGGGCGAGCGCACGGCAGTGGCGCAGGCGCGGTTCGGCGTCGGCGCGCGCGTAGAAGGCTGAAAAATCGGCGTCGAGGTGGAACATCCATGCCAGGCGCACGCGCAGTTCGTCGGATTCGGCGTCGGTGAGGGCGACGGTGGTTTCGGCGCGCACGCCGTTCTGGAGTCCGGTGGCGGTGACGGCGATGGTGCGGCCATCGGATAGTCGTTCAGCCCAGCGCAGGATGTGCGTATCTTCGTCCCATTGGAACGGCGCGAGCTGATACCAGCCGTGCGAGTGCACGGTGGAGTGAAAAAGAAACGGCGTGCGCGCGGTGAGATCGAGGTGCATGCGCGGGGGATTATGGCGCTTGTCTGCGCCTACGCGCCTACGAAACGAAGGAAACGAACCTGGCTTCTTAGAAAGAGCTGTGTCGGCGTTAAGGAATTTTGCATTGCATTAATGCTATGTAGCATATATACTATCAACATGAGTCGTAATCGAGAGGAGCCGGTTTATAACCGCATCGAAGAAGCTCGTCTCGCACGTGGTCTGTCAAGGCAGGAACTTGCCGACAAGGTTGGTGTCCATTATCAGACCATTGGGTACCTAGAGCGCGGGGAATACAGCCCGTCACTTGCTCTTTCACTACGCATTGCGAAATTACTGAAACAAGAAGTTTCCGAACTGTTTTCACTAACACCATTCAAGAAAGGAAGATAGGTATGTCAAAGAAGAACAAGTTTTATTGGTTTGAGGGAGTTACCGAAGAGGGTGTCAAAGCGCTGTTGAGCGATCAGAACCCGAAATTCAAATGGCTTAGACCTCAGCGAAATAGAAGAGTATTGGTTGTCTTGATGGCAGTTGGTTTAGTGCTTATGGCTTTGGGAAGTTATTGGCCAGCGTTGAAATCTGAATTCGGGTCTAGTGGAGCCTCGTTGGTTGTTTATTCGATTGTGGCTATATCTGTGATTTTCGTTGTCTTGGTTGGATACTTGCTATTGCGCATCAGCGTCAGATCTATTGCTGATGCCCCAGATGAGCTGCTGGATGAGCGACAAGTTGTCGTTCGCAACACTTCTTACAGGTATGCCTACTATGCGATGGGTTACCTTCTACTTGGGCTTTTGCTTTTGATGTTTTTTGGTCCTCAATTGCAGATGTTCCAGTCAGAAGGAAACGATGGGAGTTTTCTGATAATCGCCTCTCTTTTTGCATACTCATCCATGCCCTCGATGGTGGTGGCTTGGCGCGAGCGAGATATTTAGAAACGTAAAGCGCCGCGTTGTCCCAGCCGTTGCCCTTGCGACTGTTGCATTCCACGATCTCGTGCGCGTGAAGCTGCTGACGAAAACCGTGCGCGGTGTACTGCGATCCTCGATCCGAATGATGCAGCAATCCCGAGTCCGGCTAGCGCTGCTGCACAGCCATGTCGAATGCCTGCTGCACCAGACTTTTCTGCATGGATTCACGAATCGCCCAGCCGACGATCATGCGCGACCACAGATCCATCGTCGCCGCCAGATACAGGTTTCCCTCGTCGGTGGGAATGAGCGTGATGTCCGACACCCACAGCGCCGACCGATGATTCGGATCTGCCTGCGTCGTCGTGACAAATCGCGTCTTTTTCCGCGCAATCAGCCCGTTTTTCTCCATCAGTCGACGAATGCGACGTCGACCGTGTCTGCGGCCAAGTGCGCGAAGACGATCGCGCATTCGCGGACTCCCATTTGTTTTTTACCCTTGGGCCGCATGCGTTTGCCGGTCTCCGGACTCACAGGAATGGCCGTACCTCGCGCTCTCTCTTGCAGTTCGATCATCCGCTCGACCAGCTTCTGTCTCATCCGTTGTCGTGCCTCCAGCACCAAGTCTTCGATCTGAGTCAATGTCAGCGTATCGCTTGGCCCGTGTGCACGCCCGAGCTCATCAATCTCCACTTCCATATCCTTCATCAGCGCGGCTTTTATCTCCGTCTCTTTCATGCCCACCATTTTCGCCCCTTTTGGCGAATGCATCCTGGGTGGTAGGTTGCGCCAAGCCGGCATAATCGTATACTCGTATCCGTTGAGCGTCACACAGACTGGAACCACCCCGGAAATGATCGCCGCCGCCCTGCGCAGCGCGATTCTGACCGGCGAATTGCGCAGCGGGCAGCCGTTGCCGCAGGATGAAATTGCTGCGCGCTTCGGCGTCAGCAAGATTCCCGCGCGTGAGGCGCTGGTGCAATTGAAGGCTGAAGGGCTCGTCACTCTGTTGCCCAACCGCGGCGCCTACGTCTCTGCGCTGTCTCCCGACGAAGTTGATGAGATTTATGCCATGCGCGGGGTGCTTGAAACGCTCGCCGTGCGGCGAGCTGTGCCGCGCATGACGCGATCCGACTTCGTGCGTGCCGCCGGGCTCATCGAAATCATGGATGGCGAACGAGACCCGATCGCGTGGAGCAGCCTCAACTGGGAGTTCCACGCGGTGCTGTACCGGGCAGCTGGCATGACGCGCCTGCTCGACCACGTGCGCATGCTGCACGCCAATGTGCAGCGTTATCTCGTCAATTACCTGACGAACGTCGATTACCACGACCAGGCTCAGCTGCAGCACCGGCTGATTCTGGACCTCTGCAAATCTGGCGACGCCAATGGCGCCGCCGCTACGCTCGCGCACCATCTGGATCAGGCGGCGGTCAAAATGGTCGCCCGCCTGCGCGAAAAAACCGCAATATGATGCTTCTTGACTCTGAACCTGCTTCTTCTGTGTCCTCTTCTGTCGATGGCGACGTCACTTTGCTTGAAAATATCGAGCAGAAACTGCTCTGGCTGTCCACATTGATGATTCACTACGCCAACAATGTGCGGCCGAATCCGGACAAAACCAAAGTTGGCGGCCATCAGGCCAGCTCTGCGTCGTCGGTATCGATCATTACGGCGTTGTATTTTCACCTGTTGCGCAGCACCGACCGCGTGCTGATCAAGCCGCACGCCGCACCGGTTTTCCATGCGGCGATGTATTTGATGGGCCTGCATCCGAAGGAGCGGCTTAAGCAGCTGCGCGAATTCGGCGGCCTGCAGTCGTATCCCAGTCGCACAAAAGACCTTGTGCCGGTCGATTTCAGCTCTGGCTCGATGGGCCTTGGTCCGGTTGCGCCGAGCTTTGCTGCGTTGACGCAGCAGTATGCGCAGTCCCATTTTGGCAAGACCGAATCTGAGCGCTTTATTGCGATGTGCGGCGACGGCGAACTTGATGAGGGCAATATTTGGGAGACGCTGATTGACGACGCTGTGTTGAACACGCCGAATCAGATCTGGCTGATCGACCTGAATCGACAGAGCCTCGACCGCGTAACGCCGGGTGTGCGCGCGGACAAGCTCAAGGCGCTATTCGCCGAATGCGGCTGGAATGTGCTCGAAGCGAAGTATGGCCACGATTTGCAGGCTGTCTTTGAAAGTGACGGGGGCTCAGCGGTGCGGCGTTTCATCGACGATATGCCGAATGAGGAATATCAGAGCCTGATCCGCAGTCCGGGCGAGGCGATTCGCGAAGTGATGGCGGCGCGCAAGAATGGGCGCAAAATTTTGAAGTGTGTGGCTGATGTGTCCGATGCACGGCTGCCCGGGCTGCTGGCCAACCTTGGCGGGCATGACATGCGCGAGATCATCGGCAAATTCCGCATGGCCGAAGCCGAGACTGTGCGCCCGAGCGTGATCTTCTGCTACACGATCAAGGGGCGTGGCCTGCCGATCGCTGGCGACCCGGCCAATCATGCGGCGCTGCTGAGCACGGAGCGCATCGCGGAATTTCATGCCGCGCTTGGCCTCAACGAAGAGACACAGTGGGACAACTTTCTTGCACACACGTCCGAGGCTGAGTTGTGCCGCAGCCGTGCCGCGGCGCTGCAACTGCGTCGCACGCCTCGCCCGCTGCCGGTGCAGGAGAGCGACATTCCGCGCGAACTAAATGCAACGCAGGCGCCAGTCACTTCCACGCAGGAAGCCTTCGGCCGCGCCATGGTGCGCCTGGCCGATGCACCGCGGGTGGGGGAGCGCATCGTGACCACGTCGGCGGACGTGTCGATTTCGACCAATCTTGGCGGCTGGATCAACAAAGTGGGCGCGTTCAGCCAGCGTGTGACGACCGATTATGAAGAAGGGCGTGCGCGCATTTTGAACTGGCAGATCGGCCCGCGCGGCCGGCACGTTGAGCTGGGCATCGCCGAGATGAACCTGTTCTCGCTGCTGGGCATGATGGGGTTGTCGCACGAACACAACGGCGAGCTGCTCTTTCCCATCGGCACGCTTTATGACCCGTTCGTCTGCCGCGGCTTGGATTCGATCATTTATGGCTTGTATTCCGGCTCGAAATTCATCTTCGTGGCCACGCCGAGCGGCGTGACGCTGGCGCCGGAGGGTGGCGCGCACCAGTCGTCGGTGACGCCGTCGCTGGGCATCGAGCTGCCGGAGCTGGATTACTGGGAACCGACGTTTGCGCTCGAGCTGGAATGGACGCTGCTGGAAGGCCTGCGCCAGTGCCTGAATCGTGCGAGCGGGAAGAGCACATATCTGCGTCTGTCGACCAAGCCGATCGATCAGTCGCTGTTGCAGCCGGTGATCGACCGCCTTGGCCGCGACGAACTGCGGCGTCAGATGCTGGCCGGTGGTTATGCGCTGCGCAGTGCCGACGATGCTGATCTGCACATCGTCACCAGCGGCGCAATGGTGCCTGAAGCGCTGGCGGCGACGGAGTATCTGGAGCGCGAAGGTGTGCGCGTGAACCTGATCAACATGGTTTCGCCGCGGCGCGCGTACGATGACTGGCATGCGGCGCAGATGCGTGGTGACGACGCTCACCTGCTTGCCGAACTGATTGCGCCGGCGGCTCGCCGGGCGCCGGTGCTGACCGTGCACGATTCCTCGCCGCACGCGCTGGCGTGGGTTGGCAGCGTCTTCGGTCAGCGCGCTCGTGCGCTGGGGGTGACGAAGTTTGGCCAATCCGGCTATCGCGACGACCTGTATCGCTACTTTCACATCGATGCCGACAGCATCAGCGCGGCTGGTTTTGGCTTGTGCGACGGCTGACAGGCATCTGACTGGCATCCCCGAGATCTAAGAAGCCGGGTACGTTTCCTTCGTTTTGAAGGTGACGCACCCGGAGGTGCGTCGTGCGTGTTGTCCCACCACATTGGTGCTTCGTGCTATAAGCCAGCACGCATGTCGCGCCTTCGTGTGAAATTCTTCCCCGCTGCGGTCATCGCTGCTGCGCTTGTACTGCTGCTTGGCATCGCGGTTGCTGCGCGCGCACCGGCGCCACCGGCGCGCGTTCGCCTGCTGGCGACGATTTTTCCCAGCATCACGCCTCCACCAACCGCAATCGTTCTCGCCAGCTCAACTCCTTTGCCGCTGACCGCCACGCCTTCGCCGGAGCCGACGGTGCCGGAGCCGACGGTGCCGGAGCCGACGCATACACCTGCATTGATCATGCTTGCGCCGGCGCCGGCGACTGCGCCGGTTGTGGCACCACCGACTGCAGCGCCAGCTCCCGTCGCTGCGGCACGTCTGGTCTCCAGCGGCTGTCCAGCGTCCGGCGCATCATTTGCCACGCTGGACGTCATCGGCGTGTATAAGGGCAACCGTCTCACTGATGAAAACGCGGATCTACGCCTATCCGTACTGGGGCTGGCCGAAGTAGTGGAGACGCCGGCGCTGGTGGGCTACAACGGTGCGACGGATCCGGCGGCGCCGAAATTGAGCGGATTGTTGGTGTCGAATGCGGGTGGGGTGATTGTGCGCACGTACCGGCGCTACGACTGGTTATGGAACGAAGGTGGCGGGCCACCATATGGTGGGCGTGCCGGTGTGAACGTCGACTGGCCGGTTACGGCCATTGAGCTGGCGGCGCAGCCGGGTGAAGCCGTTTTTGCCCCGTCGCGTCCGGCAGACATCGGTGGTGGTTTTGCTGCGCTGGTGTTGTATGCGGGTGAGGAAGAGCTGACGCTGGCATACGGTCGGCAGGATGGCGTCACTGATGCCTATGTGGTTCACCTGCGCGGATTGTGCGTTGACCCGGGCTTGACGGCGGCCTATCGCGCACAGATGAGCGGCGGCTTGCGCGCGACGGGGCGGCTGCCCGCGTTGCGATCGAGCGAGCGCGTTGGCACGATGCTCGGTGGCGGGTTGATTGTGGCGGTGCGCGACCGTGGTGCGTTCATGGATCCGCGTTCGAGGAAAGACTGGTGGTAAAGGGCGGGAGATAGAGATCAGGGTTGGGAAAGTGAGAACAGGGAAGAGCGGTGATTTTTTATGATGTGGAAGCGACTTGTCTTGGTGAGTATGTCGTTGATCGTCTGTGCTGCGCCGGTGCATGCGGCGGGCACGGTGATTTTTGTGCCGCAGGTGGTGGGGATGGGCGGCTGTGCGCCGGTGTCGGGTGAGGTATATGGGACGATCGACATCGACGGTCCGTATTACAAAGACAATCACCTGACGGATGAGAACGCAGATTTGCGTTTGTCCGTGCTGGGCTATACGGCCACTGCGGCGGCATTGGATCTGGTTGATTACGGCGGCGCCACTGACCCGGATGCGCCGCAGTTCACAGCGATGTTCGAGCCGGGTACAGCGCCGGTATTTGCAGCAGCGCATCGGCGCTACGACTGGAAATGGGATGAAGGCGGTTTGCCTCCGTATGGTGTGCGCAGTGGGGTGAATGATGACTGGCCCGTTTCGGTGCTGGAGATGCATGTGATGCGGGGCACTGCGATTCGTCCGCCGGGGCGCACGCCGCAGATTGGCGGTGGTTTTGTGGCGATGGTGTTGTATGCGGGTGAACGCGAACTGACGCTGGCGTACTTTCGCCAGGACGGCGTTGGCAGCGGCTATGTCGTGTACTTGTCTGGTCTGTGCGTGGACGCGGCGTTGACGGCGGCGTATCAGGCGCAGCTGTTCAATGGGCGGCGTGTGACTGGGAAACTGCCTGCTGCCGTCTCTGGGCAGACGCTGGGCGTTGCCGATGGCGGGACGGTTGTTGTGGCGGTGCGGGATCGTGGCACTTTTCTCGATCCACGTTCGCGCAAGGACTGGTGGGGGCGTCGGGCAGAGTCAGAGTAGAGAGGCAAAAGTGAGGAGAGTTAGCCGAAGAGGCTTTGCTGTGGGTTGCCGAAATCGGGGAGTGGAGGGAGAGAAATGTGTGGGGTGAGCAGATCGTGAAAATCGCGGGCGAGCTGTGGGGCGGCGGCGTCGTCGGGGGTGTGGAGGAAGAAATAGCAGTCTTCGCCGGCAGCGAGGCGTTTGACGATATATGCGGCCCAGTCGACGAGCCATGGGTGGGTGGCTGCGCGGTCTGGCTGGCCACAGAAGCGCACGAAGGTGAAGGGCGCGGTGCGTGAGCGGCGCAGCGGGAAGCGCGGCTTGGCGGCCTGTGCCTGGCGGACGTCTGGGCTGTAGGAGGGAGATAGAGCGAAGAGGGGTGTGGTGTCGAAGATGCCGCGCGCTGCGGTATGCGTGTGCAGCAGGTCTTCGAATTCGGCTTCGGCGGGACCGAAGAAATCGGCGTGGCGCGGCTCGACGGCGAGGGAAAATTCGCGCGGCCAGCGTTCCAGGAAGATGCGCAGTGCTGGCAGCATGTGTGCGTCGAAGGATGGCGGGAGCTGCAGGAATGTCGGCCCGCGGCGCATGCCGAGGTGCTGCAGCCGGTCGATCAGCGCGGCTGTTTCCTGCTCGGCGTTGATCAGCTTGAGCTCATGGCTGATGCGTTGCGGGACTTTGAAGCAGAATCGAAAGTCCTCCGGCGTCTCGTCGCGCCAGCGCTCGACCGTGGCGACGTCGGGCAGTGCGTAGAAAGTAGTGTTGCCCTCGACGCAGTTCAGGCGTCGGCTGTATTCGCGCAAAAAATCGCGCTGTTTTGTGCCGGTCGGCAGAAACGGGCCGATCCAGCTTTTGAGGCTCCACATCGGGCAGCCGAGAAAAGCGCCTGCATTCATCTATAATCTCGCCTTGCTCGGAGAGGTCGCATAGTCTGGTCTAGTGCGCGCGCCTGGAAAGCGCGTATGGGGAAACTCATCGCAGGTTCGAATCCTGTCCTCTCCGCTTTCGCGTTAAGCGATTCCCCTTTTCTCTTCTCCAGCCCAAATTCTTGTTTCTATTCCAGTCCGATTATTCCTTCGAATATTCCTTCGAAGGTGTGACTGACGTGCAGCGCTCCTGCGCATACGCGGCGTTGCGATTCGCGCCGGGTGGTTGGCCGTCGACAGCAATTCAGCCCAATACGGTGGATGTGCCCTATTCCAGCGCCAGTGCGTGGCGCATGGTGACTGGCGAATCGCCGATGATGCCATCGACGCCCATAGCTGCCATGCGACGAATCTGTGCTTCGTCGTTGACCGTCCATGCATTGACGCGTTTGCCGGAGGCGTGCATTTTGCTGACGAACTGTGGCGTGACCATGCCGTAATGGGGGTGGCGGAATTCGTGGCGGATGAACGGACTGAGCCAGACATTGCGCAGATAGAGTGGTCCTTTCGACCAATAGAGCAGTGCACGCGGCACGTTCGGATCCAGCTTTGCCAGGCGGCGCACGAGCAGATGATTGAACGACGAGTACAGCACGCGTGGGCCGAAGTTGTGGCGCTGCACGATCTTGATCACCTCGTTTTCCAGTCCGTCGCGCGGGGTGTCGTAGTTCGTGATTTCGATATTAATAAGGAAGCCGGCATCTGCGCGGATCAGGTCGAGCACTTCATCGAGCGTGGGCACGCGTTCACCTGCACCGGCGTTGAGCGTGCGCAGTTGCGTGAGAGTGAGTGATTCAACAGTGCCGGAGCCGTTCGTGGTGCGGTTGACCGTGTGGTCGTGCATGACGACGACTTCGCCGCTTGCACAGCGTTTGACATCGAGTTCGATGCCATCAGCATGTTGTTCCATCGCCAGTGCGAAGGCGCCGAGCGTATTTTCGGGCGCGTGGGCACTGGCGCCGCGATGGGCGATGAGAAGTGGGCGGGTGTGGGATTCAGTCCAGAGATTCATGCCGATGAACTTGTCGCGTGCTTTCGCGTGCGACGAGAGAGACGCCCAGCCGTATATGTTGCGCTGGGCCTGTATCGTTATTCAATCGCGCTGCCAGTCGCTGCACTGCGATTGCCCCCATTTCACGTGGATGGTTCCGCACGGTGCTTAGCGCAGGTGATACTGTCTGAGCGATATTGAGGTCATCATATCCGCTGACGGATGCAAATTTTGGCGCTGGGCGTTTGAGCATTTCGAGTGCCTGCAGTGCGAATCCGGCGAACGTGTCATTCGCGCACAGCAGTGCGGTGAAGGGTGCTGCGCTGTGAAGGTGTTCGGCGATCCATTGGATCAGGTGCGGGCTGTAGAGTTCGTCGGGGAAGTAGAGCGGTGCGCGAATTTCGAGCTGATGAGTGCGCATGGCGGTCTGATAGCCGCGCAGCCGTTCGGTGAAGGCGGGCGCGGAGCGTTTTTCCGGCGAACGAAAAAGCGGCAGGATATTGCGATGGCCGAGCTCGATCAGATGTTGCGTCATGCTGTGGCTGCCGGCGAAATCATCGGCCATGATGCTGTCGAGGCTGCAGCCGGCGTACCAGTTGTCCACCAGCACGATTGGCGCGTTCGTGTTGCGGCACACGCGTTCGATCAGTGAGGGTGGATAGGGGCCGACGAGCAGGATGCCATCCATCTCGCTGCGAGTGAAGGTCTGCGTCAGGGCCAATTCTGGTGTATTTGTGCGCAACAGGCAGAACGTCAGCGTGCTGTTTGTGTCTGCGCATTGATTTTCGGCTCCGGCCAGCACTTCGCCGAAGAAGGGATTGGACATGACTGGGCGATCGCCGTGGTCGTCCATGATGAAGATGTACTTGCGAGTGGAACGGCGTTCCCGCATGTGCCGCGGTTTGTGCACATAGTTGAGATTTTCCGCCGCCTGCTGCACACGCGCGCGTGTTTCGAGCGGTATGCTGCTGGACCCGCGCAGTGCCAGGGACACGGCGGAAGGCGAGAGCGAAACTTGTTCAGCGACGGCGCGAATGCCGGATTTGGGTTTGTGGACACGCGTTTCGGGCACAGCACTCATGGGAACAGGCACTGTATATGTGTTCTGCATGAGCGCAAGTAGGGAAGAAGTGCCGAGTGCCGAGCAAACCACGACATCGGCGCGCCTAATTTCTCGGCACTCGGCACTCGGCACTTATTCCCTACTCCTGCACCACCACCGGCCCGGGGATGGTCATGCCGATGTCGCCTTCGTCGAAGATGACATAGCCGTCGGAGAGGGCGCGCAGCCACTGGATGGTTTGGCGTGCGCGGGCGGTGGGCATCTGCAGCTCGTAACCATTTTCGCTGCGGGCGACGATGACGTCGACGAGCGGCTTGCGGTTGCGCTTGAGCACGGTATTGTTCATGCGTTCGTTCGTATTCAGCGACGAGACGCTGCCGTGCAGCACTACGTTCAGGAACGCTTCAGCCTGTGCGCCGGAGACGAGAATGCAAGCGAAGGCGGCGCGGCTTTTCAGTTTGGCGGAGGTGGTGTGCCAGAAATGTGGATAGGCTGGCTTGCGCACCTTCGCGTCGGCGCCGGCTTTGTGCGTCAGCGCGCCGATGCGCTCGGCGCCGGCCAGCAACGCGTCGAAATCCACGCGTGCGCGTGGCAGGCGCTTTTCGCCGATCGTGTATGGCTTGGCGGTTTTCAGCACTGAGGTGACTACGCTGGCGATCTCGCGCATATCCTCTTCAACGAGACCGCGCTGCGTGATCCATGCAGTGCCGAAGCGCAGGGCACTTGGGCGTGAGGCGTCGCGGTCGCCTGGGATCGTGTTGCGGTTGCACACGATGTCGACCATATCGAGGATACGTGAGGCGATGTCGCCCATGAGCGGTTCGCCGTCGTGAGTGGCGATGCTTTTGCAGTCGACCAGCACCATGTGCGTGTTCGTGCCGCCGTGCACTACGCGTGCGCCGTTGTCTTTGAACGCTTGTGCGAGGGCGATGGCGTTGGCACGGATCTGATGCTGTAGCGATTTGAACTCCGGCGTCTGCGCGATTTTGAACATGGTGGCCATACCGGCGACCTTATTCATGTGCGGGCCGCCCTGCATGCCGGGGAATACGGCGCGGTCGACTTTTTTGGCGAGTTCCGGATCGGTCGTGATGATGATGGCGCCGCGGGGGCCCATGAGCGTCTTGTGTGTGGTGAAGCTGGTGACGTGCGCGATGCCAACCGGGTTGGGGTATGCGCCGGCGCAGGCCATGCCGGCGGTGTGGGCGATGTCGGCGAGCAGCAGTGCGCCGACTGAATCGGCGATGGCGCGGAATTTTTGGAAATCGGGTGCGAATGGATATGACGTGTAGCCGGCGATGATCATCTTCGGTTTTTCGCGCTGTGCGAGTTCCATGATCTCCTCGTAATCGAGCAGCTCGGTCTCTTCGTTCACGCGATAGTGCACGATGCGCTGGCGGCGGCCGGTGACGTTGACGGGCGAGCCGTGTGAGAGGTGGCCGCCGTGCAGCAGGTCGAGCGTCATGACGGTGTCGCCGGGTTGTACGAATGCTTCGTATATCGCCGTGTTGGCGATGGCGCCGGCGAGCGGCTGCACGTTCAGGTACAGATCTTCTGGCTTGAGGTGCGGCGGGCAGAAAGTTTCGGCGCCGCGGCGCTGCGCGAGCGACTCGATGAGGTTGCAGTATTCGACGCCCTTGTAATAGCGTCGATCGGCGTTGCGCCGGAAGAACGGCAGCTGGCGGTCGTAGTCGAGGATTTCGGCCTCGGTTTGCACGTGCATGTCGGCGTGCGGGTAGCCTTCGGCATAGATATTCTGGAAGACCGACCCCTCTGCTTCGCGCACTGCTGCGGGGACATATGACTCGCTGGCGATCATGACCAGTTTGTGCATTTGACGTGAATGTTCGAGGTCGACGAGCTGCGCCACCTCTGGGTCGATATCATGCAGATCGCCGCGCAGAAGAAAATCGCTCATGTTCTTGGAACTCCTGATTGTGTTCGGGTAACTACTCGGGCTCAGGACAAAATTTCCTGCGAAGCATGCGATGGGAAATAGCCTGACCTGAGCAGGTACATGTTCGGTGCTTTTGTTGCACGTTTTGTCGTGCGAGCAACAAAAAAAGGCACGAGAATCCTCGCGCCTCAGCCCAGACGAACGGCTTTATCTTTGATATCAGGCGGCGGCGCCACGTGGTTTACTCCACACCCTCGAAATTGTTGTGCAAATTCGAGCGTTTTCGTCAGGCGACGCACCTCTGTAATTGGGCGTGATTGTACCTTGTGCACTTCCGGCGCCCCGTTCACGCGTTTTCATTCGGCGATTCGGCAGATTTCGACGATCCCGCACATCTCGGCGTTAAGGGTGCAACAGTGATAGAACTTTGTGCTTGATTCTTCGCAATATGAGCGGCGTCGGCTCTTCAAATCCTTGTCGTCTGCGGTTGACGGCGTGCAGGATGGCCAGCATGCCGGTGTAACGCAACAGTCGCTCTGTGCGGCGGTACTTCGGCGTGCCGCCGCTGACGAGCACCGATGGCACATCGTGGGCGAACGTGGCCAGTTCAGAGAACGAACTCCATGGCGTGCCGATGAAATAGTTTGTTGAACGCAGCAGCCACAGGTCGATGAGCGCGTGTTCGGAATCGCGTGTGAAGCGTTTCGGCCCGGTGTGTGGCGTGGTCCAGACGACGCGATCGCCGTAGCGTGCGAGGAACTTGTCGTGCAGGCCCTCACGCAGAGGTGCAGGTTTGCTGGGAGGTGCTTCGGCGTTGTCGTCGCTGCAGAGCAGGATGCCGGCGGCGGGATCGAGGGACAAGATGTGATCGATCTCGGCGAAGGCTTCGGGTGTATTGCCGCTCAGGTCTGGGCGCAGGTGCATGAAATCGCCGCGGCGCAGGTGCACGCCGATCATTCGGCTGCGGAAGTGGGCGTTGCGGAAGTCGTCGACGGCCTGCTGGATGGCGGGTGTTGGGCGCAGCTGGCGGAAGATTTCCTGCGTGCGTTCGAATGCGGCGGCGTGATGGGCGAATCGAATCGGCTGCAGGAGCCAGGAGTATGCGCCTGCGTACAGGTCCGCTTCGTCGGTGGTCAGCAGATCCGGGATTTCGTGGTCGTCGTATATGCGCATCCGGTCAGCGTGGGGAAGCTGATGTGGATGACGCTCAATGACGGGCCAGTCGTTCGTGAACAGGCTTTGAAATGAAGCTGTGCACTCGAAAGACGCCGGCCACAGCATTTGCAGACTTCGCCCGCTCGCTTCTGCGAGCGCCAGGCTGGAGGTGAGCACGCGGAGGCGGTTGCACAACCCTGTGGAGCAGAACGTAGTGAGGGAGGGCACCCTCACAAGGGGACATCGTTATTGAGGAAAAGCACGCCCGGGCTTTTGCGATCATGATTATGGTGTGAACAAAAACCAACACGCAAAAGCCCGGACGCACCGTCAATTCTCGCGGATTTTCAAGGATTTGGGGCGGGTTCTGCCACATT
>CANJQH010000080.1 GCA_947476335.1 Anaerolineae bacterium | reverse complement strand
GAAAAAGCGCCAAAGGCGCGACGCAGTCCTAGCCCAGACCATCGGTCTGGGATGCACAACCGCACCCGTGGGAAATTGCTGCGTCGCAATATGGGCGCAATATGGGCGCAATATGGGTTGTAGGCAAGGTTCGCACAGGGCAGACGCTTACAAGTTTTGCCTGGACGGACTACTAAGCCGATTGCCCTAAGCCGATTGCCCTAAGCATGAAAAATAAAAAAACTCGCGCGTTGTGCAACGCGCGAGTTTTTTTGTGAGCCAAGCTGCGATCTACTTGATTATCAACGTGCCCTTCATCACCACATTGTGACCGGGAAAAGAGCACATGTACTCATAAGCACCGGCAGCAGGCGCATCAAAGGTGACTTCGCCGCTCTCACCGGCAGCCAAGAGTTTGGTGTGCGCAATAACACGCTTGTCGTCCGCCTTGAGGTAGCCGCTGGCTTCACCAGCGGCGATGCCGTCCGCAGCAACCGCAGTCGCATCAGCGGGCTTCACCAGCACAAAATTATGCTTGTTACCGCTGGCAGCGGATGCGTTGTTCTTGAATTTCACGGTGATCTTGGCACCGGCCGCGGCGCTGAGCTCAGTCTTGTCGAAAGCCAGCCCATCACCCTTGGAGCCGAGCTCGAGCGTCACAGGCGCTACAGCAGCCTGAGGCACAGAGGCTCCTGAACCGCCGCACGCAGCCAAAACCAGCGCACCGGCAGCAAGTCCAAAGGTCTTAATCAATCCACGTCGCGAAATGTAACTCGCCATCTCAGTTGAACTCCTTGATAAATTACCGTCTCATTTAACACCCGACTAACACGCAACTAAGTTCCTGTCCATAAGTTTTGTCCGGCAGATTCGCCTCCCCCGCTTTGCGGGGGAGGCGAATCTGCCGCCAGAACTTTTGGCGACTCACTTAGGAGACCTAATCCGCGTTCAAAAAGTATATCACCCACAGTAATTTTCCTGGGTTTTTGGGGCATCCTCACACAAAATACCCATACTTACCCCTTTGCAACCGGTTTCACACTGAGGCATCGATACGCCTGACGATGTGCATGAATAATGGCCGAGCCGAATTTGGGAGTGGCTAAACTCGACTACATGAACCCGCGAATCACGGCATCGCCCTGCGGGCGGCGGGGCCCTGCCGTGATTCGCGAAATATCCTTGAGTTTAGTCACTCCCCGAATTTCGGAATTGACTGTAATGAACTAAAATTGCTCTTCAAAGCGAATTTCGAATGGCAGGAACAATCACGGCACTGAAAGCACAGCGCAGTGCAAAAGATCGAGTCAATGTTCATATCGATGGCGAGTTCGCCTTCGGTCTAGCGCTGATTCATGCCGTATGGCTCAAGACAGGACAGTTGCTGAGTGATGAGGAAATTGTGGCGCTGCGTGCAGCGGACACATTAGAGCAGGCGCAGCAGCGTGCGGTGAATCTGATCGCATTTCGACCGCGCAGCGTGCGGGAAGTGCGGCAGCGTCTGCAACGTGCAGACGTGGACGCAGCAACGATCGAACGTGTGGTTGAGCAGCTGCGTTCAGCGGGCCTGCTCGACGACGAGGCGTTCAGCAAAGCGTGGGTGGAAAGCCGCCTGCGTGCCGCACCACGAGGACGGCGAATGATCGCCTGGGAGCTGCGACGCAAAGGCGTCGCAGATTCGGAGATCGAAGCTGCACTTGAAGGTGTGAACGATGAGGATGCAGCGACGGAGGCTGCGCGCAGGCGCTGGCCGAAGCTCGCATCACTGCCTCCACGCGATCGCAAACGCAAACTGTTCGAGTTTCTTGCGCGCAGCGGGTTCGAATATTCCGCGATGGAAGAAGCATTACGGCGAATCGAGACGGACGACCTGGCGGACACGCAGGAGTAGGCCGAAGCGGTTCAATAAAAGGCGAAGCTACATGGATTTAGTGATCACAGCCGCAATGGCGCTGCTGGCTGCAGCAGCCGCCGGAGCAGGCGGATATGTTCTTGGCCGCAAACAGGCGATGGACGATGGTTCAAAACTGAAAGCGGAAGCGCAGCGTGCTGCACAAAAAACGCTCGATGAAGCGCAGGCCGAAGCACGGCAGAAGATTGTCAACGCGAAGGAAGAGGCGGCTCAGATTCGCGATACAGCCGACAGAGATTTCAAGGAGCGGCGCAACGAAGTTCAGCGTGAGGAAGATCGGCTCAAGAATGGTCGACGCGAACTGGAAGCCCAGCGAGTGAAAGTCGAACAGCGCGAACGCACCGCAGACAAGCGTCAGTCGATGCTTGACAAACGGGAGACCGACCTCGACAAGCTGCAAAAAGACAAACTCATCATGCTCGAAGAGAAGCTGGCGCATGTCGCCGGCATGAGCCGTGATGAGGCACGCGCTGAGCTGCTCAGCGCCGTGCGCGAAGAATCGCGTAATGAGATGGCTCGCACGATTCGCGAAGTGGAAGCGCAAACGCGCGAAACCGCTGAGCATCGCGCACGTAAGATCGTCATCGAAACGATGCAGCGCGTAGCAACCGACACTGTCGCCGAACGCGCCGTCACCGTCGTCGAACTGCCCAGTGAGGAAGCCAAGGGCCGAATCATTGGCCGCAATGGCCGCAACGTGCAGGCCTTTGAACAGGTCGCCGGCGTCGACGTCATCGTCGATGACACACCCGAAGCAGTCACGATCTCGTGCTTCGACCCGGTGCGGCGCGAAATCGCCCGCCGTGCGCTCGAAACACTCGTGCGCGACGGACGCATTCACCCAACACGCATCGAGTCGGCGCTCGAAACGGCACGCCGTGAAGTCGAACGTGTCATGGCTGACGAGGGCGACCGCGCCTGCGTCGAGGCAGGTGTGCCCGGCCTGCCAAGCGAAATCATTAAGACGCTCGGCCGCCTCAAGTACCGCACCAGCTACGGCCAGAATCAGCTTTTTCACTCAGTCGAGAGCGCCCGCATCGCCGGCCTGCTGGCGAGCGAGTTCAAAGCTGACGTGAAGATCTGCAAAATGGGCGGCCTCCTGCACGACATCGGCAAGGCGCTCGACCGCGAGAATGAAGGCACGCACGTACAGCTCGGCGTCGACTTGCTGAAGCGCTTCAATATCAACCCACGCGTTGTGCACTGCGTCGAGTCGCATCATCATGATGTGCAACAAGAGACGATTGAGGCCGTCATCGTCGAAATCGCCGACGCCATCAGCGGCAGCCGCCCAGGCGCGCGCCGCGAAACGCTGGAGACCTACGTCAAGCGTGTGCGACAGCTCGAAGACACAGCTCGCGCATTCCGCGGCGTCTCCGAAGCCTACGCCGTGCAGGCCGGCCGCGAACTGCGCGTCGTCGTGCGGCCAGAACAGATCGACGATCTGTCCTGCCTGGAACTCAGCCGCAACATCGCCAAACGCATCGAAGAATCCATGGAGTACCCCGGCCAGATCAAGGTCACCGTCGTGCGCGAAACACGCGCCGTCGAGTTTGCCAAGTAGGGGCAAGGCAAGCCTCGCCCAACACATCGTCACGGCGCCGGCGTAATCGTCGGCGCCGCAGACGGCGCGATTTCAAAGCGTGCAGTCGCCCCACCCGAACGCTCGAAGTACTCCACGCGCACCTCGCGCCGACCTGCGTTGATCCACACAACCGTATCAGCGCTGCGCACCGCCCCCTCGCGCCACTGATCGATCCGCAGCGCACCATCGATGTACACACGCATGCCGTCATCGACCGTCGTTGCCAAGCGATACCAGCCAGCGGCAAAGTTTTGCATCCGCGTCCAGCGCACTGAAAAATCATGCGCCGGCAGCCATGGCGCGGGCGCATTCATCCCCCAGTCGAAATTCACTGCACCGTCATTGCGCACCAGTGCAGGCTCGCCTTCGAGAAATGCATTGGCAAAATACTCAGCGTGCCAATCAGGAAACGAGCGGTCAATACGCTCATATGCAAACTGCACCAGTGCACTGCCCCCGTGGTCAAAATACTCTACGCGCACTTCAGCCGGCTCCGTCAACGACGCATCCGCCACAACTATGCGCGGCGGACCTTCGCGCCATTCGTCGATCAGCAGCCGATCATCGATATACACGCGTGCGCCATCATCAACCCGAATCTTAAATCGATATGATCCAGGCGCGAAACGCAGCCGACGCGTCCAGCGCACCGAGAAATTGTCTGCAGGCAGACCCGCAGATGCAGCGCCCTGCCCCCAGTCGAAGTCAACTGCGCGATCGCTGCGCGTGATGAATGGTACGCCGCTCAAGCCAGCGTTTGCGTAATACGCACCACGCCAGGCGGCAAAACTCGGCGTCGGAGTAACGGGCTCAACAACAGTGGGTGTGAAATCAACAAGCAACGCTGCGCTGCCTGCGCGTTCGAAATATTCAACGCGCACAGGAATATCGCCGGCAAGAAAAAGTGCCGGTGATTCGATGACGCGCAGCGCACCTTCTTTCCAGTCATCGAGCACGAGGCGGTCGCCAAAGTACACACGCACGCCATCATCTACGCGTGCACCGATGCGGTAGTAGCCGGCGACAAAACGCATCGTGCGCGTCCAACGCGCCGAAAAATTATTATGTGCCACACGCGAATCTGGTGAACCCGTACCGTAATCGAAATCGATGACGCTTTCATTGCGCACGAAAACAGGTGAGCCACTCAGCACCACGTTGTTGAAATATTCAGCTCGCCAGCTGGACGGCGCCGGAATCGCTGTGGGCGCTTCAACACGTGTCAGCGTCATCGACACGGACGCAACGTCGCTGCGTTCATAGTATTCGACGCGCAGCAGATGTGCACCGCCGAGCGCCACATCCACTGAACGCTCGCGCACCGGGCCATCACGCCATTCATCGAGGACCAGCTTGTCATCAATGTACACACGCACACCATCATCGGCGCGAGTACGAATGCGGTACGTGCCCATCTGCAGTTCAACCGGGCGCATCCAGCGCGCAGAAAATCCATCAACCGGCAGCGCCGCACCAGGAGAGCCAAAACCCCAGTCGAAGGCGATTGCGTCAGTCGTCTGCAGATGAACCGGCGATCCAGCAAGAGAGACGTTGTCGAAATACTCACCCAGCCAATACGGCGAGTCGTACGCATCAACACGCCCACTCGGCGCATACACACACACCACAAGGACGAATACAGCCGCAAGTCGACCCAGCAAGCAGTTCGTTCGATTCATCAGCAGCACCTCCATCAAAGAATGATGGTAACTACTCAGGCCCAAATCAGTATTTCCCGCGAAACACACTATCCTCTCCCCCTTCGGGGGAGAGGATAGTGTGTTTCGCGTTGGAAAAATAGCTGGCCTGAGTAGTTACGAATGGTGATAAGCGTAATGCAGGCTTGTGAGCGCAGAGACATCGTCACAGCGCACGAAAACGGGCTGGGATCAGCGCGTGCGCAATCGCACGTGCGATGAAGTGGTAATGCTTGTCGTAGTAACGGCGGCGGCTGCGCCACTTGAGACGCTCAGCGCGCGCACTGGCCTGCGCGCTGCTGGCACCGCCGAAATGTGTGACGGACGCACGCGGCTCGCACCATACTTCCCAGTTTGCGTCCGCCATGCGATGCGCCCAGTCGAGCTCT
Organism: Anaerolineae bacterium; assembly: GCA_947476335.1. Classification (GTDB taxonomy): domain Bacteria; phylum Chloroflexota; class Anaerolineae; order J036; family Brachytrichaceae; genus CANJQH01. The sequence continues at coordinate 8,845 of CANJQH010000080.1, read as the reverse complement.
TCACAGTACATCTCGAAGCCCTCATCAAGCAGGCCGATTTCACGAATTGCTGCGGTGCGCACAAGCATTGCAGCGCCGAGCGGCGAGCCGATGCGGAACGGTCCGCCGGCATATTGCTGCGCAGAGTAACGTCCATCGAGCGATGTATCGCGCAGGCGCGCCTGCAATCGTGGGATTACATCGATCGCCAGCTGCGCCAGCCCAGGCAGTGCGAACGCGCCGTGTTGCAGCGAGCCATCCGGGTTGCGCAGCTGCGGCCCGCACAAACCGCAGCGCACATGTTCGCGCATGAACGCCAACAGCGTCGCTGCAGCACCAGGCTGCACAATCGTGTCGGGGTTCAGCAACCACACAAATTCAGGCGGATGCAGATCTGCAAGCAGACGACGCAGCGCCAGATTGTTGCCTTTCACGTAGCCGATGTTTTCCGTCAGTGCCTCAAGCTCCACCCACGGAAATTCATCACGTACCATCATCGCGCTGCCATCAGAGGATGCGCTGTCGACGACGATGATGCGCAGCGGCCCGACATTCTGCGCAGCCAGCGAACGCAGGCAACCACGCAACAGTTCGCGCACATTCCAGGAGATGATGACAACGGCGAGCATAGGGTCAAGTACATTAAAAATTTTGCCGACGATTTAAGGTTTTACCACCGTAATCAGAATCGGCGTGACGTTGCTGTTCACTGCCGAAATTTCGACCTGTTCCTGAATCAGCGAGCCCCATATGCGAAACGGATTACGCACCGGGATGCGCGTAAACGTGACGCAGCCGTGCACGACAACTTGTTTGCCAGGCGCCAGGTAATACAGCTTCACACCATTGTGTTCAACCACATCGAGATCAACCAGCGAACCTGTGGCCCAGCGGAAAGGATGATCTTCGCCCGTATTCGTTTCAAAATCAACACCAACGCGCCACACGCCCGGCTCTTCTGCGAAGCCTTTTGTGTAACGGTTCTCATCGAGCGTGTAACAGTCTGTGCCATCAAACGGGCCGGCAGTGCGAATTGGCGTCGTGCCAACGTTGCGCACAGTCATCGAAAAGTGAATCGTGTCGCCAAGTTTGAACGTGGCTTCAGGCGTGGTGCCGATACCCTGCCACTCGATGCCCTGCCCGTTCGGCTGTGTGATGATCTCAGCGACCGGGCGGCCGGAATCACGAATCGTCAGCGGCCGCGTCACCACATCGCGCTGGCCAATACGATCGACGGCCTCAGCGACGAGCGTGTATTCGCCATCCGGCGGCGGGTCAGCGCCCTTGTCGATGCCGCCGTCATAGTTGTAAAAGTAACGGCCGGCTTCAAGCATGTCCTCATTGGCGTTCATACGCGCGAGTTCTTCGCGCGGGATGTCCTGACGAAAGCCGTCAGCGCCAAGCACGTAGACAGAGAGCTTCGCCGGCCGATCGATGACGACGTTGATGTAGACATGGTCCTCAATCGCATCACGGTTCGGCGTAAATTCGCGCGTGGTGGTGGTGAATTCGCTGATCTTCGGCGGCGCTTCGTCAGCATTTTCGACGCGCAGCAATCCGGTCGCGCTCGATTCGCCCGCTACTACGTGCCAGGTGTATTCACCATTCGGAACCAGCTTTCCATCAGCGTCCATACCATTGAAAAGCAATTCGAAATTCTTTGGGCTGGCTGGGCGAGCAACGCTGCGCCGCAGATCGTAGCGCCGTCCAGCAGTGTCGACGAGATAAATCGACACAGCAGAGGGTGTGTGCAATGCGTAGGTGAAGCGTGCGATATCGGCTTTGCCATCACCATTCGGGCTGATTACGGTAGGCACAACGGACACGGCATCAAGCGTTCCAACGGACGCACAGCCAGGGAGCAACAGCACACAGCCAGCGGCAGCGGCGAGGAGTCTGCGAAACATTCGAAGGAGTATAGCGAATGAGTAGAAAGTCAGAGTAGAAAGTCAGAGTAGAAAGTCATTACTTCCACTCTTTACGGGTGCATTCGCCAAAAGGGGCAAACTTTCGACCGCCGGCGATCGGCACTGATTGGAATCCTCGAAACGTGCTATCTCCCTCCCCCTTCGGGGGAGGGAGATAGCACGTTTCGAGGGATTTACCAACGATGGGCCGCACGCAATGGCGAATGCACCCCTCTATACTCTGACTCTCTACTTACAATACGCTCATGCCACGCGCCACTCCTGCCAAACTCCGCACACGCTACGTCTGCTCAAATTGTGGCGCTGCCCAATCCAAATGGGCCGGCAAATGCCCCGACTGCAACGATTGGAACACGCTCATCGAAGAAGTTATCGAAGAGCGCAGCAGCACACCGAGCAGCGGCGAAGTGCGACGAGCGCGCCCGACGATCAACACGCCACAGCGGCTCTCGGAGATTCACGCCGACAGCATGCCGCGCCTCGCTGTGGAAATGACCGAGCTCGGCCGCGTGCTTGGCGGCGGCATCGTCCCCGGCTCACTTGTGCTCATCGGTGGCGACCCTGGCGTAGGCAAAAGCACGCTGCTGATGGAAACAGCCGTCGACGTGGCGCAACATCACGGCGCCACACTCTACGTCTCCGGCGAAGAATCAGCGCACCAGCTCAAGATGCGCGCCGAACGCCTTGGCGTCGGCAGCTCAGAACTTTACCTGTTGACGGAGACGAACCTCAACGACATCGCTGTGCATCTGGAAAACATGAAGCCCAAGCTGGCCATCATTGATTCAATCCAGACGATGTACGTCGACGAGTTGAACTCCAGCGCCGGCACCGTCTCGCAAGTGCGTGAATCCGCACAGCGGCTGCAGGCGATCGCAAAAAGCTCATCGATCGCCATCTTCATCGTCGGCCACGTGACGAAGGAAGGCACCATTGCCGGCCCCAAAGTGCTCGAACACATCGTCGACACAGTGCTACAGCTCGAAGGCGACCGCTTCCATATTTTCAGAATTCTGCGCTCGATCAAAAACCGCTTCGGGCCGACGAGCGAAGTGGGTGTTTTCGAAATGACCGGCGGCGGCATGAAGGAAGTGTCAAACCCGAGCGAGGCATTTCTCGCCGAACGCATGATGAACGCACCAGGATCAGCGGTGGCCATCACGATGGAAGGCACGCGGCCGCTGCTCGTCGAAGTGCAGGCGCTCACCAGCACTACGCAGAACCCAATGCCACGCCGCGCCGCAAACGGCTTCGACCACAACCGCCTGTTCCTGCTCACAGCCGTTCTCGGCAAGCGCGTCGGCATGCGGCTGCATGACCAAGACGTGTTCGTCAACGTCGTCGGTGGTATGACGATCGACGAACCAGCAGCCGACCTTGCAGCGGCCGTGGCCATTGCCAGCGCCAACCGCGGCGCGCCTGTGCCACCAGACCTGGCCATCGTCGGCGAGGTTGGCCTGAGCGGCGAAATCCGCAGCGTGAGCCAGATCAGCCAGCGCCTCAACGAGGCTGCAAGACTCGGCTTCCGCCGCGTGATCATTCCGAAGACCGCGCGTGCGATCGAAAATCCGCCGGCCGGCCTACAGCTTCTGCCAGTGCGCAGCCTCGGCGAAGCACTGGATGCCGCACTCACCTAACTCGTAACTACTCAGGCTGGCCATTTTCCCAACGCAAAACACGCTATTCCTCCCCCCGAAGGGGGGAGGAATAGCGTGTTTTGCGGAAAATACTGATTTGGGCCTGAGTAATTACTCTAACTCACAATCAGCCCAACAGCCACAGTGCACACTGCAATGCCAAGCCATTGCACGCTTGCGACACGCTCCTTCAAAATCAATCGGCTGAGCAAAATCGTCGCGATTGGATAAAGCGAACCGAGCACCACCGCTGCATCGAGGCGCGTGAATTGGCGCGCGATGAGAAACAACACGTTGCCGCCAACATCAAGCATGCCGGATAACATCGTAGGGACGCTCAACGCCACCGCTTCCAAACGACCGCCACGCCCATAAATCAACAGCAGCGCCAGCACCACCATCGCAAAGCGTCCAGCTGCAAGCGATCCGAACACGTGTGCACTCGACGTCTCCGCGATGCAGATCAAAAAACCGCCGAAGCCGATTCCAGACAACACACCCTGCCGAATGCTGATTGCCAGTTTCGCTTGATTGCCAATATCGGAATCACTGCGTGCCACCAGCACACATCCGATGAGTGCGAGCACGAAACCGACAAGCTTCCACGAGCCAGGGATGCCCTGAAAGATCGCCGCGTACACAACCGGAATCGCCTGCGCGAGCACTGTGGAAATCGGCGCCACCACGCTCGTCGCCCCCAGCACAAAGCCGTGATAAAGCGCCGTCAAGCCAAGCAAGCCAAACACGCCAGAAGCACAGCCGAGCACGAAGCTGCGCGCATCCGGAACGCCTTCCGCAAAAACTACAACCAGTACAAGTAAAGCAGCGATGCCCGTCAGCGCACCAAACACTGCGACATGCAGCGCCTGCGCACGGCGCGACGCCTGACCACCAAAAAAATCGCCGCTGCCCCACACAAAGCCGCCTGCAAGTGCAAGGAAGCTGCCAAATAATTCGTTGATCATGAAGTGCGCGCATGATAATCGCTCGACTCATGCGCATCACACTCGCAGCAGACTGCGGCGACGGCCTCATCGAAGACGACGTGCTCATTCCAACGCTCGATGCAGCAAACATCGCGTGCGGCGCGCATTCGGTTGCCGTGGAGGAACAGCGTCACTGCATTCATCTGTGCCTTGCGCACAGCGTTGACATCGGTGCGGCGCCGGACAGTGTCGAACGCACGACGCTCGGCACGCGCATTGCGCTGACCGATCCCGGCTCACTCGCGACAAGCGTGTGCCGTCAGGTCATGGAATTCCGCCGCCTATGCAACGAAGAAAATGCAACGCTGCGTTTTGTGCGCATGCGAGGAACGCTGCAGGCATTTGCCTCAACCGATCCGGACGTCGCTGTTGCAATCGCTGAGTCCCTCGCTGCAATCGACCGCACGCTCACACTTGTGGCACCGGCCGAATCGCATTTGTTTCGCGCTGCGCGTCGAGCCGGCCTGCGCGCATCCGGTGAAATGTTCGCCGACCGCATCTACGACGCCGACGGCACGCTGCGTGGCCGCAGCATGCACGGCGCGCTCATCGACGATTTCGACGCATGCCTGCGACAGGCATTGAGCATCACGCAACAGCACTGCGTGACCACACACAACGGCACGCGCATTTTCATCGATGCGGACACAATCTGCCTTGACGCGCACGTGCCACGGGCTGCCGCACGTGCGCTCTTTTTGAGACGCGGCCTGACACGCGCCGGGGTGACATGCAGCGGCTACGCCGCCACAACCACGCCACATCCAGAATGACTGCTACGCTGCAAACCTCTACAATCAGCGCATGAGCAGCGATTCCATTTCCCTCGGTGTGATCGGAGGCAGCGGCCTCTACGCAATGCCCGGCCTGACAAACATACAGGAAATTGTCGTGTCCACCCCATTCGGCGCGCCGTCGGACGCGGTGATCCTCGGCACGTTGAACGGCCGCAGAGTGGCTTTTCTACCGCGGCATGGGCGTGGACATCGACTCAATCCGAGCGAAGTGAACTACCGTGCGAACATCTACGCGCTCAAGTCGCTTGGCGTGAAGCACGTAGTGAGCGTAAGCGCCTGCGGCAGCCTGCGGCATGAAATGAAGCCGCGCGACATTGTGGTGCCGGATCAGCTGTTCGATTTCACGAAAGGCAGACGTGCCGCGTCGTTCTATGACGACGGCGCCGTCGGGCATGCATCTGTAGGTGAACCGTTCAGCCACAGCCTGCGCAGCGCCGTAATCGACGCAGTGCGGACATCAGGCGGCACGGTGCACGAGCGCGGCACGCTGATCACGATCGAGGGACCGCGCTTCAGCACAAAAGCGGAGAGCCACGCGTTTCGCGCCTGGGGCTGCGACGTCATCGGCATGACCGCCAGCCCGGAAGCATTCCTGGCGCGCGAAGCCGAAATGGACTTCGCCATCATGGCGCATGTGACAGACTATGACGTGTGGCGCGAGGAAGAAGGCGAAGTGACCGTCGAAATAGTGATCGAGCGTTTGCATCAGAATCTGGCGCTCGCGCAGCAAGCGATCACACGCATCGTCGATGCTGCACCGGCGCTGCCACACGAGACAGCAGGCGTAATGCGCTTTGCAGTGATGACCGCACGCGAACGCATTCCAAGTGCCGCACGTGAGCGGCTGGCGCTGATCGCGGGCGCATATCTCTAAATGAATCCGGCCCTTGCCATGCAGCACACGTGCATATTCATCCGCGCCAACGTCGAGGCACCCTCGCTTCAGTCTGCGCTCGCATCACGTATCTGGCGACGCCATGATTCGGCATAACGCCCCCCTAGCGCAACGAGCTCGGCATGCGTGCCCGATTCGACGACGGCGCCTTCGTGCATGACGTGAATTACATCCGCCTGCAACGCAGTGGTGAAACGATGCGTAATCATCAGCGCCGTGCGGCCAGCGACCAGGGTGCGAAAACGCATCATCCAATCCGACTCCGCCCATGAATCCATCGCGCTCGTCGGCTCATCAAGAATCACCAGGTCGGCTTTGCGCACAAATGCGCGCGCAAGGCCGAGGCGTTGCCATTGCCCGCCGCTCAAATCGGTCTTGCCGAACCAGCGCCCAAGCACAGTTTCATATCCCTCCGGCAATTTCTCGATAAACGTATCCGCCGACGACGACTGCGCCGCATACTCGATGTCTGCATGCGAAAGGTGCGCGCTGATGTCGCCATATGCGATGTTATTGCGCACAGATTCGGGATATACGACCGGCTGCTGAAAAAGCACCGTGATTCGACGCCGCAGATCAGCCTGTGCAACGTTGCGCAGATCCTGTCCATCCCACGTAATGCGCCCAACTTCCGGATCGTAAAAGCGACACAAAAGCTTGAGCAGCGTGCTCTTGCCGACACCGTTTTCACCGACGATGGCGACGATCTTGCCAGCGCCAATTTCGAGATTGAAATTTTTCAGCACGAAACGTTCACTGCCGGGATATCGGTACGAAACGCCTTCGACACGCACACCACGACGCAGATCAGTCAATAACTCAGGATTTGGTGAATCGACAAGCTTGGGCTGCAGATCCAGAAATGTAAACAGGTCATCAAGAAAAAAAAGATTTCGATAAATCTCATTGGTGTTCGACACCATCGCACTCATCTGCCCCTGCACCTGATTAATCGCCTGGTACATCAATCCGAGATCACCGAGTCCGATCAGGCCACGCATCGCGCGCAACAGCATCCAGAGCAGAGCAGCGCCAATAGTGACAAATGCCCACATACTCGTCAGAAACTGCATGCGCATATCGTCGCGCATCATCTGCATACGCTCACCTCGCAATCGGCTGCGTATTGCGCGATACGTGTTGCGGAAGTGCTCACCAAGGGCGAACACTCTGATTTCACCAGCAGACTCTGCACCGATCAATCGGGAGTTGAAATACGACATCCGCCGCTGATCAAATGTGTTCGCCCTGCGCCACTTCTGCCCGCGCCTGGTGACATGAAAGGCAACCCACAACGACGGCAGCGTGCCGATGAGTAGAACGAGCGGCAACCACCACCCGTAAGAAACCAACAAACCTGTCATCGCCGCCAGCGTGATCAGATTGCCAATCGAGCCGGCCATATTTTGCAGCATGCCAAGCGGACGATCGACTGCCTCCGTGCTTGCGCGCTGCAGTTGATCGTAATACTCAGACGATTCAAAGAACTGCATGTCAAGCGAAATCGATTTCACATGAATCTTCCCGACGATGCTGTCCTGCACATGCTCACTCAGATTCACCCGAACATACGCGCTCACACTTCCCAGAATTTCACCGAACAGCATCAGCCCAGCCAAACCAGCGAGAGGAGGAAGGTGCTTCGATGCATCGAAGGGCACGCCATTTTTGCCAAACACTTCGACCAAAGCATGAATCGCTGAGCGCGTCAATAACACATTTGCCACGGGCAGCAGCGACCCAATCAACATGAAGATGCCGGTCAGCAGCGTCCAGCGCGGCGCCGCATCCCACACGAGGTGAAAAGCGTTTGAGAAATACCGAAACTGCAGCAACTGTATACGCAACGACGCAATCAACAATTTCAGTTTTTTGAAAAGATGTTTCATTTTCGGACTTCGCAATTCCACTGTCTTTTATGCAGACGATGCATCATCCGGCTCACAAGTCAACATCAATGGAAAGCCTTCAAGCCGCGCCGCAAAGATGGCCTGATTTACCAGCCGCTCAGCTTCGCCTTGTGGCCGCACACACACCAATGCGATTCCATACACGTGTGTGGCCAGCGCCACCTGTTCCGCCTGGGTATACGACAAGCGGAATATTTTCTGCAGCATATCGATGACGAACTCAAACGTGGTCACATCATCGTTGTGAATCAGCACGCGGTACGGCGGTTCGATCCACTGCAGCTCATCGGTGCGCACATCCGGCTGAACTTCAACATCGACACCCCGATCGGGCGTCGCCGTACAAACCGGGATCAATTGGGCAACAACGACGTCAGTCATAGTCGATCATAGAGACGGCGGGTAACCATTCAAAAGAGGCCATTGTCCGTCACAGAACAAATTATTTTGCAAAAATTACGTGCCTGCGCAGGCCGATCTATTTCCTATCACGTAATTAACGTGACTACCCAAGCCTAAGTGAGTCGCCAAAAGTTCTGGCGGCAGATTCGCCTCCCCCGCAAAGCGGGGGAGGCGAATCTGCCGGACAAAACTTATGGACAGGAACTTATAGATTTCAGAAATGAAATTGACGCATACTAGGGGGATGGGCAAGCCACGACAATTCAAGTTGAAGCGGGAAGAGATTGAGGAATTGGTGCAAGCTGAGCAAG
>CANJQH010000079.1 GCA_947476335.1 Anaerolineae bacterium | reverse complement strand
TCCTTCCCCCTTCAGGGGGAAGGAATAGCGTGTTTCGCGTTGGAAAAATGGCTAAGTGAGTCGCCAAAAGTTCTGGCGGCAGATTCGCCTCCCCCGCAAAGCGGGGGAGGCGAATCTGCCGGACAAAACTTATGGACAGGAACTTAGCCTGAGTAGTTACTGATGGGGAAGTAATGGTGGATAGTGAGAGTGGATAGTGACAATCCACTCTCACCAGCTGCTACAAGAACGCCACCACCGCCGCGATATACGCCGCCGACTGGTCGCGCCGAATGCTGTGCCCAGCGCCAGTAATATGCACCACACGCGCATGTGGCACGATCGACTGAAACGCGCGCGCATGCGTGGCATTCACCATGCCACCGCGCTCTGGATCAGATGTAATCAGCAGCACCGGGCATTTCACATTCACCAGAATCGCAGGCCAGTCGAGCCGAAGGCCGAATCGCGACACAATGTTGAAACTCAAACGCAGCTTCGATTCCGCCCACGGCACGAATTCCTCAGCCGACCAGCCCGGCTGATTCGCGCGCTCCGCAGCAACCAGCTCCTCAGCGGTGTGACGCTTGGTGCGAATGATCCAGTCGAACATCGGCGGAAACTCATCAAGCGGCAGCGAATCAGCTGTGGAAATCTCTTCCGGCATCCAGCTCGGCGGCGGGTCTTCGAGCAGCACACGGCCAGGCAATTCCGGATACAGACCAGCCAGCGCCATCGCTGTGATCGCACCCATCGAATGCCCAAGCACCGCAGGCTTGTCCAGATTCAGCTGTGTGATGATCTCAGCCATATCGCCGGCCATTTCCTCCGGACCATAGCCTTTGCGTGGCGCATCCGACAAGCCATGACCACGCGCATCCGCAAGAATCACATCGTGCGTCTTCGTCAGTTCACGCGCCACAAGTGGCCAACAATTTCCGTCATCGGAAAATCCATGGCACAGCACGACCGGCGGCTTTGCACCACCACTACGCTGAATGTGCAGCTTCACCCCCGCCGCAGTAGTAACAAAACTCGACTGCCAGTTCACTGTTTCACTCATATTTTTTCTGTCCCCTATCCCTTATCACCGCACCAGCCACAAATATGGCTGCTCGATCAGTCGCTTGATGCGCTGCAGAAATTTCGCCGCAGGTGCGCCATCGACAAGCCGATGGTCGAAGGTCAGACTCAGCGTCATCATCTGACGAATCGCCACTTTTTCTGCTGCAGCATCGATCACCACCTGCTGCGGCGCAATACGACCAACACCGAGGATGGCACATTCGGGCAGATTCACGATCGGCGTGAATGCGTCGATTTCGAACATGCCGAGATTCGTAATCGTGAAGGTGCTGCCGCGCAGTTCGTCCGGTGCGCTACGCCCGGCGCGCGCGCGCTCAATCAGCTGCGCAGTGCCGGCCGTGATTTGGTTAAGCGTCTTCTCCTGCGCATCACGCAACACGACCACCAGCAGGCCACGCTCGGTATCCACCGCCAGACCGATGTGCGCCTGCGCCGATGTCACGAGCGCATCACCCTCCAGGCGCGAGTTCAGCGCAGGATGTTCGCTCAGCGCCTGTGCAGAAATGCGGATCAGCAAATCGTTGATCGATGGAACATGCGCCGATGCATCCGCTTTCAACTGCGTACGCAGTCTCACAATCTCGGATGCGTCCACGCTCGTGGTCAGCGTCACAGGCGCGACGGTGCGCGCTGCCGTCGCCATGCGCTCAGCGATCACACGCCGCGTGCCCGACAACACCGTGCGTGCAGCCACGCTCGATACCGCAGGCGCTGCTGCTTTTTCATTTGCCGCAGCCTGCTCGACATCCGCACGTTCGATGCGCCGGCCACCCAGCCGTTGCGCAAGTTCCGACAAGTTCACACCCAGCTCAGCCGCAAGCCTCTGTGCGAGCGGGCTGGCAACGATAGTACCGGCGGTGACGACGGCAGGCTGTGCAGTCACATGCGACGCGCGCACGTCGCGTTCGACGATGCGGCCGCTGCTGCCACTGCCGCGCAGCCCGCTCCAATCCACACCAAGTTCCTGCGCCACGCGCCGTGCGCGCGGGCTGATATGCGGCGTCGTCGGCGCTTCGTTTCGAACAGGTGCACTCGTCACAACCTGCGGAGCAACAACATCCACACTTGCTGCAACTGCACTTTCCACAGGCAGCGCTTCGCCCGCTTGCAGAATGTACGCCAGCAGCGTACCGACCGGCACGCGCGCACCCGGCGCCGGCGAACCTGCCGGAATGCGCAGCACGCCAGAGTCAAACGACTCGACTTCATTCAACGACTTATCGCTTTCGACGGTGAACAGGACGTCGCCCGGTGCAACCGCGTCGCCGTCGCGCTTCAGCCACTCGACGAAGGTGCCCTCCTCCATCGTCCAGCCCAGCCGCGGCAAAAGTATTTCGATGGCCATTTTTCTCCGATGCTCCTACGCGGCGACGACATCACGAATCGCCTGCGCGATCGCATCAAATGACGGAACGACGGCGGCTTCGAGCGTCGGGCTGTACGGCGTCGGCGTATGCGCACCGTTCAAACGAGCAGGCGGCGCATCGAGATCATCGAAGCCGCGCTCGTTCACCTGCGCAATCACTTCCGCACCAACGCCGAACGGCGCAAATGTTTCATCGACGACGAGGATACGCCCGGTCTTCTTCAACGACGTCAGCACCGTCGGCATGTCGAGCGGCGCCACCGTTCGCAGGTCAATCACTTCGACCGAGATGCCTTCGCCCGCAAGTTTTTCTGCAGCTTCAAGCGCACGACGCAGCATCAGACCGAGAGAGACCACAGTAACGTCGCGGCCGACACGCGCCACATTCGCCAGTCCGAACGGAATCGTGTACTCATCGGACTCATCAGGCACTGGGCCTTTCAAATGCAAAATATTTTTGTGTTCAAGAAAGAGCACCGGATCATCGCTGCGCAGCGCGGTGCGAAACAAGCCCTTCGCGTCGTGCGGGTTCGAAGGCACGATCACACGCAGGCCAGGGACGTGCGCAAACACCGAGTAGTAGCTGCTCGAATGATGCGTCGCCGCCGAACTGCCGATGCCGATGCAGCCGCGCAGAATCACCGGCATCTTCAATCGGCCACTGCTCATGTACTGCATCTTCGCAATCTGATTGAAAATCTCGCCGACCGAATCAAGGATGAAGTCGAGAAACATGAAGTCGACGATTGGCCGCGCACCCGTCATCGCTGCGCCGCAGGCGAGGCCGACGAAGCCACGCTCAGCGATTGGCGTGTCGCACAAACGCAGCGGACCGTGCTTTTCATAAAGGCCGAGCGTAGTGCCAAAGTTTCCACCGCGCGGGCCAATGCCCTCACCCATCACAAAGATCGACGGATCGACCGCCATGCGCTCCGTAAGCGCTTCGCGCGTCGCCGCAGTAAATGTCAACTCACGCATAAATATGCTCCGTAGCCGTGATGCCATCCGGATACGGACTGGCCTTGGCGAACGCGACCGCCTCTTCAACAAGCGCCTTTACGTCCGCTTCGATCGCCGCAAATTCGGCTTGTTCCTGTGGCATGCGCGCCGCGAGCATTTTGATCGGATCGCGCGCCTTCCATTTTTCTACATCCTCGGCCGAACGATAACCGCCGTCACGCATGCCCTCTGCATGCGCGCGCGTGCGATACGTTTTACATTCGATCAGCGTCGGGCCACCGCCGCTGCGCGCGCGTGCGATCGCTTCGCCAGCCGCCTGCCACACGGCAACCGAGTCGTTTCCATCCACACATACACCGGGCATGCCAAAACTCGCCGCCTTCGTCCAGATATCTGCGTTGCGCGTGGCATACGTGATCGCAATTTCCGTGGCGAATTGATTGTTTTCACAAATAAAAATCGTTGGCAATTGATAAATCGCCGCGAGATTCAACCCTTCGTGGAATGCGCCATTGTTCGAAGCACCATCGCCGAAAAACGCCACACCGACATGCGGCTTCCCGAGCAGCTTGAACGTGTAGCCCGCACCCGTCGCCTGCAGAATGCACGGGCCAACGATGCCGCTGGTTCCCATCATGCCGACTTCGGGCGAGAACAAGTGCATGCTGCCACCTCGCCCACGCGAGCAACCCGTGACACGGCCGAAGAGTTCGGCAATCAGTTCGCGCGGTGGCACGCCCTTCGCCAGCGCATGGCCATGGCCGCGGTGTGTGCTGAACAGCGCGTCGTCGTGGGTCAGATGTGCGCACACGCCAGCGGCAATCGCTTCTTCACCAACGTACGTGTGACACGCACCATGAATTAATCCGGCCTGATGCGAGCGCGCCAGCGCTTCTTCAGTCTGCCGAATTACCTGCATCGTTCGATAAAGGGAGAGAGCAATATCTTGAGTAAGCATGAGTCCAGGGCCGTTACAACTCACCGGCCAGTTCGCGAATCTTGATCCACGTCGCCTCGGGCAACTCAACACCTTCTGCCGTCCGCTGCACGCGCGTACGCCATTCGGGTTCACCCGGCACGAGCACTTCGTCGAACCCCGGCGCAGTCGGCGCATTTTTAAGGTTCGCACACAAGTCTTCGACATACGAGGCGAACACGTCGCCAGTCCCGAAGTGCAAAATCTGCAGCGCGATCAACAATGTGCCGTTGCCACCGCCATAATTTGGCGACGACGCCGGCGCCATTCCCGAAAGCGCGCCGCCGATCAAATCCATCATCACCGCCAGTCCGTAGCCCTTGTGGCCACCGAACGGCAGCAACACACCACCATCGTAGAACGCCGCCGGATCCTGAGACGGCGCGCCGGCCTTGTCCAGAATCAGCCCAGGCGCAATTGGCTCGCCCTTCTCGCGCGCAACGCGCAATTTTCCCTCCGCAGTTCCGGAAGTGGCAAAGTCGATCATCACCGGGTCGGCGCCATTTGCACGTGGCACGGCACAGGCCATCGGGTTCGTTCCGAGCAGGCGCGTGCGACCACCGTACGGTGCCACGATCGGGCTGCTGTTGCAGAACGCCAGGCCGATCAGCCCTTCCCGCGCGATCATTTCGACGTACTCGCCAAGCCGGCCAACATGATTGCAGTTCGACACCGTCACCGCCGCCGTACCGTACTCGCGCGCCATCTCAATCGCAAGTGAAGCAGCATGTTGCGCTGCCGGCTGTCCCCAGCCCCACTTGCCATCGATCTGCGCACTCGCACGATTCAAAGCCGCAACTTCATTCCGTTCGGCTGGCTTGACCTGCCCGCGCTTGACCATATCTGCATACTGCATCAGACGCATCACACCGTGAGAATCGTGCCCGACCAGGTTCGCTTCGACCAGCGAATCCGCCACGATGCGCGCCAGATCCTTCGGCGTCCCAAGCGCGACGAGCACCGAATTTGCCACAGCTTGCAGCCGCTTTACGGAAATGCGTTTCACGCGGGAGGGTATAGCACAGAATCGAAATTTTAGATTTCAGATTTCAGATTTCGGATTTCAGATAACTCCGATCAACTTCCATCAACGAACGTACACATCTCAGGTCAGTGAAAACGTTCGCAGCCATGTATCGTCAATCTGAAATCTGAAATCTGAAATCTGGTAACTACTCAGGCCATCCATTTTTCCAACGCGAAACGCGCTATTCCTTCCCCTTTCGGGGGAAGGAATAGCGCGTTTCGCAGGAAATACTGATTTAGGCCTGAGTAGTTACGAAATCTGAAATCTGAAATGACTTGCACTTTCCCCTCCCCTGCCCTTCAATTCACCCATGCAACTCTTCGACCTCACTGATCGCGTAGCGCTGGTCACGGGAACCGCACAGGGTATGGGCCGCGCAATGGCGCTGGCATTTGCCGAAGCCGGCGCACACGTCATGCTGCTCGACCGCAACGCTGCGGGCAACGAGGCGACGGCCCACGAAATTGCGAAGCTCGGCCGTCGCGCGCTGCCGATCGCATGCGACATCTCCGACTTCGCCGAAATCGACCGCATCTATGCCACGCTCGACGCCGAGTTCGGCCGCATCGACATCCTCGGTAATGTGGCAGGCGAAGCCAAAGCCGGCCCGGCCGAAGACATGATCCTCGCCGATGTGCAGCAGACTTTCCACAACCTCGTCATCAGCCGCTTTTACTGCACGCAGGCTGCTGGCCGGCGCATGCTCGCGCAGGGCGCCGGCAGCATCATCAGCATCGGCTCGATCGCCGGCGTCACATCGCTCGCGCGACACCAGGCCATCTACGGCATGGCGATGGCGTCGGTCATCCACATGACGAAAGAGCTCAGCACTGAATGGAGCGGCCGCGGCGTGCGCGTCAACGCCATCCTGCCCGCACAGATTTGGAACTCCGGGCTTGAAGCCCGTGCACAAGCTGATCCATATCTGCGCGACACATTTCTCTACGGAATCCCACGCGGACGCTTCGGACACCCGGACGACATTCGCGGCCTCGCCGTGTGGCTCGCTTCGGATTCAGCATCGTTCATCACTGGCGCGATCATCCCGATGGACGGCGGCAACCTGGCCAAAAACGGCGGCGGTGGCTTTCTTGCACCGCTCATCGAAAAGCACATCGCATGATTTTCAAATCCCGCTACAAAGACCAGCCCGCTGTCACACTCGAATCGGGAGCGCTGCGCGCACAGTTTCTGCCATCCATCGGCGGAAAGCTGTGCTCGCTCGTTTACATGCCGCAACAGTTCGACGTGCTCATCCACAAACCCGGCGACCACTATCGACTGCAGCCATACGACGGCGTTTACGTCGACGGCGAGTGCTCCGGCCTCGATGACATGTTCCCCACCATCGATGCCTGCCACTGCGAACAATTTCCGTGGCAGGGCACACGCCTGCCCGATCACGGCGAAGTGTGGAGCCTGCCGTGGGAAACCACAATCGATGGCGAACGCCTGCACATGTCGGTACACGGCGTGCGGCTGCCCTACCGTCTCGAAAAGACGATCTCCTTCACAGACGCACACACGCTGCACATCGAATACGCGCTCGAAAATTTTTCGCAGTTCGGCTTTGATTGCCTTTGGGCTGCACACCCAATGTTCGTGCTCGACGAAGACTGCGAGATTGATCTTCCGCAGAGCGTGCAAAAAATTGTCAACGTCTTCTCCTCAGATGGCAGCCTCGGCAAGTACGGCGATGAGTTTGACTGGCCGCTCGCCACACAACCAAATGGCGAACTGCGCGACCTGCATCGCGTCGCGCCACCATCCGCCGCACGCACGGCGAAGTTCTACGTCAAAGGCCGCATGCCCGAAGGCTGGTGCGCACTCACTTATCCATCACGCAAGCTGCGCCTGCGCATGAACTTCAATGCCGACGTCGTTCCCTATCTCGGCATCCTGCCCAACGAGAACGGATTCCAAAATCTCTACAACATGTTCCTTGAACCAGCCACGTCGTCGTTCGACCGACCCGATGTTGCGCGACTGCGCGGCGAAGGCACCCACCTCTCCGGCGGCGAAACGCGCACCTGGCATCTGGACATCACACTCATACCCCACCCATTCCAGACAAGCTGAAGACGCTCTTTTTTGTTCCCTCTCTCCTATTCTTCCCTATTCTCCTCATCATGATGCAAAATCCTGGTCAGCTCAAAAGCTTCCCAACGCCCGATGAATTGCCCGCACTCGAACGACGCCTGATTTTTCACCCGAGCACAATAACGGATCCGAAAGTACTCACGCGTGCGCAAATCGAACACTACAACGAGCACGGCTACGTCAAACCCATCGACGTATTCGATACGCATGAAATCAGCTCCGTGCGCGCATTCTTCGACGACATCCTCACGCACACACTGCGCGCCGGGCGCACCAGCTATTCGATCGTCTCGGCCCACATGAAACACGGCGCCGTCTACGACCTGCTCACGCACCCGCGCATGGTCGCACTGGCAAAAGATATCCTCGGCAACGACGTCATCGGCTGGGGCGCGCAGTTTTTCTGCAAGATGCCCGGCGACGGCAAGATCATCTCGTGGCATCAAGACGCCAGCTTCTGGCCACTCTCACCTTCGAAAACCGTGACGATCTGGCTCGCCATCGACGACGCCGATCAGGAAAATGCCTGCATGCGCTTCATCAGCGGATCACACCGCCTCGGTCATCTCACCTGGCGGCTCAGCGACGATGATGAACAGAGCGTGCTGAATCAGACCGTCGAAAGCCCGGAACGCTTCGGCCCAGTCGTCTACGACGAGCTGCGCGCCGGCCAGATTTCTCTACACAGCGATCTGCTGCTGCATGGTTCGGACAAGAATCTCTCGAACCGCCGACGCTGCGGGCTCACGCTGCGTTACTGCAGCTCTGACGTGGCCAGCGACCCGCGCTACAACTGGCACAAGGAAGGCGTGCTTGTCTCCGGCGCCGACCCGATGCAAAACTGGTGGAATCCCGCCCGGCCAGCGATAGATTACGAGATCGGCTGAATATGTTCGAACAACTCACCCGCACACAATCCGAGCTCGCCACAGCCGGCTGCGATTTCGCACTCCTGTCGTCAATTCACAACGTCACGTACGTCTCCGGCTTCGAAGTGCCAGTGCCCATCGGCGCCGGTGCTGAAACCGCGTACGGCCCATCGCTGGCGCTGTGCTCTGCACGCGACAACGGCGGCTGGCTGATCACATCGGCGTCGAACGCCAGCGCTGCGCGCGCGCAGTCGCAGCTGAACACCACACTCGTCTTCGGCAACTTCGACAGCTTCGCGCCGCTGGATTCGAAAACGGAGTTCGTCGAACGCACGCGCACAGCGCTGATCGAAGCCGGGCTGCAACATACGAAAGCGGCGCTCGGCGTCGAAGCGCGCAGCACGCCGTGGTCGGTCACGCGCATGCTCGTGCACGAATTTCCTCAGCTCGAACTCGTCGACGTCGACGACGCGCTCGCGCACGCACGCACGATCAAAACTGCGCGCGAGATCGCGCTGCTGCGCCGCGCCGCACAGGTCTGCGCAATCGGCCACAGCACACTCGCCGAGCTGGTGCAACAAGCCGGCCGCAGCGAATTCGAAATGTGGGCAGAGATCAGCCGACGCATGTTCGAGGCGGTCGGCCACGACGTCCCCGTCACCGGCGAGCTCGTCACCGGGCCGCGTACGTGCACGGTGAACTATCCCGGCGGCCCACGCGCGCGCGTCACACAAATCGGCGACGCCGCACTGATGGACATCAGCCAGCGCGTCGACGGCTACTGGTCGGACTGCACGAACACACACGTGATCGGCGGCGTCGAGCCGAGCGCACATCAGCGCAGATTCGCGCGCGCTTCGCAGGCAGCGTTCGACGCATGTGTGAAAAATCTGCGGCCGGGCATGCGCGCATCCGAAGCCTGGCAGGCGGCGAACACGGTGTACGAGCGAGCAGGCATCCCGATGCCGCACTACTTGGGCCACCAGATCGGTGTCGTGGTAAATGAACTGCCGCGTCTCGTGCCGTACGATCACACACCGATTCGCGCCGGCATGGTCTTCGCCGTTGAACCGGGCGCATACGAAGGCGAAGGGGGAACGTTCGGCGCGCGTTCGGAGAAAATGGTGCTCGTCACCGAAAGTGGGCCGGAGCTGCTGGCTGATTTCAACTGGGGGATTTTGTGACGAAGGCGACGAGCGTTGCGAGCATCGCCTCTTACTTGGCATCCACGCACATCTGCTGTACATTTCAGTCTCTATGAGCCAGAAAAAACAGCAGGTGCTCGTGCTGTACCTCGCCAATTCCGCACTCGACAGCCCCGTCAAAGGCTGGTCGGTCTATGACGGCACCGGCCGCTCCCGGCCAACCACCGGCGACGGCGATGTTCCTCCGTATCAGACCGGACTAGACGCGCTCCTTGATGGCTGGCGCGTCATTCAGTTCCCGCAACTAATCCCGCCTTATCCGAACATGGAGTACACCACTTCATTTCAACAGTACGAATTTATTTTCGAACGCATCCTGGAGGTTTGACATGGCCCTCGATAAAAAATATCTTCTGACCACGCGACAAATGGCCACCTTCGTAGCGAAGGGGTTCCTGCGCTTCGATGATGTCGTTCCCGCCGAGTTGAACGAACGCATCATGCGCGAAATCGACGCCGGCGGCGTCAAGGCTTCGCGCGCAGCCACTCCGCTGTCGCAGTGCTACGCCGGCACCGCCGTCAAGGAAATGCTCGACATGCCCGAAGTGCAGGGCATGATCCAAAGCCTCGTTGGTCCCGATCCGCTCTTCGATCATCAGGCCGTTCACGTGCGCCAGCCGAACGAAGCCGCCGCGCAGGGCATGCACGGCGATTCGATCATCGACACGTCGCGCCAGGCGTTTGACGTTCAGCTGATGTACTTCCCGCATGACGTGCCGCTCGAAATGGGCGGAACACTCGTCGTGCCCGGCAGCCAGTACCGCCGCATCAACGAGTCCGACATCGCGCGTTATCAGAACTTCATCGGCCAGGTGCCGATCGTCTGCAAAGCCGGCACACTGCTCGTGCTGCATCACGGCATCTGGCACTGCGGACGCCGCAACCAGACCGACAAGATGCGCTACATGTTCAAGATTCGCCTGAACCCGCGCGTGCGCCAGCTGCGACTGTGGAACACCGAGGATCTCGAACAGGCGCAGGGTGGGTTCAAACCGCTCTTCACGCGCGAGACGTACGTCACCGACGATATTCAGAGCATCCTCGAACGCCAGGAGCCGTGGTTCGAAAACGCCACCGGCCGCCTCGAAATCGTCAACCGCATCAAGATGTGGCGCTTCCTCACCGGCGACGATCACTTCGACGCGCACTACTGGCTCACCCGCATCGAAAATGAACCGCAGAATCTCGAGCTGGCGTAAACATGAATCTCACACGACAACCTTTCGGCAGCCTGCCCGACGGCGCACAGGCTGATCTCTTCACCCTCACCAACGACAACGGTGTTGAGGTCAGCCTTACCAATTACGGCGGCATTCTCGTTACGGTCGTGACACCGGATCGCAGCGGCAAGCTCGAGAACATCAACCTCGGCTTCGACAACCTGCCGTCGTACCTCGGGGAGCATCCGTTCTTCGGCGCGCTCGTCGGCCGCTTCGCCAACCGCATCGCCGGCGGAAAATTCACGCTCAACGGCGTGGAGTACACGCTGCCGATCAACAACGGGCCGAACTCGCTGCACGGCGGCCTGCGCGGATTCGACAAGCGCCTGTGGCACGCCGAGTCCGCACAGGAAGCCGATCGCGCCACGGTTGTGCTCACCTACCGCAGCGCCGACGGCGAAGAGGGCTACCCCGGCACGCTCGACGTGCGCGTTACGTACTCGCTGCGCCAGGACGACGCCTTTCAGATCGACTACGCCGCCACTGCGCTTGACAAAGACACGCACGTCAACCTGACCAACCACGCCTACTTCAACCTGAATCCGGCGGCGGCCACGGTCTACGAACATCTCGTGCAGGTGAACGCCGCACGCTACGCACCTGCGAACGCCGATCTCATTCCGCTCGGCCGCTTCGACCCGGTCGACGGCACACCCTTCGACTTCCGCACACCCACGGCGATCGGCGCGCACATCCACGAAACTCACCCGATGCTCGCCGCCGGCCGCGGCTACGACGTCGGCTTCCTCGTCGACGGCGAAGTCGGCACGCTGCGCCTCGCCGCGCGCGTCACCGAACCGCACACCGGTCGCTCTCTCGAAGCGTGGACCACCGAGCCGGACTGCCACCTCTACACCGGCGGGTTCATGGATGGCTCGAACCACAGCCCCTCCGGCAAGGTCTATCAGAAGCACGGCGCGTTCTGCCTGGAAACCCAGCGCTTCCCTGACGCACCCAATCAGCCCAGCCTGCCCATTACGCTGCTGCGCGCCGGCGAAACATATCGCTCGACCACGGTCTTCAAATTCGGGACGCTGTGAATTCGATTCTAAAAAGCCTCGTTCAAAAACTTTTCAAAAAAGCCGGGTATTCCATTACCCGGCTTGCCCCGCCGCGTGCGAATCAGTACTCACTTCCTTTTGCTCCCCTCTGGCGCTCACTCAGTCTGGAGAAGAAAGTTCATATCTCTCCCTATCTCGCATACTCGACGTCACAGATCACTCAGGACCTATTCGTCATCTCAGAAACTTTGACACGTGACATCGCGCCCTTCTTCGTCGAATTCGGTGCAGCGGACGGATTTTCACTCAGCAATACGTATCTACTGGAAACACGCCTGGGCTGGAACGGCATCGTGGCGGAGCCTGCACACGTCTACCATGACGAACTGCAGCGCAATCGAACCTGCCGGATCGATCTGCGCTGCGTCGCCGAACGGAGCGATGAGTCCGTTGAATTCCTGCAAAGTTTTACCTCTGCATATTCAAGTATGGCTGCGTTCGCAGACCCACATTTCTGGGGTAAAAAAGAAAATTTAGATAAAGCAGTTCGGTACCACGTCACAACGGTCAGCCTGAACGATCTGCTCGAGCAGCACGATGCCCCGCGGCGCATGGGCTATCTCTCGATCGATACAGAAGGCAGCGAACTTGCCATCTTGAAAGCGTTCGACTTCAGCCGCTATTCATTCGACGTAATCACCGTCGAGCACATTGGCTATACACGACCAGGATATCGAGAGGCACTGCATGAGCTGCTCGTCCCACAGGGGTATCGGCGTGTTCGCGAGAAGATCTCATTTTTCGAGGACTGGTATGTGCGTGCCGACTAAATCCACACCCGCAGTCCGTCGTACGCAATCTCATATCCGTGCCGCGCCCCGAGCGCCACGAGCTCCTCATGCGGCGGGTTGCTATGGTGCACGAAATGATGCGCATACACGCGCGCGCCTTCGGCCAGCATTCCTTCTTCCCGCAGGCGCTTCAGATGCGCACGAAACTGATGCCCGGTCAGATGCGCATTCGATGAGCGCTCCCAGTCGCCGAACGTGTGATCGAGCGCGACGACGTCGAAGCGAAAGCCGCGCAGCGCCGCCCACGTTTCCTCCGGAAAATCCCCCGTGTCCGTGGCGTAGAACAACGTGCGGCCGTCGCGCTCGATCACGAACAGCAGCGCTACGGTTTCCGGCGCATGCTGTGCACGCACGGTCGTGATCGTATACGGCCCAGCCATGAACTGCTGAAATAGCTCGATCGGCGCAACGTCGATGTTCAGCCGATCGCACAATTCAGCAGACGGCATGCCGTCGATCAGCGCAAATTCGTTGCCCAGCGCAGGCATCGCACGCGTGATCGCCTTGCGGTGCGCGAAATAGCGCATGCGCGGCGCACCTTCGACTTTGCACATCGGGGATCGTGCGAAGAAGTTGTGCGGGGTCAGGTGATCCTCGTGATCGTGCGTTTGAATGCAATACGCCACGTTCGTCAGCGGCACACCGTAGAGTGCCGATGCCGCCAGAATGTCCGGCCCGAAGTCGATCAGCAGGTCGTCGTTGACGAGCGCGGCAGACCGCAGCCGCAGGTTGCGACCGCCGCCCCGCCGCGCGCGCTCGCAGTTGTCGCAGCGGCAAAAGGCGTCCGGAAACCCTTCCGACGCCGCCGTGCCGAGAAATGTCAGCACCATGTTCTTACCTCTTATCCCTGTTCTCTTTTCCATGCCCCGCTCTCGAACGACCAGAGCGTCGCGTCGGGTGAAAGAATCGGCACGCGCTGCGCCGAATGCGCCGCCGCCGCGATGTGCGAACGCCGCACGCGCCAGCCGTTTGCCGTGCGGTCGATTTCCAAAACGCCAACTTCGTGCGGCGGCTCGATCAGCGCTGCGAACGAAAACTGCAGCAGCGCACCCTGCGCCAGTTCGTCGCGCACATGCGCATGTCCGTGGATCGCCAGCGTCGGCGTCGTGCGCGCATGCACCGGCGCGACGGCTGTTTCGTAATTGCCGAGGTCGCCAGGAAACTTGAGACCGGCCGCACGCGTACGTTCGGCCAGCGACACCGCCGGATGATGAATCGCCCACACGACGAGATCATCGCCCCATGCCGAGACATCCGGCACATTTCCGTTCGGTTGCTGCGCACCCTCGTCGCGCAGCGGCAGACCAGCGATATGTAGATCACCAGCGCTCATCGTCTGCGTGCTGAGGAACTTCACACGTCCGCCACCGTGCACAGCGACTGCATCTGCCATTGCTTCGGCGCGCGGCACACAATCGTGATTACCTGGCGAAATCCACACCGGCAGGCCGCTTTGCGCCAGCATCTGCACGCCGATCGTGAGCGATGCCGCATCGCCGATATGCGACAGATCCCCCAGCATCGCGATGCCCGCAACGCCTGTACGCACGCAGATGTCGATCGCCGATTCGAGCTGCGCACGCGCGCGCTCCATCGGATACGGGTTGTGATATGCAAACGCCCGGCCATCTCCGGGCGTCGGATACAAATGAGAGTCAGTAATGATGCCAATCTTCACAATGCAGTGGAGGATAACGCCTCACCTTAAAGACGGCAATAAGAAGTAAAAATAAAACCGCTCAGGCTTTTTTATTTCCCACAAACTATGCCGTCACTCTCTTTTCAAGAAAACTCTTTTCAAGAAAACTCTTTTCGTAACGACTGAGGCCATCCGGCTTTCCAACGCGAAACAGGTTATTCCTTCGCCCTGCAGACGAAGGAATAACCTGTTTCGCAGAAAATACTGATCTAGTAGTGCGTCCAGGCAAAACTTGCGGGTCCCCACTAAACATCCTGATATCGGCGCCACGCCGTTGCCAGGGCCGCGCCTTCAGCACAAACCCTGGCTGAATCGAAGTACGCCCTTTCAAGGCTGAAAAAGCGCCAAAGGCGCGACGC
>CANJQH010000078.1 GCA_947476335.1 Anaerolineae bacterium | reverse complement strand
CAGGGTCGCGCCTTCCGCACAAACCCTGGCTGAATCGAAGTACGCCCTTTCAAGGCTGAAAAAGCGCCAAAGGCGCGACGCAGTCCTAGCCCAGACCATCGGTCTGGGATGCACAACCGCACCCGTGGGAAATTGCTGCGTCGCAATGTGGGCGAAATATGAGCGAAATATGGGCGCAATGTGGGCGCAATGTGGGCGCAATGTGAGCGCAATGTGGGCGCAATATGGGCGCAATGTGGGCGCAATATGGGCGCAATGTGGGTTGTAGGCAAGGTTCGCACAGGGCAGACGCTCGCAAGTTTTGCCTGGACGGACTACCAAGTTCCTGTCCATAAGTTTTGTCCGGCAGATTCGCCTCCCCCGCTTTGCGGGGGAGGCGAATCTGCCGCCAGAACTTTTGGCGACTCACTTAGGTCTGCGTATGAAGCGTACCAAGCAGATGGTTTTTGAGCGAGTCATACCGGATGCATTTCAGTCAGTCCCGGTCACGGCCCCGTCACACTTGTATTTGGAACTTCGTACAATTCCCCCATGTCCCGTATTCTTCTCATCGGTGCCAACGGCCAGCTCGGCAGCGATCTGCGTGATGCGCTGGCCGGCCACGAATTGCTTGCCGCTTCGCGCACGCCATTGAATGACTCGCGTTTTCGCACGCTGCAGCTCGACGTAATGGACACTGATGCATTGCGCGCGGTTGTTGGCGAATTCAAGCCCGATGCGGTGGTGAACTGTTCGGCATTTCACCGCGTCGATGACATTGAGCGTGATGCGTTGCAGGCGCTGAATGTGAATGCGCTCGCTGCACAGCGTCTGGCGCTGCTTTGTCGCGCAGAGAATTGTGTGCTGCTGCATATCAGCACAGATTACGTGTTCGACGGCACCCGGCGCGCTCCGTACACCGAAAGTGATCTTCCCAATCCGCTCAGCGCGTATGGCACCACCAAATTAGCTGGTGAATTGCTGATTCGCGCCGCATGGCCGCGCCATTTCATCGTACGCACTTGCGGGCTTTACGGCCGTGCCGGGACGAGTGGCAAGGGCGGCAACTTCGTGCAGACCATGCTGCGCCTGGCGCGTGAGCAGGCTGCTGCTGCACAGCCGAAGCCTATTTGCGTCGTCGCGGATCAAACGTGCACACCCACGTTTACGTTTGACCTTGCTGCGCAGCTGGCACTCTTACTGGAAAAAGAAACCTACGGTACTTATCACGCAACGAACGCCGGCGCATGCACCTGGCATGAATTTGCGAATGCGATTTTTGAAATTGCTGGACTCTCGGCGCGCGCTGTGCCGATCACCAGCGCCGAGTTTGGCGCGCCTGCTGTTCGCCCGCCGTGGTCTGTACTTGAAAATGCGGCGCTGCAAAAACTTGGCATCGATCGTATGCGGCCATGGCGTGAGGCACTTGTGGATTACCTTGGCAACTACGCGGGTTAGTCAATTACCCATTGCAAAACAGTGCCCTGGGCCTGAGTCGTTGCCAATTCATTATTCTGGTAACTACTCAGGCCCGCTATTTTTCCAACGCGAAACACTGATTTGGGCCTGAGTAGGTACATATTCTGCCTTGACGAACTATCGACTACCCATGGGTCATCCGGCGTTGGGGCGATTTCACGCGTTACTTGTATCCGCACATGCGCCATTCGCCACTTTCAAGCGTCGATGCGAAGGTGCGCTCGTCGAGCTTCCATTCCTTGCTCTCACCGTTGTAGCTGGTGACGATGCGGCCGCTGCAGTGCACATCGGCGCTTGATCCGTTCGCCGTTGCGCTGCATGTCACGTTATCGAGCTGTGCGTTCATCGATTTGAACGTCGATGCTTCGACGCGGGCTTTTGTTTCCCAGTCGGAGCACGACAGCGCGATCATCTGCTCTGCATTGCCTGCAACGCGCGCATACAGGTACGCTTCAACATTGCGCGCCGCGTAATCCTTTGACTGTGCTGCACCTGAACATGCGACCGTTGTCAGCACAACGAAAATCACAACTGCAGCGAATGATGGATTGATCTTCGATTTCATGATCTGTTGCGATTGTAATGACATGTGCGGTAACTACTCAGGCCAGCCATTTTTCCAACGCGAAACACACTATTCTCTCCCCCGAAGGGGGAGAGAATAGTGTGTTTCGCGGGAAATACTGATTTGGGCCTGAGTAGTTACAAATCGCGTGATTTGTGTTGGAAAACCGGATGACCTGAGTTGTTACCAGATTTGGGTGTTTGTACCACGATTCAGGATTCTGTTCGCCCATGCGCTGAGCAAGAAAATCTGTCTGTGTCATCCTGACCGCTTTGCCCGCTCGCGCATGCATTATTTTTTTGCGTGTGTGTTGAGCAAAGCGGAGTGATCTCTGCACCCAACATCTGGCAACATCTGTTGCTGTGTGCGCATGTCGCTACAATCGCGTGGATGTTTTCGCGTAAAGGTGCGTCATCGCGCGCCATCGTCGCCGGGCTGCTCGCTGCCGCAGCTTTTGTCATTGCCGTGATTGGTGTCTGGTTGTACTCTGCATCGCGTGCGCCGCGCAGTACGGGCGGAGGCTTCGCTGTTACGTTGTTTCCAACATCGACTGTTTCTGCGACGGACACACCGGAGCTTTCTCCGACCTCGCCGCTGTTGTCTACGCCACTGCCTACGATTGTTGCACCGCCGCCGACTGCGCGCGCTGCGCAGTACACCGTGCAACTTAATGACACGCTCTGGGACATTGCGCTGCGCTTTGGCTTCACCAACCCGGATGCGATTGTGGCTGCAAATCCTGGGCTGAATCCGGATCTGCTCCCGCTTGGTCAGGTGCTGAATATCCCTGGCCTCGATTTCATTCCACCGCCACAGCCTGTTGCAACGACTGCGCCGGTGGGTGCACCTGCCGGTGCTGGTGCGCAGGCACAGGTGAAAAGTGATGCAGGCGGTCTGCGCCTGCGCCGCGAACCAATCGCCGCTGACAACGTAATGACGAAGCTGTCACCACTCACATCGTTGCGCATCATTGGTCGCACCGCCGATGATATATGGCTGCAGATTGTCACGCCGAACGGCACCACTGGCTGGGTCATGTCGCAGTATGTTGAAACTGTTGCGGTGAGCGGCGGTGATGCTGCGCTCACGCTTCTTCCCATCGCGGCGACTGCGGCGCCGGCGTCTGCATCTGCCCCCGCGTCGCGTTTCGAATATCCGCCGTATCTCACGGATCTGACGCCGCGTGTGGCCGAAATCTTCCGCGTCGGTCAGGCGCGCGGCAATCGTGCCAACGCCTTTGCGCTGATCGGCGACAGCAATACGGAAAATCCAAAATTTCTGCGCGCTTTCGACCTTGGTCAGTATGAGCTTGGCGACCACTATTCGTATTTGAAAGACACCGTGTCGTTCTTCGCCGGCTCGTTCAACCGCGTCAGCCCGGCGGCACGCGGCGGCTTCAACACGACGAAGGTGCTTGACCCGAACAACACCAGCCTCGCTGAGTGTGTGGCAGGTGAAACGCCGGTGGCTTGTGAGCTGCGCATCACGCGCCCCAGCGTTGCACTCGTGCTCATCGGCACAGGTGATCAGCATTCGTGGCAGGGCTTTGAAGAGCGTTTTCGCAGCATCGTGAATATGACGATCGATGCCGGTGTTATTCCTGTGCTGATCACGAAAGGTGACGATCTCGAACATCGTGACAACAGTGCGCCGAGTGGCTTCATTAATTCGGTGATTCGCCGCGTGGCCGCTGAGTATCAGGTGCCGTTGCTGAATTTTTCGCAGGTGCTCGATTCGCTGCCGGCGCACGGTTTCATTGAGGACGGCTTTCATTACAACTTTCCGGCGGATGGCCGCAGCGCCGACTTCACACAGGACAAGCTGGTCTATGGTTTTAATCAGCGCAATCTGACTGCACTGCAGGCACTTGATGTACTGCGGCGCAGCGTGATTGCGCCATAAAGAGCAACTACTCAGGCCAGTCTATTTCCCATCGTGAAAGACACTGTTCCTCCCCCCTTCGGTGGGAAGAACAGTGTCTTTCACGGAAAATATTGACTTGGGTTTGAGTAGGTGCCATGAAAATATATTCAACTATGTTCAAAATTTTGTATCTCTGTCCGCTTGGTTTACAGCATCGTGAGTGGAGGCTGGCTGCGGCTGCGCACGAGCCTGGAATGAATGTTGTCATTCGTCGCAGCACCGAGACGACACATGACGAACTGTTGGAACTTGTGCGCGATGCTGATGCGCTTATTACCGAGCGCACCGGTGAGATTGATCGTGCTGTGATTGCCGCTGGCGTGAAGCTGAAGCTGATTCATCGCCATGGCTCACTCGCGCATGATATCGATTTGGCCGCCGCGCGCGAGTATGGCGTTTCCGTCAGCGTGCAGCCGATTCGCGGCACCATTGCTGTTGCTGAAAATGTGATGTTGCAGACGCTGGCCGTGCTGCGGCGCGCGATGCCGTTGCAGGCTGTGTTGCGCGCCGCACCGGAGAGCTTCGGCACAGGTCCTGCACCGCACGCACCACGCCGCACGAGCGAGGATGTATTTGCATTCAACTGGAGCCGCCAGACTCGGGTGGGGCTGCTGCTGAACAAGACGGTTGGCATTCTTGGCTTTGGCGAGATCGGCGCCGAACTGGCACGACGGCTGCGCGGGTGGGGCTGCTCGCTGCTGTATTCGAAGCGGCGCCGTCTACCCGAATCGGTCGAGGCCGAACTTGGTGTGAGTTATCGCGAGCAGGAATCGCTGCTTGCGGAGAGCGACGTCGTGGTCTGCCTGCTGCCGTATTTTGCAGAGACGGACATGTGGCTGAATGCTGCGCGCATTGCGCGCATGAAGCCTGGTGCATGGCTTGTCGGCGCCGGCAGCGGCAGCGTGATCGATGAGGCCGCGGTTGCGGCAGCGCTGCGCAGTGGCGCACTGGCCGGCGCTTCGCTGGATACGTACGAATGGGAACCGATCACGCCGGACAATGCGCTGCTGGCGCTGGCGAATTCCGACTCATCGGCCAACGTTTTTCTGCTGCCGCATATCGGCTCATGCAACGATGCAGGAAGCAGTCAGTTCGAAGATTTGTACGGCAACGTGTGGTCGGTGCTGAACGGTGGCAAGCCTGCGTGGCGTGTGGCGTAGACGTAGACGTAGACGTAGACGTAGACGTAGACGTAGACAGAAAATTGGTAACTACTCAGGCCCAAATCAGTATTTCCCGCGAAACACACTATTCCTCCTCCCGGAGGGAAGTGGCGGGAAGTGGCGGGAAGTGGAATCGCGTGTTTCGCGGGAAATATCAACTGAGGCCTGAGTAGCACGAGAATTGTGGATCTGGACCTGAGCAGGCAGGAAAAAAGGCAAAGCCGCAGCAATTGCTGCGGCTTTGTTTATCTGATGCCCAGGACAGGACTTGAACCTGCAAGCCTTGCGGCACTACCCCCTCAAGATAGCGTGTCTGCCAATTTCACCACCTGGGCGCAACAGGACGGATTATACGCATATCTTGCGAGTGCGCAACCTCACGGGTGCATTCGCCAAAAGGGGCAAACTTTCGACCGCCGGCGATCGGCACTGATTGGAATCCCTCGAAACGCGCTATCTCCCTCCCCTGAAGGGGGAGGGAGATAGCGCGTTTCGAGGGATTTACCAACGATGGGCCACGCGATGGCGGATGACCAAATCGCCCCTTTTGGCGAATGCACCCAACCTCAGGCATCCGCCGTTAGGGTCGAATTTCACGAAATGGCGGCGGCTGTCACCTGGACCGGGACCGAGGGTCCGGGCTGGGGCAGCGTCTTTTCCGCGGAACATGAGCGCCGGAGGCGCTGTTCACCGCGGCAGGCCAGCAGCCAGCCCCGGAGGGTGATCGCTTCCCCAGCCCGGGGCGGAGCACCGCAGGTGCGCAAGCCCCGGGTGGTGGCGGCGCAGCGACGCGCGGTCAACGTTTGCCCCAAACGGCGGATGCACCAACCTCAGGATGCGTGTTCTTCGACTTTTGTTGCGATAAGGTCTGGGAAATCCCAGTGCGCGAGCGCGCCGGCGCGCGGCAGCGGCACGATGTGCCAGTTTTTGCGTTGCACGAGTTCGTCGACATAGTCATATTCGGCGAACGGATCGCGGCCGTAGATCAGTTGTATGGGTTGTTTGAGTGCGAGATAGGTTTCGAAAATATCGGGTGTGAAGAGCTTGCCAGCGATGAAATAAAAGGGTGCGTGTTCTGCGTCCGGCTGATGGCTGGTAGCGTAGGCGTAATTCGTAAATTCATTCGGCATGCGCCGGCGTGCGCTTTGCTTGGTGAAGAAGCGCAGGCTTGGGCGTGATGTGAGCAGATCGAACAGCGGCCGGCTCCATAGCTGTGTTTGTAATGCGCGCAGCAGGCCCGGATTGGCGCGTACGCTGCGAGCACGGGCGCCCATACCGGTTGGCGAAATCAGCGTCAGCGTGCGGAAAAGGTCGGGCTGTGCGGCTGCGGCCAGTGCGGCGAACTCTGCGCTGAGCGAAAGCGCGACGAGGTCGACGGGTGTATTTTTCAGCGCCATGCGCACGAAATCAATCAGCATGTCGCGCATGAAGGCGGGCGTGTAGTCGCGATTGATGCGTGAGCTGAAGCCGAAGCCGGGCAGATCGAGGGCGATGACGCGGCGGTTGCGCGCGAGTCGTTCGAACAGCGGCTTCATTTCGAAGGCGGATGCGGCGGCATTGACGCTGTGCACGAGCAGCAGCGGTGCGCGGCCGCGCACGAACGGGCCGGCGGCATAAAAGCCGACGCGGCCTGCCGACGGCAAATTGACGAACTGAAGCTCAGCGTCGAGTGCGGAGGTGAGCGGCACTCTGTGTGTGATTTTCTGGCGCGAATACGCCTTCCATGCCAGAGCTATTCCCAGGCCTGTCAGTGCGCCTGCTGCGGCAACGATCGGAAGCGCCGATCCTCTGCGTGCGGAGCGTTGCTGGAGGTTGGTCATGCATAGATTGTATGCCACGGGGAAATTTCATCCCATCAGAGGTATATCCGCCTCTCGTTACCACTGCCGCGTGTAGAGGTCATAGTCTTCCGGCAGATCGAGATCGAGGCCGATGGAGTCTGAGCGATAGAAATGCACATGTGCGTTTTGTTGTGCGGCGGCGGCGGCATGCAGGTGGGCACTGTCTGTGCCGAAGGCGAAGTCGATCACATCGGGTGGGCGCAGGAGCAGCGCGTTGGTGCCGTGGTCGTGTCGATCGGGGGCGATGACGATGCAGCGGTTCGATGCACATGTGCACTCGGCAGCGTCGATGATTGCTGCGACATCGTGCAGGGTGATGGCTGCGAGATCGGCTGGCAGCACGAGCAGAGCGTCGCAGGTGGACAGCTGTGTGCGTGCTTCGCGCAGGGCGTCGTTGAGGCCGTGGCCGCTTTCGGTGAGATGTTCGACTGGGCGGCCTGCCAGCCACGCAATCACGTGTGCGTCGCTCGTGACGACGGCGATGCGGGTGACGCGCGGCTCGGCACTGAGCACGTGAATGAGGCGTCGCAGCGTTTCTTCTGTGAGTTGAATGCGTTGCTCGAGGTCCAGCGCGTCTGCGAGGCGGGATTTGCCGAATTCGAGTGATTTAACGGGAATCAGCGCGACGACGCGCAGTGTGTCCAAAATCGATGCGCTCAGGGATTCTGCACGTCGCTGGGCAGTTTGGAATCGTCGGCGCCTGCATTGAGTGCAGACTGATCAAGACGGCAGCCGCCGAGCTTTTCGGGGCGCAGCTGATCAGCGAAATTGACGACTTCGCAGGCGAGTCGTGCGCGGTCGTCTTCGTCCTTCATGAGGGTGTCGGTGACGAGCACGCCGACGCCCATGTCCTCGATTTCGGCCTTGAGGTGTGCATCGCGTTCGTCGAGCACGAAGCCATTGATGAAGTCGGCGTAGTGTTCGGCGACGGCGGCGGCGGAGGGTTCTTCGCCAAGTTCGCGCATCAGTTTGGCGGCGGGGCCTTTCACTGCTTCACCACCGATGATCGGCGTGACCGCGATGATGGGTGCGGACGCGTTCAGCAGGGCGTCCTTCACATCGTTCATGGACAGGATCGGGTCGATGCTGAGATAGAGGTTCGACGGCGCGATGATGATTGTGGATGCGGTTTCGACGGCGCGCACGGCCTGCGGCAGCGGTTCGGCTTCTTCGGCGCCTTCGTAAATGAGGCTGCGCACGGTGGGCTGCCAGCGGGCTTTGACGAAATATTCCTGGAAGGAGAAGAGCCCTTCGTCGGTGTCGACGATGGTGCGCACACGATCGTTCGTCATTGGCAGAATGCGCGATTCGATGCCGAGGCGTTGTGAGAGCAGAGCCACTGCTTCGCTGAGTGTGCGGCCTTCCTTGATGAGCTGCGTGCGCGTCATGTGCACGGCCAGGTCGCGGTCGCCGAGGCGAAACCACGGCTGCATGCCGAGTTTCTGCAGCATTTCGAAATTGCCGAAGGTGTCGCCGGCGATGCCCCAGCCGGTTTCAGGATTGGCGATACCGGCAAGTGTGTACATCACCGTGTCGAGATCCGGCGAGATGTGGAGACCGTGCATTTCGAGATCGTCGGCGGTGTTAACGATTACTGTCAGCAGCCCGGCACCAACGCTGCGTGCCATTCCATGGGAGAGCTTGGCTCCGCCCACTCCTCCTGCAAAGACGACGAAATTCATATCCTCATTTTTGAACAGAATGGGCGAAGACGCAAGCGGGATTAGCGCAGTGCGCAGGGTGCGGCAATGCGTTCGGCGGCGATGGATTGAGCGGAGGCGAGCGTATCAGAGACGGACTGCGAGGTGGTGAGTTGCAGCGCCGACTGATCGAGGCCTTCGATCACGCATGGCCACGAAGCGAGCAGGGGTTCGACGCGGGCGGCGGCGCCGATGCGTTGCACAGCGCGGGCGAAATTTTTCGGAGCGCGCGCTGGGTCGATTGTTGTGATTGCCGACAGGCGCGCTGGAAATTCGTCGGTGTCGATGGCCCACTGCGCGGTCTGTTCGGTGTCGAGCATCCAGCGTATGAAGCTCCATGCCTGTAGTTCGGAGGCGGGGTCTGTGTGAGGCAGGACGAGCAAAGGTGCGCGCAGAGTAGATGCGCGTGTGCCGACGCTGCTGCCCGGCACAGGTGCGACGTCCCATTCGTGAGCGGAGCCGGCTGCGACGAGGCTGGCGATACTGCGCAGGCTGCTGCTCCATTCGAAGGCGATGGGGACGCGGCCGCTGGCGAATTCGTTGGTGACTTGTGAATCGGATACGGCCGCGACGATGGTGCCGTTGCGAATCGATTCTACGAGCGACGACACCAGCTGCCGAGTCTGCGCATCGTCGAGTAGCGGGCGGTTGTCTGGCGACAGGAGTGAGGCGCTGTTGACGCGCAGCCATTCCTGCAGCATCACACCGTTCATTTGTGCTGCGAAGCATGCGCCGGTTGCGGCTGCAGTTTCGCAGATGCGCTGCAGTCCGGCGCGGTCGATGGGCAGTGGCAGATTTTGTTCGCTGAGCCAGTTCACATCGACGAGCATGAGGCGCACTGTGCCACCGAGTGGCAGGCCGATGAGCTTGCCCTGTGGTGTGCGGCCGGCTTCGAAGACGAAGGGAAAGAGGTCGGCGCGATCGGTTGTGTTGAAGCCTTGGTCGCCCTGTTCGAGGTCGTCGAGGGTGCGCAGCAGGCCGTTTTCGGAGTACAGCGCGGCCTGTGCTGCGGGAACGAGGGCGATGTTCGGTGCGGCTTTGCCGAGCAGTGCGGCATGTTGTGCGCGTGGTGTGCGGCGCTGCGGCACGATATAGACAGGGTGGGCGCCGTTTGCATTCCAGCGATCGACGAGGTGAAGCAGCGCACGCTCCTGCTGTTCGTCGAGCGTGTGCCAGAGTGTGAGTGTGCGACGCGGCGTGAGCGAACACGCGGCGAGCAGCAGTACGAACGCGAGCAGCCAGGGTGGCGCGAACGTTCGTCGGATCATGAAGCCCTCTGCACGTCTACGAAGCCGCGCTCATTGCGCACGAGCCGTCCTGCGGGCATTTGTGTGTCGTGGGAAAACGTGAGCAGTGCGTTGTGTTCGAGCGCCCATTGTTGCTGTGTGCGCTTTGATTCGATCGTCGTCATTGGGAATACGTCGTAGGTGGGGACCCAGGCGTTGCGTGCGAAATGAATTGCGTAGAGTGACAGATCGCCTGTGTGCATGTATGGTGCGTTGCCGGGCGTTTCGACAATGACGGACTGATGTCCGAGACAGTGGCCGGGTGTGGGCACGACGCGAATCGATGGCGTGAGCTGAGCGGCGCCTTCGAGGAGTGTGAGCACGCCGGCGTCGAGCAGCGGCGTGAAATTGTCTGGGAAGTAGGTGTTGCGCGTGCGCTCGTTGGGATGTGTGGCGTCGTGGTATTCCTGATGTTGCACGACATAGCGGGCCTTCGAGAACGTGGGGACGATCGCGTCATTGACGCGGCGGGTGGCCCATCCGCTGTGATCGCCGTGCAGGTGGGTGAGAATGACGAGGTCGATGTCGTCGGTGGCCAGGCCGGCGCGTGCGAGGTCGTCGAGCAAGGTACCTTCAGGCCGGCGCAGATCGTATTGCGTGGCGATGACATCGTCGTTTTTGTCGCCGCAGCCGCAGTCAACGAGGACGCGCAGGCCGTCGATCTCGATGAGCGGTGACCACAGCTGCATGGGTACGCGGTTCTGCTCGTCGGGTGGGAGCAGCTTGCTCCATTTGGGACGTGGCACAAGCCCGAAGGGGCCGGCGCCGTCGCCCCACGTAACGCCGTCGCAGAGCAGTCGAAGGGGGAAATTCGCGCTGTTGATCTGGAGCATGGGGGCGATGATAGCAGCCGCTGTTCTAAATTTCTCCACGCCACTTGCGCGCGCCCTGGCAGTCGCAGCTTTTTATTTTTTTGCCGCTGCTGCAAAATGGGCACGTTTCGTTGCGGCCGATCTTCGTCACCGGTGCTGTCTTTGGCTTGCTGGCGGGTGTGTTGTTGCCGCCACCAGACGCGCGCAGCGCTGCGCGGTCGAGGGCGCGATCGATCGGTGAGCGACCGGTGGGTGCGGCGTTCGACGCAGCGGCAGGCGTTGGTGCGCGGCGCACTGGTGCTGCGCCGCTGCCGACGCTGAACTGCACATTGAAGAGGCGGTGTGACACCTGGCGCTTGATGGTGTCGAGCAGGTCGGCGTACACGTTGCTGGCCTCGGTGCGATAAGCCACGAGCGGATCACGCTGTGCGTATGCTCGCAGGCCGATGCCCTCGCGCAGTTCGTCCAGATCAGTCAGGTGTTTGACCCACAACTGGTCGACGATCTGGATCGTCACTTGGCGATCGCGGAAGAGGCGCACGCCGTCGAAGAAGGCCTTCTCGAGGTTGGCGCGATATGTTTCGGGGAATGCGTTGAACGTTGTCGTTTCAAACTGTGTGACGACATCTTCACCGAGATGTTTTTTCGCCCATGCGTACACCCCGCGCTGCAGCGGATCGCGATGTGCGTAGCGCAGCTGTTCGAACGTGGCGCCGGAGAGGGTGAGCTGCGTCTGGATCAGCTTGGCGAATTCGTCGAGGCCGGCTGTGTAGCGGCTTTCGGCCGTGTTCGTCATCGCCTCGATGATTTCCTCGCGCGTGCCGCGTTCCCATGTTTTTACGTTGAAGTCGCGCGGCAGCGGGATGATTATGCGCAGCTCATTGAGCAGGCCGTGCAGATCCCAATTTTCGGGCAGATCGCCAGCAGTATGTGCCTTGACGAGCGATTCGATTTCGTCCTCGACCATGTCCATGACGATGTCGTGCAGGTCGAGCTGCTCGAGAATTTTGCGGCGCTGGGCGTAAATGACTTCGCGCTGTTTGTTGATGACGTCGTCGTACTGGATCACGTGCTTGCGCACATCGAAGTTGTAGCCTTCGACTTTTTCCTGCGCCTGTTCGATGCTCTTCGAGAGGATGCCATATTCGAGTGGCACGTCCTCTTCCATTTTCATGCGTTCCATCAGGCCCTTGACGCGTTCGCCGCCGAAGCGGCGCATCAGGTCGTCGTCGAGCGAGACGTAGAAGCGTGCGCTGCCTGGGTCGCCCTGGCGTGAGCAGCGGCCGCGCAGCTGGTTGTCGATGCGGCGCGCCTCGTGGCGTTCGGTGCCGATGACGTGCAGGCCGCCGAGTTCGAGCACTTTTTTCTTTTCGGCACTGCACTCGATTTCGGCCGCAGCCACGGCTGCCAGGAAATCCTCGCGGCTGATCTGCGTCAGGTCAGCGCCGGCTTTGCGCAGGCGTTCGCGTGCGATGCCTTCCGGATTTCCACCGAGCAGGATGTCGACGCCGCGGCCGGCCATGTTAGTGGCGATGGTCACTGAGCCGAGCCGGCCGGCCTGCGCCACGATTTCCGCTTCGCGGGTGACGTTCTCCGGGCGTGCGTTCAGAATTTCGTGTTTGATGCCTTTGCGCTTGAGCGCCTGGCTCAGTCGTTCGCTCGTCTCGATCGCGATTGTGCCGACGAGGATCGGCCGCCCGACTGCGTTGATCTTCACGATCTCGTCGACGACGGCGTTGAACTTGGCGTCAACGTTTTTGTAAACGAGGTCGGCGTAGTCCAGACGGCGATAGTAGCGGCGCTCGCTCTTCGGATCGACGAAGATGGTGATCGATGCGCCATCGGCGAGCGTTTCTTTTTTCTCGACGAGTTTTTTCTGGCTGGCCTGATATTCGACGTTGGTCGGCAGCGGCACGACTTCGAGGTCGTAGATTTTGAAGAACTCTTCGCTTTCGGTCATGGCTGTGCCGGTCATGCCGGACAGTTTGTCGTACATGCGGAAG
This sequence comes from Anaerolineae bacterium, assembly GCA_947476335.1. GTDB lineage: Bacteria > Chloroflexota > Anaerolineae > J036 > Brachytrichaceae > CANJQH01. The sequence goes on along the minus strand of CANJQH010000078.1, from coordinate 2,331 downwards.
AAGTTCTGGATGGTGATGGTGGCGTAGGTGAAGCTTTCGCGCTGCACCTTGACGCCTTCCTTGGCTTCGATGGCCTGATGCAGGCCTTCGCTGAAGCGGCGGCCGTACATGAGGCGGCCGGTGAATTCGTCGACGATGACGATTTCGCCGTTTTCTATGACGTAGTCGCGGTCGCGTTCATAGATGACGTACGCGCGCAGTGCGTTATCGAGATAGGGCGTCATGTCCGCATGTGCGGCTGCGTACAGGTTATCGATGCCGAGCATTTTTTCGATGCGGTTGATGCCCTGTTCAGTGAGCGTGACGTTGCGGTTGCGCGCCTCGACGAGGAAATCGCCGTCGGGCTCTTTGAAGTCGTTTTTCTTGCTCGGTTCGAGCTTGCGCACGAGCTGTGCGAACTGTGAGTAGAGCTTCGACGGTTCATCGGCTGGGCCGCTGATGATGAGCGGTGTGCGTGCTTCGTCGATGAGCAGGTTGTCGACTTCGTCGATGATGGCGAAATTCAGCACGGGCAGGCCATCGGCATCGACGCGCTGTGCGCACTCGGCCAGGTCCTGATTCATGTTGTCGCGCAGGTAATCGAAGCCAAATTCGCTGCTGGTGCCGTAGGTGATATCGCAGGCATATGCCTCGGTGCGTGAAATAGGCCGCAGGTAGAGATAGCGATCATCGCGGCTCTGATATTCTGTGTCGAACTCGTACGTTGAGTCATCGACGCGGCCGTTGCCAGAGCTTTGAATCACCGCAGTGCGCAGGCCGAGGAAGCTGTATACGCGTCCCATCCACTGTGCATCGCGTTTGGCAAGGTAGTCATTCTGCGTGACGAGGTGCACGCCCTTGCTGGTGAGCGCATTTAAATAGAGCGGTGCGGTGGCGACGAGTGTTTTGCCCTCGCCGGTGCGCATTTCGGCGATCTTGCCCTGATGCAGCAGCGCTCCGCCGACGAGCTGCACGTCGTAGTGGCGCATGCCGTTGATGCGGCGGCTGGCTTCGCGCACGACGGCGAAGGCGTCGGCCATCAGCTCGTCGAGCGATTCGCCTGCGGCAAAACGCTGTTTGAATTCGGCGGTTTTTGCACGCAGCGCCTGGTCGGAGAGTGCCTGCAGCTCAGGTTCGAGACGCGCACATTTTTCGACCATCGGTGCGAGACGTGCAAGCGCCTTGTCGCTGTCGCTGCCAACGATTCTGGTGATGAGATTTTTGAACATGAGGAGAGTGCGAAGATTATAGGGGGGGAAGAATACCGAGTGCCGAGTTCCGAGTGGCAAGTGCCGAACTCGGCACTCGGAAATTATTGTGTGCCATAGATTCTGCGCAGGGTCGCTTCGATGTCCGGTTCGTGCAGCTGAACATCAGCGATGCTGGCGCGTTCGCCGATGCGCGCGATGAGCGCAGCCACGGGCGTGGTGCGGTCGAATTCGTATGAAGCGCGTCGGTCGGTGTGTTCGATGAGGTCGGCCCTGTCGATGTGCGGATCGCTGCAGGGCTGTGCGAATTCGATGACGAGCACGCGTCGGCCGCCGAAGCGGTGCACGAGTGCGGTGAGTGCGTCGTCGAACAGCAGCCGCCCATGGTCGATGATCAGCGCGCGCCGGCAGAGCTGCTCGATGTCGTTCATGTCGTGCGTGGTGAGCAGCACGGTGACGCCGCGTGCGCGGTTGAGGCGCAGGATGAACTGTCGGATGCGTTCGTGCGTGATCATGTCAAGGCCGATGGTTGGCTCATCGAGGAAGAGCAGCGGCGGATCATGCAGCAGTGCTGCGCAGATGTCGGCGCGCATGCGCTGGCCGAGCGATAGCGCGCGCACCGGTGACTGCAGGAACGGCCCGAGTTCGAGCCGCTTGTCCACGGATGGACGCGGAGATGAGGCGAAGCAGAATCATGTCATCCGTAACTACTCAGGCCCAAATCAGTATTTCCCGCGAAACACACTATTCTCTCCCCCGAAGGGGGAGAGAATAGTGTGTTTCGCGTTGGAAAAATGGCTGGCCTGAGTAGTTACTGTCATCCTCCATAGAGGATCATCCTGCGCGTGGCAGTGCGGAGGACAAGCATACCGGCGATGGTGAGCACGACGCCCCATGTGAGTTGCAGCACCAGGCCACGCAGGACAGCGGCGGCCATGTGCGACGCCGAGGAAGATTTCCAGCGGTGTGGTGATCAGTGCTGGGAAGGGTGTGAGTCTAATAGATTTCAGAAATGAAATTGACGCATACTAGGGGGATGGGCAAGCCACGACAATTCAAGTTGAAGCGGGAAGAGATTGAGGAATTGGTGCAAGCTGAGCAAGCCATAGACGACGCAACAACGCGCATGCGATTTGTGGCGGTG
>CANJQH010000077.1 GCA_947476335.1 Anaerolineae bacterium | reverse complement strand
CGTTGTTGCGTCGTCTATGGCTTGCTCAGCTTGCACCAATTCCTCAATCTCTTCCCGCTTCAACTTGAATTGTCGTGGCTTGCCCATCCCCCTAGTATGCGTCAATTTCATTTCTGAAATCTATTAGATAGATTTCGTAACTACTCAGGCCCAAATCAGTATTTCCCGCGAAACACGCTATTCCTTCCCCCGAAGGGACTTTCCCCGAAGGGACTTTCCCCGAAGGGACTTTCCCCGAAGGAAGAAGATAGCGTGTTTCACATTGGAAAACTGGCTGGCCTGAGTAGTTACGAAATTCGAAATTTGAAATAACTATGGTTCGATATGCACAGGTAATCCACATTCGGCCGGAGCGGCTGGCGGTGTACAGGCAGTTGCATATGGCGGTATGGCCGGCGGTGCTGGCGAAGATTCGGGAGTGCAACATGTGCAACTACACGATCTTCCTGCAGGGGGATCACACGCTATGGGCATACTTTGAGTATGTCGGCGACGACTTCGAGGCGGACATGGCGAAGATGGCGGCGGACCCGATGACGCAGGAATGGTGGGCGATCTGCTCGCCGATGCAGAAGCCGGTGGCGGAAGCGGTGCCTGGAGAGAATTGGCATAACCTGAAGAAATTGGTACCTATTCAGGCCTAAATCAGTATTTCCGCAAAACATGTGCGTGTTTTGCGTTGTAAAACCGATTGTCCTGAGTAGATACAAAAATTGACATTTATGGTCACTACTCAGGCCCAAATCAGTATTTCTCGCGAAACACGCTATTCCTTCCCCCTTCGGGGGAAGGAATAGCGTGTTTCGCGTTGGAAAAATGGCTGGCCTGAATAGTGACCATTTATTTGATCTCACGTTCTTGTCCAACGCGAAGCTGTTGAGGATTTCGGTGAGCTTTGCGGCGCATGCCGAACATGGGGATAGTTTTGCCGGTGCCGTTGCCGGTGTGTGTGTGTAAGTAAACGACTGGCGCGCGAAGTCGGCACCGGAGATGGGCCGTGTCGAGCGGAAGTCATTGAAGTTGCGGCCGATGTCATTCCACGTGTCATTCCACGTGTCACGTATATTGATCGAGCTTGGCGACGAGCTCACGCGCGGTTATGTTTTTGCTGGTATTGCGCCACAGCCGGGATCGCTGGAATCGGCGCTGCCGCACTTCAGATGAGCAGTGCAGCAGCGCCGGACGATCGGATGAGTTTGGCATGGAAGATGATGGTTAAAACCCCGCTTTGGGATCGACCTTGAAGCTGTCGCCAATCTCGTTGAGCTTATCGGTATTGGCATCGGCCGAATCTGCGGGCAAGACGAGGCGGAACGCGGTGACGACGTCGTCGTTTTCCTGCATGTACATAACGCCGACCATATTCACCTTGTCGCCGTCATCATTCAGGCGTGTGAAAGTGAAGGCCTTGCTGGCGGAGTCGCCATCGATCGACCGGGTGTCTTTTTCGACGTAATCCTTGACGTTTTTGCCAATGCCGTTCCAGACGAACTCCTCGAGCTTGGCGGCGACTTCCTTGGCGGTCATGTCGCCGTCTTCGTTGCGGTAGGCCTCAATCATGATGAAGCTGTAGCCGCGCGGATTTTCGAAAAGGACCGACACCCAGCCGTCCTCTGTGTTGTCGGTGACGTCCCAGTCGGCCGGGTACAGCATAGAGAAGACGCCTTTGGGGTGTGCGTACTCGGTGAGTTCGGTGATTTCCTCGAGTGTGCTCGCCGGTGCGGCGATGACGAATGAGTCGATCACGGTGTAGGCGGTCTTTTTGCTTGCGGCGTATTGGGCAGTGGGAATGACGAAGACCAGAACCGACATCATTTTGTCGTTGTGCAATTCGATGAAGGCGTCGCCGGTCATCGGCGTCTTTTGGAATTCGTACTTGAAGTAGACGGCGACGCGGGTGTCATTGACCGTCTTTGGCTTGCCTGCGCTGTATTTGGCGAAGCTCTTATAGCGCCCTTTGAGGATGGTGGTCAGTGCAGTGCCGAGGTCGTCCGTAGAGAAGGATTTTTCGGTTTCGAACACATTGACTGCGAACATCGAAAACCCGGTCAAATCAGTAAAAGTGACGATGGCTTCGTCGTCTTTGCTGGCGTCCTTGATTTTCCATGTGGATGGGACATCCATGCTGAACCAGCGGCTGGCGTGTTCGTAAGTTTTTATTTTGCCGAACTGAACGGGCTTGGTGCTTTGTGCTGTGGCCGGCGAAGCCGGCGCGATCGTCCAGGCGAGCAACATCAGTGAGAGAAAAAGGCTGACACGTCCAGTTTTCATGATCGATCCTTTTCTTCGGTCGCAGCAGCACGACGCGATGAATTGATGAATTGCGTTTAATGATCGTGCAATTGCATCAAAAAAAGACTGATCAATTGGACATTTGCAGACTGCGGAGTCTGGGCGCATCTGCGTCGTATGAGAGCTGAAGGCGTTGGGGCCATTGAGGTGATCTGTCCTTCAGCTCTGGAGGAGCGACGCAGACCTGGCCCAGGGTTTTGTGCCGGCTCATGACGATGAGTTTCTGTGAAACGCTTCTATTTTGCTATGCCGCTATCGATATTCGGCGCAGGGCTTTTTCGGCCTGGTTGAGTTCGTGCTGAAGGCCGACGCGGCGATAGTGATCGACCGCTTCGCTGTAGGCGGCGCGGGCCTGCGAGCGTTCGTTGCGCAGTTCGGAGAGGCGGCCTTCGAGGAAGAGGACGTCGGGGATGTGGCGATCGATGCCGTGGCTGACGACGACCTGGCGGCAATCGCGGATGCGATTTTCGATGTCGGAGCCGCATTCGCCATCGGACATGATCATGCGCAGGCAGGCCAGGTTGAGAGCGAGGTATGCACGGGGGTTTTGTTCAGGTTCAGTGGTTGCGATTGCTTCCTGGAGCAGCTGGGCGGCGGGACCGGTCTGGCCTTGAAGTTCGAGGCAGATGGCGAGCCACTTGACGGTGACGAGGCGCGTAGTCTGGCCGAGACCTTCGAGGTCGATCAATGCGCGCCATTCTTGTTCGGCCAGATCGATGCGAGAGGCGGCGAAATAGGCGATGGCGAGCGCGTGTCGGAACGCTTCGATGCCTTCAACGGCGATGTCGTGCGAGGCGACGATGGTCTGCATGCGTTCAACGTATTGGTGTGTGTCGGCGACATTGCCGATGCGCGCGAGCCGTTGTACGTGATAAGAGAGCCAGCGCAGTTCTTCGGCGGGCTGTTCGAGGGCGTGGGCGGCTTCAGCGGCGAGCAGGTTGATGTTGGGTTCGCGGTTGAGCAGGCCGCGCACATAGCAGAAGTAGCCGGCGCCCTGAGTGAGCTGCAGGACTTTGTCGATTTTGCCTTGTTGGTGTGCCCAGCCGATGGCATCGTGAAGCACCTCGCGCTCGGGATCGAGGATGGCGAGGCGGCTGAGGTCGTTGCGGCAGTAGCCGACCTTGGAGCTCTGGCGGACGAGCCAATCGAGGGCGCGATTATGGGCGGCGAGCTCGAGGTCAGGGTCTTTGCGCAGCTCGGCGGTGGCGAAGGCACGCACGAGTGGGTGGAGGGCATAGCGCGCGGAGCGGCCGATATTTTCCTGCCAGATGTCGAGCATTGACAAGTCGGCCAGTTGTTCGAGGGCGCGACTGAACGCGTTGGAGCGCACGTCTGCGGAGGCGGAGAGCGCTTCTGGGTTGGCGCTGGGATGGAAGAGTGTGGCGGCGAGCAGGATGCGGCGTGCCGCTTCGTCGAGCAGCGACCAGTTGCTTTCGAAGAGGAGTTCGAAGATTTCGCCACGGGCGGTGCGCAGGTCGTCGACGACTTGTTGCAGCGTGTGATGCGCGTATTTGAGATTGCCGAGGGCGAGTTCCATGGCCTTCGGGTTGCCGCCGGTGACTTCGACGAGCTGTTTGAGCGGCGTGCGATCCTGCACAAGGTGGTCGATGCCAACCTGGCGCAGGCGATGATTGACGAATTCGGACGCTTCGTCGTCGGTGAGGCCGCTTAGTTCGATGGGCCAGGCGCCCTGGCGATATTCGCGGCGATATTCGCGCGTGGTGATGAGTACTTTGCTGGGCTCGGGCAGTTTGAGGAGCCAGCGCAGCAGAGCGTTGTCGCCGATCGTTTCGAAGTTGTCGATGACGACGAGGACGCGCTGACTGCGCAGCGCTTGTTCGATGCCGCGGCGTTTGTCATCCTCGTTGCGGTCGAGCAGACTTTCGTAGCCGAGCGTGCGCGCGATTTCGTCGAGCACGACGTTGAGGTTGGTGAATCCGGGGTGTTCGGCGTCGCTGACCCAGACGACGCAGTCGAAGGTGGGCGACTGTGCGTCGGGCTGGATACAGCGGAAGGCTACTTCGCGGGCGAGGCTGCTCTTGCCCATGCCGCCGAGGCTATAGATGACGACGACGGCGGTGCGCTGGCGCAGCGCTTCCTGCACGTCGCCGAATGGTTTGGGGCGCATGACAAACTGCGTATAGCGCGGCGGCGGCAAATTGTGGCGTGCGAGCGCGGAATTGGTGGGGTCGACGAGTGTGGCGGGGCAAAGCTCGTCGAGCACCTCATCTGGGTCTGGATAGCCTGCGGTATGCAGGAAACGCGAAAGCCAGCGTCGGCTGAGAAAGGCGCGTTTGACGGCGGCTTCGGCCAGCATTTTGACGGTGCGCTTCTCGGGCGGAATGTGACCGCGTTTGTAGCGCTGAATAGAGGCGCCGGACAGGCCGATCAGCTCTCCCAACCCACGTTCGATGGAAGGTGCCGCCCAACCTTCATATGTTGCGATGCTATTGATCGCACCACTCAGCAGCCTGCCGAATTCGACGCTTCGTTTGGCACGTTCCGGTCCATACTCGCTCATGCAGCCCGTCCTTTATAAGTAATCAGTGATGCACTTGATCTTTTAACCAGACTTGTCTCTTTGTGCTGTTTTGTCGATTTCACTTGCCCGAATTGCATCGCTTCTTCACCACAGAAGGCCACAGAGGGGAAGGGTGATGCAATTCAGAGCGGTAAACGGATGAAATACAACAGAAGACAAGCCCGTTTCCTTAATTCGCGAATTCGCGATGTTCCGTAGCCGTAGAACAACCGCTTAGTCTTTGGCTGGACTGAGCAGGTGTGCCGCTGGTATATTCGCATCTTTGGGCTACGGAATTTCGTAATTGTTACAGTGAGAAGCATTTGCTGAAAACAGAGTGTGCGTTTGCTTCCCAGCTTGAATGTAAGAATCGCACAGATGGGCTACGGAATTTGGTAGAGATGCCGGTGATTTTCTGTAAAGAGGAGTGCCTAAATTCGAGTAGAGTCCGCGAATTTCTCTCTACTTGGGGGTTAGCCCTACTCTGTAACCCTGTGAAGTGGAAACAGGGGAGGGCTGATACACTCTCTAGCTACATGAAACCTGACCAGCGTGCAACCGCCGAAGGAATTCTGTTCACCGATCAATATCAATTGACGATGGCCCAGCTGTATTTCCGCATGGGTCTGCATGAAAAGCGGGCGCATTTCGACCATTTTTTTCGGAAGACACCGGATTATGGTTCACATCAGGCTGGTTACTGCATCAATGCTGGCCTGGAGTGGCTGCTTGATTGGATGCAAGATGCGCATTTTCGTGCGGCCGACCTTGAGCATCTGCGTGGGCAGGTGGGGGCGGCGGGGCAGCGTGTGTTTGCCGATGACTTCCTGGATTATCTGAGTCGCTATGGCAATTTTAGTGGGCTGACGCTGCGGGCGATTCCGGAAGGGCGCGTAGTGCATCCGAACACGCCGCTCACAGTGGTGGAGGGCCCAATGCTGCAGGCGCAGCTGCTCGAGACGGCGTTGCTGAATCATTTGAACTATCAGACGCTGGTGGCGACGAAGGCGTCGCGCATTCGCGAGAGCGGGCAAGGGCGGCCGGTGCTGGAATTCGGCCTGCGGCGTGGCCAGGATCGGGCGGCGAGCGCCGGCACGCGTGCGGCGCTGATCGGCGGGGCGGATTTCAGCTCGAACGTGGGCATGTCGCATGTGCTGGGGTATCCGCCCCGCGGCACGCATGCGCACAGCATGGTGCAGGCGTTCATGGCGCTCGGCGAGGGCGAACTGGGTGCTTTCCGCGCCTACGCCGACGTGTACCCGGATGATTGTCTGCTGCTGGTGGACACGGTCGATGTGCTGGGGAGCGGCATGCCGAATGCAATCCGGGTGTTCGAAGAGCTGCGGCGCAAGGGGCATCGGCCGGTGGGGGTGCGCCTGGATTCGGGCGACCTGGCGTACCTGAGCATTCAGGCGGCACGCATGCTCGACGTGGCCGGCTTCGCAGATACGGTGATCGTGCTGTCGAATCAGCTCGATGAGCTGGTGATCTGGCAGGTGATTACGCAGATTCGGGAAGAGTCGACGCGTTACGGCGTCGATGCGGACGCGCTGCTGAAGCGGCTGGTCTACGGCGTGGGTACCAATCTGATCACGTCGGAAGGGCATCCGGCGCTGGACGGCGTGTACAAGCTGGTGTCGATTCGCGACGATGACGCGTGGCGGCCGGCGATCAAAATTTCCGAGACGCCGGCGAAGACGATCAACCCGGGCAACAAGCGCACGTGGCGACTGTACGACCAGCGCGAAAAAGCCGTAGCCGACGTCGTGGCGCTGGAAGACGAAGATCTGCGCGGCGTCGCGCAGATGCAGCTGCATCATCCGCTCGAGGAGGCCAAACACCGCGTTGTACACGCCGGCGACCTGTCGCGCGTGGAGCCGCTGCTGGTCGAAGTGCTGCAGGACGGCCATCTCGTCTACGATCTGCCGACGATCGAGCAGATGCGCGCGGTACGCAACGCCGACCTGGCCGGCCTCGATCTGGGCGTCAAGCGCCTGATCAACCCGCATACGTATCACGTATCGCTAACGCAGTCGGTCTGGTCGCTGCGGAATGAGCTGGTGCGGAAGGCGCTGGGTGAGTGAGGAAAAAGTTCGAAGTTCAAAGTTCGAAGTGCTGAGCGCACTTTGAGGCTGCGAACTTCGAACTTCGAACGATTCGACACGAGTGTCAGTGTTCTTCGCCCAGAAATCCCTGCTCGCGCAGCACCTTCATCAGCGTCGTGCGGGCGGGGTGGGCGACGCGGCGGGCGGCGTGTTCGAGCCAGCCGTAGTCTTCGGTTTCGCCAGGTTTGCCGGGGACGGGGATTTGACGATTTTCGTAGATGTCGGTGGCTGCCATTTCACGGTCATACTGATGTAGCAGGGTATCTTCGTCGCTGCGGTCGTATTCTTCCCAGTGCAGGACGGCGTCGATGGGCAGGCGCGGGCGGAGTATGGGTGCGGCGTCGGGCCAGCCTAGGGTCATGCCGACGAGCGGGAAGACGAGGCGTGGCAGCTTCAGGAGCGCGATGACGTCGCGCGGGTTGTTGCGGATGCCGCCGATGTAGCACATGCCGAGCCCGAATGATTCGGCGGCGATGGCGGCATTCTGCATGGCGAGCGCGGCATCGACGGCGGCGATGAGGAAATTCTCGAGGTGGCCGTGCGCGTGCGGCAGGCTGCGCAGCTGGCTGGCGCGGTCGAGCCTGCTTAGGTCGGTGCACCAGACGAGGAAGACCGGCGCCTGGCGGATATGATCCTGGTCGCCGCACAGGTGCGCCAATTCAGCGCGCGCAGCGGCGTCGGTGACGGCGACGACGCTGTACGTCTGCAGATTGGACGACGTCGATGCGCGCTGTCCGGCGGCGACGATGCCTTCGACGAGCGCGCGCGGCAGCGGATCGGGCTTGTACGCTCGGATGGAGCGATGGCTGTGAAGAAGTTCGAGCATCATGAGGGGGGAGATTCTAAGTTCCTGTCCATAAGTTTTGTCCGGCAGATTCGCCTCCCCCGCAAAGCGGGGGAGGCGAATCTGCCGCCAGAACTTTTGGCGACTCACTTAGATTTCAGATTTCAGATTTCACATTAAAAAATTCTCCAAGCTCTGATCGATCGTTAATGGCAGGCTCGAATGTGCAATGTTTATCGAAAAACCGTGTCCATCAACTTCGGCGCATAGCGGCGGACCATGTCGTCGGTGATCGAGCTGGAGCGGGCGATTTCGCCGTAGAGGGCGCCGCTGCGGCGGAGTTCGCGCAGCTGCGTCTGCGGGTCGAGCGAATAGAGGCCGAACTTCATGCGCCAGCCCTCGCTCCATTCGAAATTGTCGACGAAGGACCAGTGGTAGTAGCCGCGCACGTCGTAGCAGTATTGGATGGCTTTCCAGACTTCGCGCAGGTGGGCGATGAGGAAGCCGGGGCGCTGATCATCGTCGTGGTCGGGCAGGCCATTTTCGGTGATGTAGACCGGCAGCTTCGCCTTATTGAGGCGTTTGAGCATGGTGAGCAGGCCGGCAGGATAGATTTCGCCGTACTCGTAGTCGGACATGGCGGTGCCGGGGAAATTCTCGATGGAGCCGAAGCCACTGGCGGCCTGGTCGCGGCGGAAGCGTGTGGCCTGGCGCGTGTAGTAATTGAGGCCGATCCAGTCGAGGGAACCGCGGGAGAGCTTTATGTTCGGCGCATAGCGGCGCAGCGTCCAGTGCCATTGTCCGTTCAGCAGCGAGGACAGAATAGACTGGTTGAAGAGCATGTCTTGGGCACGGGCGGCGACTGCGTCGAGTATGTGGTTGGGGCGCATGCCCTGGAAGACGCGCATGTGGTGGGCGATGCCGATGCGTGCGCGCGGCTGCACTTCGCGGATGATGGCGGCGGCTTGTATGTGGGCGGCGACGAGGTTGCAGAACACGCGCAGAGTGCGGCCAAAATCGGGCGCTGGCGCCGGCGGCATTCGTTCGCCCATGTAGGTCATCACGGCGAACACGTTCGGCTCGTTGATGGTGCACCACAGGTCGCAGACGTCATCGAGTGCGCGCACAGTGTGTTCGACGAAGCGGCGAAAGCGCGGCAGCACGTATTCGGCGTTGGTCCAGCCGCCGCCCTCGTCGAGCCAGTGCGGGTTGGTGAAGTGGTGCAACGTGACCATCGGCTCGATGCCGCGTTTGCGCAACCCGAGCAGCATGTCGTGATAACGCTGCAGCGCGTCTTTGTCGAAGTGGCCTTCGACCGGCTCGATGCGGCTCCACTCGATGGAGAGCCGATGCGCATTCAGGTTCAGCTCGACCATGCGATCGAAATCGGCTTCAGCATCCTCCCACCAGTTGCAGGCCGGCCCGGAACGATCACCGCCTTCAATGTTGCCGGCAGTTTGTTCCCACACCCACCATTGGTTGTGGATATTGTTGCCTTCGACCTGGTGTGCGGCGGTGGCAGTGCCCCAGCGGAAGTCTTTTGGGAAATTTAGTGTGAAGGAAGCCATGTTTTTTGACACCGGACGATCAACGCTGGACGACCGACGAGCATCTAATTATTGCGTAGGAAATGGAGCGCTGCATCGGCTTAATGCCCAGGCAATGGGTTGGATGCGCGTTTCCGAAAAAATCCTTGCGAGCTCGACTTTTTCTGGAACGAAGAAAGACTAACAAAGACTGGAACGCAAAAGAAAACGTGTTTTGCGATGAGAAATAGGCCGGCTTGAGCAGAGGGTGGGCATGTCAAGTCAGCGCTTGCCGCGCAGCGTGCAGATAGTCGGGATCGATTTCGAAGCCGACGAAGCCGACGCCGAGTGTGCGGCAGGCGATGCCGGTGGAGCCGATGCCCATGAACGGATCGAGCACAGTGCGCACGCGATCGCGGCCGTGTAAAAGAATGCACTGTTCTGGCAGATGCGGTGGAAAAGATGCTGGATGGGGTCGGTCGCTGCTGCGCTTTTGGATGGTGTCGTAGGGAATGAACCAGGTGTTGCCGCGGCAGCGCAGGTCGCGTTTGTTCGCACCGTGCCAGCGGGTGACGTTGCTTTTGTCCTGGTAGGGCACGCCGACGGCGAGGCGGTCGAGGGGCACGTCGCCGGTGTGGGTCAGATGAAAGACGTACTCGTGACAGTCGTTGATGAAGCGTGTGCTGTTGATCGGCTTGAAGTGGCCGACGGACAAGTCAGCCGACAGGGAAGAGGCGGCGCCGACGGCGTCGGAGTCGATGGTGATGGATTTGATCCAATGGATGACGTTCTGCAGTTTGAACGTCTGCGTCATGATTTGCAGCACCTGAAAGGGCACGAGCGGGTCGGACGGCTTGGAGCCGACGTTGAGGAAGAGCGAACCGGCCGGGGCGAGCACGCGCGCGGCGGCGGCGGTCCAGTCGCCTAGCCAGCGCAGATAATCTTCGCGCGGGCCGTTGTCTTGGTAGTGCCCATAGCGCACGCCGAGGTTGTATGGCGGCGACGTGACGATCACGTCGATTGATCGGGCAGGCATGGCGGCCATGCCTGTAAGACAGTCGCCGAGGAACGTTTCACATGAGGCGTTGGACATTCGACATAAGTGTATCCAGAAGAAGTGCCGAGTGCGAGTGAGAGTGCGAGTGCGAGTGAACCTGACATCGATGTGCGTGAGGCACGGGATTCCCGGAACTTTTTCCGTATTCTTCTCTCTTTGTATTCCTCTCTCTCTGTACTTTTTTCTCATGTCACACACGTCATGTCACACACGTCATGTCACACACGTCATGTCACACACGTCATGTCACACACGTCATTGACACACGCACAAAAATGCGTATACTCGTCAGGCTTTATCCGCCTGATTTTCGTCGATCGACGGCAAAAGGGATCAACGAGCGGCTGCTGTTTTCGGACAGCGGCTTTTCTGTATGCTGGTGGACGGGCACAAGTCAGGTATTACGATGCCGCTGTAGTGGCGTCGCGTCATTCCGAAGCGTAAAAAAACAGCTATGCCAACGATTAATCAACTCATCCGCAAAGGCCGCAAGCCGAAGAAGGCTCTGAGCAAGGCGCCGCAGCTGCAGTTCACAACGAACTCGCTGAAGGGCGGCAAGCGCACCCAGCAGCCAAAGGGCGCGCCGATGAAGCGCGGCGTGTGCACAGTAGTGCGCACACAGACGCCGAAGAAGCCGAACTCGGCGCTGCGAAAGGTAGCCCGCGTCCGCCTGAGCAATGGTGCGGAAGTGACGGCCTACATCCCGGGTGAGGGGCATAAGCTGCAGGAGCACTCTGTGGTGATGGTGCGCGGCGGCCGCGTGAAGGACTTGCCAGGCGTGCGCTATCACATTGTGCGCGGCACGTTGGACACGGACGGTGTGGACAAGCGCATGCAGAGCCGCAGCAAGTACGGTGCCAAGCGGCCGAAGAAGGGTGCGGCAGCGGCTGCGGCGAAGGGCAAGAAGTAAATCTGGTCAGGCTCTGTGGCGCGAAAGGCGTGCGGGGCTTGAAATTCGGTACTCGGAACATTAACAATGCCACGAAGAAATTCACCTCCCAAGCGGGTCATTCCGTCTGATTTGAAGTACGGCAGTGACAAGGTGCAGCGGCTGATCAATCGCGTGATGATGAGCGGCAAGAAGAGCGTCGCCCAGCGCGTGGTCTATTCGATGATGGAAGCCGTCGAAGAGAAGGCAAAGAAACCTGCGCTGCAGATTTTCGAAGATGCCATGCGCAATTTGTATCCTGCGGTTGAAACCAAGCCGCGCCGCGTCGGTGGCGCTACGCTGCAGGTTCCGGTCGAGGTGAATCCGTATCGGCAGGAGAGCCTGGCCATGCGTTGGCTGATCGGTGCGGCGCGCAGCCGCCCGGGTAAGTCGATGGCGGAGAAGCTTGCTGCGGAGCTGTTGGATGCGTCGAACAACACTGGTTCTGCTGTGAAGAAGCGCGAGGAAACGCATAAGGCTGCGGAAGCGAACCGCGCCTTCGCGAGCTTCCGCTGGTAAGCGTTTAGCTTGGAGTTCGAAGTTTGAAATTTGAAGCAAGGCGCTTCAGAATTTAAATTTCGAACCTCGAACTATCTGAGAGACGAAATGGCTGCTAAGGAATATCCGCTGGAGAACGTCCGAAACATCGGCATCATTGCGCACATCGACGCCGGCAAGACGACGACGTCAGAGCGCATCCTGTATTACACAGGCAAGACTTACAAGATCGGCGAAGTACACGAAGGCGCTGCGACCATGGACTACATGGCGCAGGAGCAGGAACGTGGCATTACGATCACTGCGGCGGCGACGGTGTGTTTCTGGAAGGACATCCAGATCAACCTGATCGACACGCCTGGTCATATCGACTTCACGGCTGAAGTGCAGCGTTCGCTGCGCGTGCTGGACGGTGGCGTGGTGGTTTTCGACGGCGTGGCCGGCGTGGAACCCCAGTCCGAAACGGTCTGGCGCCAGGCCGACAAGTATGAAGTCCCCCGCATCTGCTTTGTCAACAAGCTTGACCGCATGGGTGCGAGCTTGGTCCGCTGCATCGACATGATCGTCGAGCGCCTGGCGGCCAAGCCGCTGCAGATGCAGCTGAACGATGGCCTTGAGGGTGAGTTCAAAGGCATTGTCGACCTGCTGCGCATGCGCTATTTCACCTTCACGGGCGATAAAGGTGAGGAAATCCAGGAAAACGACGTTCCGGCTTATTTGCTGGATGAAGCCAATCGTCTGCGCGAGAAGATGATTGAAACGGTCTCCGAGACCGATGATGCGCTGATGGAGAAATATCTCGCCGGCGAAACGCCGACGATTGAGGAGCTCGCGCCGGCCATTCGCAGGGGCACGATCGCGCGCAAGTTTTTCCCCGTATTCTGCGGTTCGGCACTCAAGAACAAGGGCGTGCAGCTGGTGCTCGACGCCGTGCATGACTATCTGCCGTCGCCGCTTGACATTGTTGCGCAGACGGCGATTGACATCAACACTGACCAGCCGGTGATCCGCACCGCTGACGTGAAACTGCCGTTCGCAGCACTTGTGTTCAAAGTCATCAGTGACCCGACGGGCATGGGCAAGCTGGCGTTCTTCCGCGTGTACTCGGGTGCGATCAACCAGGGTGACATCGTGCTGAACAGCACGAAGAACAAGCAGGAGCGCATGTCGCGCATGTATCAGATGCATGCGAACAAGCGCGAGGCGATCGCTACAGTCAGCGCCGGCAACATCGGTGTGGCTCAGGGTTTGAAGGATTCGATCACCGGCGACACGCTGTGTGATCCGGACCATCCGGTGCTTCTGGAGACGATTTCGTTCCCGGATCCGGTGGTGAAGCTGGCGATTGAGCCGAAGACGGCCACCGACCAGGACAAGATGGGCAAGGCGCTCAAGGCGCTGAGCGACGAAGACCCGACGCTGCACGTGGCCACGGATGTCGAAACCGGGCAGACCACGTTGGCAGGCATGGGTGAGTTGCACCTCGACGTCATCGTCGACCGCATGAAGCGCGAATACGCGGTGGAAGTGCGCGTCGGCAAGCCGATGGTGGCGTATCGGGAGTCGATCACGCGCCCGGCGCGTGCGCGCCATGTTTACAAGCGCCAGACGGGTGGCAAGGGTCAGTTCGGCGACGTCGGACTCGAGATCGAACCCAACGAGCAGGGTAAGGGCTTCGAATTTCTGAACGAGATCGTCGGTGGCACGATTCCACGCGAGTACGTCCCGGCTGTTGAAAAAGGCATTCGGGAAGCGCTGGAAGGTGGCGTGATCGCCGGCTACCCGATGGTCGACATCAAAGTGCATTTGGTGGACGGATCGTTCCACGAAGTGGACTCGTCGGAAATGGCGTTCAAGATTGCCGGTTCGATGGCAGTCAAGGACGCAGTGGCGAAGGCCGGCGGCGTGCTGCTCGAGCCGATGATGCGCGTCGAAGTCACCGTCCCCGACGATTACACCGGCACCGTCGTTGGCAACCTGAACAGCCGCCGCGGCATGATCAATTCAATCGACCAGCGCGGCAACGCGCAGGCGGTGAATTCGTTCGTCCCGCTGTCGGAAATGTTTGGATATGCGACCGACTTGCGCGGTATGACCCAGGGGCGCGGCAACTTCGTGATGGAATTCGATCACTACGCCGAGATTCCCAAGAACCTTGCGGCTGAGCTGATCAAGGGCGAAGACGGCAGCAGGAAGTAATAGACGGAAAAGAACGTGGCAACTTGGCTTGAATGAGTCGAGTTGTCGCGGGACTCAGGAGAATCATGGGAAAGGAAAAGTTTGTTCGGAACAAGCCGCACGTCAACATCGGCACGATGGGTCATATCGACCACGGCAAGACGTCGCTGACAGCGGCGATCACGAAGGTGTTGTCGTTGAAGGGCAAGGCCAGCTACATGGCCTACGACCAGATCGACAAGGCGCCGGAAGAGCGTGAGCGCGGCATCACGATTTCGATTGCGCACGTGGAGTATGAGACGGACAAACGTCATTATGCGCACGTAGACATGCCGGGTCACCGTGACTACATCAAGAACATGATCACGGGTGCGGCGCAGGTGGACGGGGCGATCCTCGTGGTAGCGGCGCCGGATGGTCCGATGCCGCAGACGAAAGAGCACGTGCTGCTGGCGCGCCAGGTGGAAGTGCCTGCGATCGTGGTTTTCCTGAACAAGGTCGACATGATGGACGACCCGGAGCTGATCGAGCTGGTGGAGATGGAACTCCGCGAGCTGCTGAGCAAGTATGGGTATCCGGGGGATGACACGCCGATTGTGCGCGGGAGCGCGCTGAAGGCGCTGGAGTGCACGTCGACGGACCCGAATGCGCCGGAGTATGCACCGATTCTGGAACTGATGAAGGTGTGCGACGAGTACATCCCGCAGCCGGTGCGCGAAGTGGACAAGCCGTTCATGATGCCGGTGGAAGACGTGTTCTCGATCAAGGGACGCGGAACGGTGGTGACGGGGCGTGTGGAGCGCGGTTCGGTGAAGGTGGGCGACTCGATCGAGATCGTGGGGCTGCGGGACACGCGGCTGACGACGGTGACGGGTCTGGAGATGTTCCACAAGGTGCTGGACAACGCGGAAGCGGGCGACAACTGTGGCGCGCTGCTGCGCGGCATTGAACGCGACGACGTGGAGCGCGGGATGGTGCTGGCGAAGCCGGGCACGATCAAGCCGCACGACCAGTTCGAGGCGCAGGTGTATATCCTGCGGAAGGACGAGGGCGGACGCCACAAGTCGTTCTTCACGGGCTACCGGCCACAGTTCTACATCCGCACGATGGATGTGACAGGCGAGTGCCAGTTGCCGGAAGGGGTGGAGATGGTGCTTCCGGGCGACAGCGTGACGATGAAAGTGAAGCTGATTGCGCCGGTAGGGCTGGAAGCTGGATCGCGCTTCGCGATCCGCGAAGGTGGCCTGACTGTGGGCGCCGGCACGATTGTCAAAGTGATTGCCGGCT
>CANJQH010000076.1 GCA_947476335.1 Anaerolineae bacterium | reverse complement strand
CGTCGCGCCTTTGGCGCTTTTTCAGCCTTGAAAGGGCGTACTTCGATTCAGCCAGGGTTTGTGCGGAAGGCGCGGCCCTGGCAACGGCGTGGCGCCGATATCAGGATGTTGAGTGGGGACCCGCAAGTTTTGCCTGGACGCACTACTAGGGCAGCGTCGCGCCGTTGGCGCTGTGTACTTCGAGTCAGCCAGGGCTTGTGCTGAAGGTGCGGCCCCGGCAACGGTGTGGCACGCAGAAATATTCGCCTCGGAACTCAGAACTCGGAACGCGGCCTTGCCACTCTCTGCTACACTCGCGCGCGACACTATGGTGAAAACCTTCGACATCGACGCGCACCTGATTGCGACGCACGCAAGCATGACCGAGGCTTCGGCTGCGCTGGAGCAGGGCGCATATACGACCTTTCGCACGTACGGACGCAACCGTGTGCTGCGCCTGAGCCAGCATTTGCGGCGCCTCGAGGAATCGCTGGCGCTGATGAATGGCCTGCCTGTGCAGCCGATTGACGATGCGCGTGCGAAGCGCGTCGTCGCCGCCGTACTCGCGGCGACCGGCTACGACGAGTCGCGTTTTCGCCTGACGTATGCCAGCGGCGGGCTGTTCGTCAGCGTCGAAGCGTTCACGCCGTATCCGCCTGCGTTGTATGAAAGCGGCGTGCGCTGCGCTACGGTGTCGCTGCATCGCGACAACCCGCATGCCAAGAGCACGATGTTTATTTCGTCGGCGGCGCAGGCGTACAAGGCTTTGCCTGCGGGTGCACACGAAGGCCTGATGCTGGCGGAGGATGGCGCGATTCTCGAAGGCCTGTCGAGCAACTTCTTTGCGGTGACGATGTTGCCGGTGAGCTCCGAAGATTTCGACGATGCTGTGCCTGTGCTGCGTACTGAAGAGGCACGTGTGCTGATTGGCGTAACGCGCTCGCTCGTGCTCGAGGTAGCGGCGGGTGTGCTGCCCGTGACGCCGGTGGCGGTGCGTTATGCTGATTTGCCGCGCGTGTCAGAATGCTTCATCACCAGTGTGTCGCGCGAAATTTTGCCGGTGGTGCAGATCGACGACCGCGTCATTGGTGATGGAATGCCCGGCCCGATCACGCGCGAGCTGATGCAACGCTTTGCCGATCTCGTTGTGCGTGAGGCGCTGCCGTTCGATGCGTAGCGATTCGATTGCATCCCCCCTGGCGGCGATCATCGCGCTGCGCACGGCGATCAACGCAGTGATTCGCGCACCGATGCCGTTTCTTGGCGCCATTGCTGCTGCTTTCGGCGCCGCTGCTGCGAGCGTCGGTTGGATCGGGCTGGCGTTTTCACTCGCAGGTGTGCTCAGCCCGTTGGCAGGAATTCTCGAGGTGCGCCTTGGTCGGCGTGGTGCAGCGCTGGCGTCGATGGGGCTGTTCGTGTCGGTGTGCATGCTGCTGCCTTTTGCGCCGACGCTGACCGTGGCAGCATTGGGCTTCGTGTTGCTCGGTGTGGCGAAGGCGTTGTTTGAACCTCAAACTCTGGCGTTTCTCAGCGAGATCGTGCCGTTTGAACGGCGTGGCATGGCCGTTGGACTGGTCGAACTTTCGTGGGCGCTGGCGTGGATCATCGGAACGCCGCTGATGGGCTGGTTTGTCGATCTGGGTCGCTGGTGGCTGCTTTTTGTGCTGATGGGCGCCGCTGCCGCTGTTTGCACGGTGATTTTTTTGCGCATGATGAATGCGCATCCGGTCGGTCGCACCACGCCGACTGGTGGCTTCTCGATGGACGGCGTGCGCGCAGTGCTGCGCAGCGCGCCGGCGCGCCGCATGTTGTTGTTCAGCGTGCTGATTTCTGCGCCGGCTCAGCTGACTACGCTCGTCTACGGCCCGTGGATGCAGCAGCAGTTTGCGCTTACGCCGACTTTGCTGGGCATCACATCGATCGTGATCGGGCTGGCGGATCTGCTGGCTGAGCTGGCCACTGCGCTGTTTGTCGACCGGCTCGGCAAGCGCACGTCACTGATCCTCAGCACAGCGCTGTATGCACTTGCGTTGGCGGCGTTCTGGCTGATGGCTGGGCAATTTGTGCCGGCGCTGCTCGGGCTTTTTCTAGTCTTTTTCTTCTTTGAATTTGCGCTGGTGACGTCGCTGGCGGTGCACAGCGAAATGGTCCCGAGCGCGCGCGCGACAATGGCTGGTTTCGTTGCTGCGTCGCATAACACGAGCCGCATGGCGGCGTCGCTGGCGGCGTTGCCGCTCTTCGTGGCGGGCAGTCTCGCCGCACCGACGCTGTTCGGCGCCGGGTTGATTGCCGTGGCGACGGTAGTGGCAATCAGGATGATGCCCGCCATGAAGAGCGGCAAGGCTGGGTAGAGAGTCAGAGTAAAGAGTTGGTGAAACGTGTGCAAGCATAACGATTCAGGCCGCGTTGTTTTTTCGCGAAACACACCGGACTGAGTAGTTAACGCGTAAGCACGCTCTGACTCGCTAAGTTCCTGTCCATAAGTTTTGTCCGGCAGATTCGCCTCCCCCGCAAAGCGGGGGAGGCGAATCTGCCGCCAGAACTTTTGGCGACTCACTTAGTCTGAGCCCGCCCTGAAGAACGTGTGGCGCAGCTCAGCCATTTTTTCGCGCCTGGCGACGAGGACTTGTGCACCGTCAGGTGTAGTGGCGAAGTCGATGTAGTTCTGATCGAGTACTGCGGTCTTGATATTTTTGCGCTCGATTTTTTGCGCCAGCACCGCCATTTGCTGCATCTGGTCCAGCGTCAGATCTGTCTTTACGGAAGCGCCGAATTCTGCGATCAGGTCAGGTGCGCCGAGCAGCAGTGAAGCGAAGACGCGCGGGTCCTGAACTTTTTCCTTGATGGCGAGGATGACCTGTTGCTGGCGGCGTGCGCGGCCGAAGTCGCCGTTGGAATCGTGACGTGTGCGCGCATACTTGAGTGCGGTGGCGCCGTCGAGTGTGTGAACACCTTTCGATAGTTCAAACACTTCCGTGCTGTAGTTCTCGGTGGGGTATGAGTCATCGCGGATGTCATTCGGCACATCGATCTCGATGCCGCCCATGCGATCGATCACGCTTTCGAATACGGAAAAGTTCAGCCGCACGTAATGATGGATGCGAATACCGAACACGCTCTCGACGGTTTTTCGGGCGAGCTGCGGCCCCCCTCCGCCCGGGTAATTGTCACTGTCGCCGATGGCGTTGGCGGTGTTGATGCGGTTGTTTTGGTAGCCTGGAATGGGAACCCATAGATCACGTGGCACTGAAAGCATGCCGGCTTCCATCGTGGTTGGATCGATCGTCAGCACGAGCATTGTGTCTGTACGGAAAACTTTTTCCGGATCATTCGTGCGCTGGTCGATGCCCATGATCAGAATGTTGAGCCGTTCTTTGCCATTCCAGGGCTGTGGCAAAACATACTCATCGACGCCTGGCGTGGCTTTAGCAACAGCGGCGATGGCCGGCGCTCTTGTGGTTGGGATGATTTCGGCGATGAACGTGGCCTGGTTGGCGACGTAGTTCATCCAATAGCGGTAGGTGTACACGCTGATGCCTGTGCTGGCGATGAGCAGCGCAATCATCAGCGCCAGCCAGGGAAGCCAGCGGCTCTTCAACATCGAAAGATCAATATACCAGCGCCGCGGCGTATGTTCACCACGGCCGGCCGCTGTTCGATCGCCGGCCGGCCGACGTCTGCGTCGCCGCTACTACGCAGCCATGTCGGCAACGCGTTTCCATGCGCGTTTGGCAGACTGCTCAGCTTCAACGGCGATAGCAGCTTCGTCGAGGAACAGCAGCTTGCGATCGGCCATAAGCACGACGCCAGCGCTGATCGTATGCGTGACCATGCCGCCGCTCATGCCGAAGAGCATGTGCCAGGGCAGGTTGCCGGCGGTGAGCGGCGTAAACGGCGTGTAGTCCATGAGGATCACGTCTGCGCGGGCGCCGGCTTCGAGCGCGCCGATCTTCAGGTCCGGCCAGAACATCTGCGCGATGGTGCGATTGTGACTGTAGACCATGCCAACGATTTTGTCGGCGCCCATGGCGCGTGGGTCGCCGGCGTTGAGTTTGTGCAGCATGTCGCAGGCTTTCATTTCAGCGAAAGCGTCGTTGCTGAAGCCGTCGTTGCCGAGGCCGACGGTGATGTCGGCTTTGAGCATGCGTTCGATGGGTGCGACGCCGACGCCGTTGTTCATGTTGCTGCGCGGCTGGTGCATGACCTTGGCGCCGCGTTTGGCGATGAGCTGCATCTCGGCGTCGTCGATGTGAATGCAATGCGCGAGCATCGAGCGTTTGTTCAGCGCACCGAGCGCATCGAGGCGTTGGACGACGCGCATGCCGTGCTTTTTGAGGCAGTGTGCCTGGTCGGCGGCGTCCTCGGCGACGTGGATGTGCAGGGGGATGCTGAGGCGTTCGGCTTCGGCAACGCAGGTGCGCAGCGTTTTGTCGGAGACGGTGAACGACGCGTGCACGCCCATCGCCGCTGCGAGCCCGGTGCGGCCGTGGACGCGTTCGGCGCAGGCGACGTTTTCGGCGATGCCCTGTTGCGCATCTGCGAGGCCGTTGCGATCGGTGACCTCGTAGCACAGCGCTGTGCGCAGACCGGTTTGCGTCGCTGCGTCGGCGATGGCGTTGAGCGAGCCCTTGATCACATTCGGGCTGGCATGGTGATCGATCAGCGTAGTGGTGCCGTTTTTAATCGCGTCAACCATGCTCACAAGCGCTGAGTATTTCACGCCGTCGTCATCGAGTGCGCGATCGAGCTTCCACCATAGCTTCTTGAGCACTTCGACGAAATTCTTTGCTGGTGCGCCGGGGATGGCCATGCCCCGCGCGAACGCACCGTAGAAGTGCGTGTGTGCGCAGATGTTTCCCGGAAGGATGAACCGGCCGGTGGCGTCGATGCGCTTGGTGATTTGATCGGCGTATTTCCTCTCGATTTCCTTGGCTGAGCCGATTGCGACGATCAGCTTGTCGTCGATGAGGACGGCGCCGTTCGGGATCACGCTCAATGGGAAGGTCATCGGGAGCACAGTCCCGTTGTGGATCAGCAACATGGAGGGAATAGTATTTCAAATTTCAAATTTGGTAACTCCTCAGGCCAGCCATTTTTGCGAAACACACTATCGTCTCTCCCTTCGGGGGAGAGGATAGTGTGTTTCGCGGGAAATACTGATTTGGGCCTGAGGAGTTATCAAATTTTAGATTTCCCAGTCTTCTGCATCCATCAGGCGTGTGAGGTGGCGGTTGGGGCGTTCGACGAGGTCGCCGAGTTCGAGGGCTTGGAGCAGGCGTTCACCGGTGGTTTGGATGAAGGTGAGGCGCCGCCAGCGCAGCGAGGGAATGGGGCGGGGCAGGCGTTGCAGCGGGCCAAGCTGCATTTTGTAATAGAGATCTTGCGCGTGCGGATGATGCGGTTCGGCTGGGAAAAGATCTGCGCGGCGCACGAGTTCGTGGCCGCGCACGTGCGCCCATTCATGCACGGCCCAGCGCTCATCGTCGAAATCGGCGGTCAGGTAAAAAGCCATCGCCTCAGCCATGAAGTCTGGCGGCGCGTGTCGGACGGGGATGCGGTACCAGTGATCCCAGCGCGCGATTTCGAGGTCATGCAGGTGGTTGACCATGCAGACCAGCACGCGCGCGTCGGGATCAAGTTCGAGGTCGTCGGCGTAACTCATTGCGCAAATGTACGCGTTTGAAGCCGAAGCTGCGCTGACGGTGGCTGACGAGATCGTCAGGAGGAAGCGAGGAGTTTTGCCGACGACGGACGACTGTTCATCCGTCGTCGAGGGCCGTTATCGCAGCAGCGTGGTTGCGCCGGCATCGACGCTGAAGAACATGCCGGTGACCTGCGACGATTCGTCGGAGGCGAGGTAGACGCAGGCGTAGGCGGTGTCTTCGGGTGTCTGGTAGCGGCCGAGGCGCAGGGTATGGCTGATGCGCTCCATGTCTTCTGGCGTGCGGCCTTCGCTTTTTTGTGTGGCGATTTCGGTTTCTGTGAGCACCCAGCCCGGGCTGACGACATTAAACCGGATGCGGTCTGGTGCGTAGGCGTTGGCCAGCGTGGTCGTCAGGTTGATCAGCGCGCCCTTTGCTGCGCCGTACGCGACGAGGGTGGGAATGGCTTGAATGCTGTTCGGCGAGCCGATGCTGATGACGCTGCCGCCGCCGGCTTTTTGCATGAGGGGTACGGCGTGCTTGGCACAGAGGAAGGCGCTGCGCAGGTTGACGTTCAGCACCTGATTCCAGAAGTCGACGGTGGTGTCTTCGAGCGTGGCGCGCGGGAACCAGCCGGCGTTGTTGACGAGCACGTTGAGTGCGCCGAATTCGGCGACGGCGCGCTGCATGAGCGCGGCGCAGTCGTCTTCGGAAGTGACGTCGCAGTGTTGGAAGACCGCGCGGCCGCCGGCGGCGCGCAGTTCGGCCGCGGTCGCTTCCCCTTGCGCGTCCTTGATGTCGCCGATGACGACGGCGGCGCCTTCACGCGCCATCATCGCGGCGATGCCCTTGCCGATGCCGCCCGCCGCGCCGGTGATGATGGCGGTTTTGTCTGTGAGTCTGTTCATGGTGATTCACTGAGTGGATAGTGATAGCGGGTAACTACTTAGGCCAGCTATTTTCCCAACGCGAAACACACTATTCTCTCCCCCTTCGGGGGAGAGAATAGTGTGTTTCGCGGGAAATACTGATTTGGGCCTGAGTAGTTACGATAGTGGATATTCATAGTCGATTGCAGAACGCAGGGTGTGCCTGACATCGTCAATTTCACCATCACTATCTACCATCACTATCTGCGCAACGCCTCGAGCTTGCGGTTTACGTCTTGGACTTTGGCCTGATGCGACAGCCACCATTCCGGATTGAGCTGCGCGTTGAGTTCGTCGACGGATTTGCCCTGCTGTTCGACCCAGGTGTAGTACTTCAGGTTGTGCCAGCGCTTGCGGTTTTCGGGTGTGCCGTCCTGGACCCAGTCGGTCTTCTGGTGGCGCAGGATGCCACCAATGCGTGCATTGACGCCGGCGGCATCGAGGCCGTGATGTGAATCCCAGTGTTCCATCACTGACTCATAGCGCTCGTTGTTATCCGTGGCGGGGATCACGAGAACGTCGTGCTTGCCGAGGCCGTAGTGTTTCGCTGCTTTGATTGCGCCGAGCAGGTTGCACACGCCGCTGATGCCGAAAATGTTCTTCAGGTCGAGCGCCTGCTTTTCCGTGAGGCCGTAGTCCTTCATCAGCGTTTGCGTGCCGACGTTGCGCGTGAACACGTGCGTGATGCGCAGG
This sequence comes from Anaerolineae bacterium, assembly GCA_947476335.1. Taxonomy (GTDB): domain Bacteria; phylum Chloroflexota; class Anaerolineae; order J036; family Brachytrichaceae; genus CANJQH01. The sequence goes on along the minus strand of CANJQH010000076.1, from coordinate 8,950 downwards.
CATTCGACGTCGTCGACGCAGGTGAGCAGGTCCATGTTCGTGACGTGGTGAATCCATGTGACGTGCTTGTCGCCGATGCCTTGGATTTCGTGGCTGCCGTAGCCGTTGTTGAACAGCGTAGGGCACTGCACTGGCTCGATGCCGATAATTTTCGCGTCGGGAAAAGCCTGCTTAATCCGATCGCCGGCGGCGATCGTGCCGGCGCTGCCCATCGCGCTGGCGAACCCGGCGATGCCGCGCGTGCCGAGCGTCGCGCGCAGTTCGGCTTCGAGTTCGACGATGGTGTTGCCGGTGACGTGATAGTGGAACCGATAATTCCCCATCTCGGAAAATTGATTCATGATGCGCACGGTGTCGGGCTGCTCGCGCATCAGGCGATTGCACTCGTCGTAAATTTCCTTGACGTTGCTTTCGCTGCCGTACGTCTTCGTGTAGCCGGCGCCGTAGCTTTCAATTTTTTCGAAGCGCTCGCGGCTCATGCCTTCGGGCAGGATGACCTGGCTCTTGAATCCTGCGCGCGGGCCGACCCACGAGCCGCCGATGCCGTAGTTGCCAGTACTGGGGAAGACAAGCGTGTGCTTGCCCGGTTCGATGTCGCCGTTGACGTACTTCTCGGCCATCACCGAATACGCCGGGCCGACTTTGTGGCTGCCGGTGGGAAAATCCTTTGCTACCATGACCACGATCTGGCACGCTACGTTGGTCAGCGACTGCGGCATCACGAAATAATTTGTGCCGCTGTGATCTGGCTTCTGCCAGTTGATATTGAAATAATTGACCGGGTCGAGCGGATCATTCACACGTGCGGCATCGGCGCGGCGACGAATTTCTGAGTCGACCTTGTCGGGGTGGAGAAGTTCTTCGAATGTGGGGAAAAGCACGTTGGCCATAGCAGTTGGATTGTATGCGAGGGCCGATGTGTGTGTCGTCTGGAGTGCATCCGCAGTTAGGGGCAGATTTCACTAAACGATGTGGGACGTCACTCAGACCGATGGTCTGGGCTAAGTGGTCGGTCCAAGCAAAACTTGTGGGCGCCTGCCTTGTGCGAACCTTGCTTACAGCCCACACATTGCGCTCGCATTTCGCTCACATTGCGCTCGTATTTCGCTCACATTGCGCTCGTATTTCGCTCGTATTGCGCTCGCATTTCGCTCGCATTGCGCTCGCATTTCGCTCGTATTGCGCTCGTATTGCGCTCGCATTTCGCTCACATTGCCACGCAGCAATTTCCCATGGCTGCGCACCCGCACCCATGGCGCTTTTTCGACGGAACATGAGCGCACCAACGGCGCGATCACCGCGGCAGATCAGCGGCCAGCCCTTGGTGATGGCGGCGCGACGATGCGTTGTCAAATTTCGCCCCTAACGGCGGATGCACCCTGCACGCCGCATGCTGGCTGAAAATCGCGTCGGTGCGGTGCAGTTCGAATTTGGTGAGATGCATGTGCACAACCGCAACTTCGTGCGCGACTTTATCGGACTGCTCGAGGGGTATCGGCTGGCGCGCCTGCTTCCGAAAGATGGCGCACCTTTCGACGAAATGCCCTTGCATTGGACTGAGCTGTTCCGCTATCAAAATATCGTCACAGTGCGGCCGGGAAATGTGCTGGCGCGTGCGCTTCGCCTGGATAAGATGGTGGCGCATGATCTCTTCACAACGCGTTCGTGAAATTACGCTCGATCTTGTGCGTTTTCCATCGATCACCGAAACCGACGGCGAATCACATTTTGCAGAACACATTGCGGCGCTGCTGCGTGAATGGCCGTACTTTCAGCGGCATGCGGAGCACATTCGCATTGTGCGCACGCGCGACGATTTTCGTGAGCGCAGCAACGTGTATGCGCTCGTGCGCGGCCGCGGCGCGCGCACGGTGTTGCTGACCGGGCACTACGACGTGGTGAGTGCGGCGAATTACGGCGTGCTCGAACCGCTCGCGTTCGACCCGCTGCATCTGCTGCCGGCATTGATCGAAGCGACGGCGGGCGCAAACGACGCAGCATCGAGGCAGGCGCACACCGATTTGAGCAGTGGTGATTTTCTGCCGGGCCGCGGCGCACTCGATATGAAGGCTGGGCTGGCGATTGGTATGGCGGTGTTGGAGGAATTCGCGGCCGATTTGGAGCGCGAGGGCAATCTGCTTTTCGTGTGTACGCCGGATGAAGAGAATTACTCGCATGGCATGCGTTCGGCGGCGCGGGACATGCCGGCGTTGTTGCGCGAATTTGGGTTGGAGCCGACGCTGGCGGTTAATCTTGATGCGGCGGTGAACAGCGGTGACGGCGCGGACGGCCGTGCGATTTTCATGGGCAGCGTGAGCAAGCTGTTGCCGTTCGTGCATTTCGTCGGGCGGCCGGCGCATGTCGGCGCGCCGTTCGACGGCGTGAACGCGGCGCTGCTCGCTGCGGAATTCGTGCGTGAAGTCGAGAGCAATCCGGCGTGGGGCGATGCGGCGCCGACGCAGGGTGAAGTTCCGCCGCCGCCGGTGTTTCTGCGCGCAGTCGATTTGAAGCATCACTACGATGTGACGATGCCAGAGCAGGCGTTCACTGCGCTGAATGTATTGACGTACAGCGATGGGCCCGATGAAGTGCTGGCGCGTGTGCGACGTGCGGCCGAGTGCGCGCTGCAGTCGGCGCATGCGCTGCTGCGTGTACGGGCGCAGGCGGCCGGCGCGCCGTTCGGCGTCGATGCCGGAGAGGTGATCGAATTCGGCGAATTGCTGTGGCGCGCTGGTCCGGCGGCGGAGCAGGAGATCGCGGCGCTGGCGGACGATCGCACATTCGATGTGCTGCGCATCGCCGAGCGCGCGGTGCAGATTGCACTGCGATATGCGAGGGTGAGCGGGCTGGTGGCGGTGACCGGCTTCGCGCCAGTGTATTACCCGCTGGCTGCGCTGCAGCCGGAGCATGAGGCGCTGCGCGCTCGGCTGGTGGCGTGTGCGGATTCGATCGAGGCCGACACCGGATACGCCATCGCGCTGCGCCCTTTTTTCACGGGGATTTCCGACATGAGTTTTCTCGGTGCGACGATCGATGCGGATGCGCTGGCGGCGCTGCGCGTGAACATGCCGGCGTGGCGGGTGCGCTGGCCGATCGGTGCGGCAGCGGCGAGTGCGCTTGCGGTGATCAATATTGGGCCGTGGGGGCGTGATTATCATCAGCGCACGGAGCGTGTGCATGAACCGTATAGCTTTGGCGTTGTGCCGGAGCTGCTGTGGCGCGTGGTTCGCGCAGAATTGGAGTGAGCGCAATTTCTCTTCTGTACGTTTTGTGCGAGCCGTCTTTTTCTTCGTGCGGTTTGCTTCAAACGCTGGGATGCATCCCTTTGTAATTTCCACCGTAAAACTGCGAGAATAGGGACTGCGTGAGTTACCGATTTATCAACACCCTGGAAGCACTGGAAAGCTCCTGTGCGGAGATTTATGACGCACTACAGGCCGATCCGCGCCTGGCCATCGACACCGAATTTGTCGGCGAGCGCAGTTATGAGCCGTCGCTTGAACTGTTGCAGGTGGCGACGGTTGACGGTGCCATTTACTTGATCGATGTGCACGCGCTCGATGGTCGCCTCGATGCGCTGGCAGACATTCTGCTCGACGACAACGTGCTGAAGCTGGTGCATGCTGCTAGTCAGGATGCGTCGATTTTGCGCTCGCATCTTGGGCGACCGCCGACGCCGCTGTTCGATACGCAGATCGCCGCAGCGTATGTGGGCATGCAGCTGCAGCTCGGTTATGGTGCGATTGTGCGCAGCCTGCTGAAGGTCGACCTGGCGAAGGACGAGAGCTTCTCAGACTGGACGCGGCGGCCGATTCGGCCGGCGATGCTTGAGTATGCGGCGAACGATGTGGCGTATCTGCATGCGCTGCATGACAAATTGCGCGCGAAGATGGAGAAACTTGGCCGCACTTTGTGGGTGGAGGATGCGTGCGCGCATCTGGTGACGAACGCAGAGGAAGTGCCGGCACCGCACGAACTATGGCGCAAAGTCGGCGGGCGCGGATCGCTGGATGGACGGCAGCTCGGCGTGTTGCGTGAATTGTGCATCTGGCGTGATGAAGAAGCGCAGCGGCGCGACCGGCCGCGGCGCAGTGTTGTGAAGGACGAAGTGCTCGTTGAAATTGCGCGCCGCCGCCCATCGAACGTGCGCGCGCTGCTCGAGCTGCGCAGCGTGCCGCCGAGCCTTGGCGAGCGCACGGCAAATGATCTGGTCGAACGCGTGCGCGCTGGTTTGAACTCACCGATCGAAGAAGACCGTGAGTTTGGTGAAAGCATGTCGCTCGACGAACATGGCAGCGCGTTGTATGAGTTGCTGTCGGCGGTGGTGCGTGTGCGCTCGATCGAAGCTGAGATTGCGCCGACGCTGCTGGCCACGGCTGATGCGCTTAAGCGCATCGCCGCCACGCGCCGCACCGATGCGACGAATCCGCTGTTCCAGGGCTGGCGTGATGAACTCATCGGCCGCTATCTGCGCGCAGCGCTGAACGGCGAGCTGTCCGTCGCCTGGGATCCGAAGACGGAAGAATTGACGCTGAAGAAGACGGCAGATCGTCGGCGACGGACGACCAGCGAGGACTGACCACAGACCACACACCTTTCGCGGTCAGCTTCACCCGCACATCTCGGTCGCCAGCGCTGTGTACAAGTCGCAGCAGCGGGAGACTGAGTCGAGGTCGACCCATTCGACGTCGGCGTGGGCACCGGCGCCGCGCGGGCCGAGCAGCACGGTTGGGATGCCGGCGGATTGGAAGAGCGCCGAATCGGCCCAGTAGGCAGCGCCGGCGAGCGTGAGCGGGTGGCCGAGGTGTGCCGGCGCCAGACGTTGTAGTGCGCGCACGAGATCGGCGTCTTCGGCGACTTCAAATGGGGCACGGTGCAGGACGACGCGCAGCTCAGCGTGAAAATCGGGGTCGTCGTGTGCGGCGGTGGCGAATAGGGCGTGCAGTTCGTTTTGCGCGAGTGCGACGTCTTCGCCGGGGACGGTGCGGCGTTCGACTTGTAGCCGGCATTTGGCTGGGTATGACGACATTTCCTGACCGCCGGAAATCAGTGAGGCGTGAACCGAGCCGGAGCCGAGGTGCTTGTGCGACGGATGCGCGCGCAGTCGTCGATCGAGATGGCCGATGCCGCTGAGCACCCAGCCCATTTTGGCGATTGCGTCGACGCCGAGGTCGGGCCGTGAGCCGTGTGCTGCACGGCCGCGCGTTTCGACTTCGAGCCAGACGAAGCCTTTGTGTGCGACGACGAGTTCTTCATCCGTCGGCTCGACGACGACGACGACGTCGGCGGGCCAGCGCTCCATTTCGCGCACGACGGCCTGCGAACCGATACTGGCGACTTCTTCATCGACGACGCAGGAGACGTGCACGTCGCCACGCAGGCTGAGGGATTTGGCGCGCTGCGCAGCGATGAGCGCAGCTGTGAGGCCTCCCTTCATGTCGTAAGCGCCGCGGCCGTACATGCGGCCATTCTCGATGCGCGGCGAAAACGGCGCCGTCATTCCGCTCGAATCGACTACGTCGGTGTGGCCATTGAACATCAATGAGCGGCCGCCGCCTGATCCGCGTGCGGTGATTACTACGTTCGGTCGCCCCGGCACGACTTGCTGTACGGTCGCTTCCAGCCCGACGGTGTGCGCCCATTCGACGATGCATTGTGCGACCGCTGCTTCCCCGACGCCACCTGGGACGAGGTCGGGGTTGGTCGAATCGATCGAGAGGAGTGAAGAAAGTAGTGAAAGCATTTTGTTATTTCGTAACTGCTCAGGCTAAGTTCCTGTCCATAAGTTTTGTCCGGCAGATTCGCTTAGCCAGTTTTCTAACGCGAAGCACGCTATTCCTTCCCCCGGAGGGGGAAGGAATAGCGTGTTTCGCGGGAAATACCGATTTGGGCCTGAGTAGTTACGAAATCTGAAATCCTAGACGGTCAGCACTGTCCTGGAGGTTGGAATGCACACTGGGCCGGCGAATTCGCGACGTGCTTCATCGAGGAGGGTCGATTCGCGGCTGGCGTAGCGATGGGAGATGTGCGTGAGTGCGAGTCGGGCGACGCCGGCGGCGGCGGCGTTGCGGCCGGCTTCCTGTGCTGTGGAGTGGCCGGCTGTGCCGATCAGCTGCGGGTCTAGGTCGGCCGACCAGGTGGATTCGTGTACGAGGAGGTCGGCGCCGCGGGCGAGTGTGACGATGTTTTCGCACGGGGCGGTGTCGCCGGTGAAGGCGAGCGTGTGCAAGTCGAGGCGTTCGCCGCGCGTGTCGATGCGCAGGCCGAGCGCTGGTGCGTGTGGCGCGTGCTTCATCGGCAGCGTGCGCAGCATGATGTGCGGGTGGATGCGAGCCTGGCCGGGCGCGTCTTCGGGTAGATTCATGCGCGGTGCGCTGGTGATGAAGTCGGCAACCTCCGGGCCGTAGACGTGCAGGAAGAGCTGTTCGAGAGCGTCGAGCGTGGTGTTGCCGCCGATGAGTACCGGCGTTTGGATGCTGGCTGTCGGGTTGAGCATGTACCACATCATGAGCATCGGGAAGCCGAGCACATGATCGCCGTGGCGGTGTGTGAAGAAGATGTGGCTGATCTCGCGCGGCGAAATGCCAGCGGCGTCGAGCTGTTGCAGGATGGCAGGCCCGGTGTCGATGAGTAGATTTTCACTGCCGAGGCGTACGAAGTAGGAGGCGTTCGTGCCGCCTGGCATGGGCAGTGCGGCGCCGGTGCCGAGGAAGGTAATTTCGATCATTGGAATGTGGATAGTGATCGTAGATAGTGGATAGCATCGACTATCCACTACTGAAGATAGCCCTTCGGATGTGTGTGGTGCCATTCCCAGGCGCTGCGCATGATCGCATCGAGGTCGGTGAAGTGTGGGGTCCAGCCGAGATCCTGGTTGGCGGCTTCGGAGGAGGCGATGAGGAGGGCTGGGTCGCCGGCGCGGCGCGGGCCGATTTCCGTGGGAATGGGGTGGTGGGTGATGCGGCGGGCGCTGTCGATTACTTCGAGGATGGAGAAGCCACGGCCGTTGCCGAGGTTGTAGTGCGACTGTATTTTGGTCAACGGATCCGCGAGCAGATTGATGGCGCGGATGTGCGCCTGGGCGATATCGACGACGTGAATGTAATCACGCACGCAGGTACCGTCGGGTGTGGGGTAATCGTCGCCGAAGATGGTGAGGCGTTCGCGCTGACCGAGGGCGACTTGCAGGACGATTGGGATCAAATGCGTCTCGGGCGAATGATCCTCACCGATGGTGGGTGTGTCGCCGCATGCGTTGAAGTAGCGCAGGCATACGTAGCGCAGGCCGTAGATTTCCTTATGCCAGTGCAGCAGGCGTTCGATGAAAAATTTTGATTCGCCGTAGGGCGAGCCGGGGATGATGTGTTCGTCTGGTTCGATCGGGATGCGTTCGGGTTTGTCGAACAAGTTCGCTGTCGAGGAAAGGATGAAGCGCCGCACGCCGGCGGGGATGGCGACTTCGAGCAGGTTGGCTGCATTGACGAGGTTGTCGCGCAGATATTTGAGCGGCTGCTGCATGCTTTCGCCGACAAGTGTGTACGAGGCGAAGTGCATGATGCCGTCGATGTCCGGATGCTGTGCGAAGAGTGCGCGGATGTCGTCCGGCCGCGCCAGGTCACCCTGCACAAATGCGGCGTCGGGATGCACAGCTTCGCGATGCCCCTGATACAGGTTGTCGAACACGACTACGCGGTGGCCTGCTGCGATGAGCTCGGCCGTCGTGATGCTTCCGATGTATCCGGCGCCGCCGGTGACCAGAATTTTGGACATGCAGAATAGTGTAATGGACGACAGAAATCGGGTGCCGCCGTCGTTCCAGCCTTAAAGATTGTTGGGACGCGATCAGCCGTCATCTGTCGTCAGCCATTTCGATACAACCGGCGCCGCAGCCACAGCGACAGATAGACGAGTGCGATGAGGGCGGGAACTTCGATGAGCGGGCCGACGACGGCGGCGAGAGCTTCTCCGGAAGCGAGGCCGAAGACGCCGATGGAGACTGCGATGGCGAGTTCGAAATTGTTGCCGGCGGCGGTGAATGAAATTGTGGCGGCGTCGGCGTAGGGGAATTTCAGAAAATACGAGAGTGCGAACGAGACGCCGAACATGATGATGAAAAATAGATCAGCAGCGGCTGTGCGATGCGCAGCACATCGAGTGGGCGCTGCAGGATTACTTCGCCTTTGAGTGAGAACATCATGACGATGGTGAAGAGCAGGCCGATGACGGCGGTTGGGGCGAGGCGTGGCACGAACTTTGTTTCGTACCATTCCTCGCCGCGGGTGCGCGTCAGCACGAGGCGCGTGAGGAAGCCGGCGGCGAGTGGGATGCCGAGAAAAATGGCCACGCTCTTGGCGATGGCACCCATTGAAATATTCAGCGCGACGGCGGCGCCACCGAGCCACTGTGGCACGATCGTCAGATAAAAATAGCCGAGCACGGTGTACATGACGATCTGGAAAACAGAATTGATCGCCACGAGCACGGCGGCGTACTCCGAATCGCCGCAGGCGAGCATGTTCCAGATCAGCACCATGGCGATGCAGCGTGCCAGGCCGACCATGATCAGGCCGGTGCGGTATTCCGGGTGATCGGGCAGCATCCACCAGGCCAGGCCGAACATCAGGGCCGGGCCGATGACCCAGTTCAAAAAGAGTGATGTGCCGGACATCTTCCAATTCGTCGCCAGCTGCGGTACTTTGGCATATTTCACGCGCGCGAGGACGGGGTACATCATCCAGAGCAGGCCGATCGCGATCGGCAGTGAGACCGTGTCGAGCTTGACTTTGTCGAGTGCCGGGCCGAGGCAGGGCCGGAGCATCAAACCTGAGCGCTCTTGAGCACTTTGAGCACGTATCCGTTGTCGAGTGCGCAGGTGAAGCGCTTTTTGCGCAGTGAACGCGTGTTCGTTTTCTCCTGCCGCAGCAAACTCAGTGCCAGGCGTTTGATGGCG
>CANJQH010000075.1 GCA_947476335.1 Anaerolineae bacterium | reverse complement strand
ACGTCCATGAAGTGATTGCCAGCGTGCTTCAAAGCTGGTCAAGACAAGGCGTTAATTTCGGCGTGTTGTTGTCCGCGATGATGCGTCTGCGCGGCCTGGTTGAACTTGATTTCGGCGGGCAGTCTGCGGTGACCCGGTAAACAGATACCTTTGCGCTGTGATTGGAATGACAGTATTGGACGGTATGGGGAGGTTTGTTTTATGAATCGCAGACGTTTTCTGAAGGTCTCGGTCGCTGGGGCAGCTGCTGCAATGGTGTGGCGTTCCAGTCCTGCTGTGTTCGCGCAGGAGAGCAAAGATATTGTCGACACGGCCGTCGCAGCCGGCAGCTTCAAGACGCTCGCGGCCGCTCTCGTCGCAGCTGGCCTCGTGGATACACTGAAGGGCAAAGGCCCGTTCACCGTATTCGCGCCGACCGACGAAGCTTTCGCCAAGCTGCCCGCAGGCACAGTTGAAAATCTGCTCAAGCCGGAGAATAAGCAGCAGCTGATCGGAATTTTGACTTATCACGTCGTAGCCGGTTCCGTGAAAGCGGCAGATGTGGTCAAGCTCACCAGCGCTACGACGGTGAACGGTGCGACTGTTGCGATCAAGGTCGTCAATGGCGTCGTGTTCGTAGGAGACGCAAAGGTTGTGACGGCGGATATCGCAGCCTCGAATGGTGTGATTCACGTGATCGATACCGTGCTGCTCCCTCCGCCGGCACCGGCGCTGGTGTTGCCGGAAACGGGCAATGCTGGATCCACTGCCCGGGAAGACGTCGTGGCTACCGCGATGAAAGCCGGTGGGTTCAAAACACTTGTGGCGGCGTTGCAGGCTGCCGGCCTCGTGGACACACTGAAGGGCAAAGGCCCGTTCACCGTGTTCGCGCCGACCGACGAAGCTTTCGCCAAGCTGCCCGCTGGCACAGTCGAAAATCTGCTCAAGCCGGAGAACAAGCAGCAGCTCATCGATGTGCTCACGTATCACGTGGCTGCCGGCCGGATTCCTGCCAGCGCTGTCGTGCGTCATGCATCGATCGCGAGCTTGTACGGTGCGCGCATTGGTGTCACTGCAGGGGACACGGTGAAGCTGAACGGTGCGACTGTGATCGCCGCCGACGTTGTTGCGAGCAATGGCGTGATTCATGCCATCGACACAGTGCTGCTTCCGCCGGCCGACATTGTCGAAGTGGCGCGTGCCGCTGGCAGCTTCAAGACGTTGCTGGCCGCCGTTGAGGCAGCCGGACTTACCGACGCATTGCGCAAAGGCACCTTGACAGTATTCGCACCGACCGATGCTGCCTTCGCGAAGTTGCCGGCAGGCACAGTCGAGAATCTCCTGAAGCCGGAGAATCTTGAGCAGCTGAAGAAAGTGCTGACGTATCACGTCATTCGCAAAGACTACGATGCTGCACAGGTAACCCGCTATCGCACGCTGCGCACGCTGCAGGGACAGCTGCTGCAGGTGCGCCACTCGTCTGCTGGGGTGACCATCAACGGTGCCCTGATTTCGACGGCGAATATCTTTGCCCACAATGGTGTGGTGCACGTGGTCGACGCGGTACTTCTGCCGAAGTAGGCGCATCCCTGAGATTCCATCACGACGTCGAACTGCTTTTGCACAAAAGCGGTTCGACGTTCGCGTTTTCCGCAACGAGTTCTGCGCAGCGAATGAGCCCAGTGCCGCGAATTTTTCCGTGTTCTTTAAATCTCCATACGCTTCGTGCAGCATAGAGCACGACTATGGATATTCCAACTAATATTTCCGGCACTGAGTCTGTGAAGGCAGCGGCTCCGAAAATCTGGACTTTGAATTACATGAAGTTATTGCTCGATGCAGCAATCTTCTTTGGGTTCTGGATTGCGTACAACGCGCATGCGACCGGGCGCACGATACATGAGTGGTTCGGTATGGCGTTTGCTGCGGCGCTGCTCGTGCATCTGGTGATCGGCTGGCGCTGGGTGGTGAATATTGCGATGCGGCTGTTCGAGAAGCTGCCGAACATGACGCGCCTCGGCTTCCTGCTGAATGCGGCGCTGTTGATCGACTTCGGCATGATCACGTACACCGGCCTGGCAATGTCGCATGCAGTGCTGCCGGCGCTTGGGCTGACCGGCACAGCCGGCCGTGAAATGCGTCACACGCACGAGCTGTATTCCAATCTTGCGATCGCGCTGGTGCTGGCGCATGTGGCGCTGCACTGGAAGTGGATCGTTGGTGTGGTGCGCCGTCGGATCGATGTGGTGAAGTAGTGGGTGGGTTGGAAGAGAGTCAGAGTCAAGAGTCGGAGTGACAATTTGTGATCCCCACTCCCGCCTCTGACTCTTGACTCCTATGAAGCTGGTCAGCGCGCCAGCAAATCCGGCGTATGACCGCGATCGATGAGTGTGCGCTGATTTTCGCTGAGCTCAATCCAGGGCGCTGTTGAGCCGTCCGGCGTATGGGGCATGGCGCGGCCGCGCGCGATGGTGAGCGTGTTGCGCAGCAGATGCTTGCCGACGCGCTCGTTCATGAAGACGTCGTAGAGCGAGAAGCGGCCTTCCGCAAGTGTGAACAGCGCCACGTCGGCGAATGCGCCGGGGAGCAGCGTGCCGATTTCGTCGCCGAGGCCCATCGCCTGTGCCGGAGCGACGGTGGCGGCGTAGATCACATCTTCGAGGCTCATGCCAAGCGCCATGAATTTGCTCAGGCATGTCGGCATGTCGAAGAGCGGGCCGTTCACACTGAGCTGGTGAATGTCGCTCGAGATGACGTCTGGTTTGCGCCCGGCGGCGAGCATGGCTTCGGCAGTGAGGAACGAGAACGAGCCGGCGCCATGGCCGATATCCATGATGACGCCCGAATCCCACGCGCGCGCTGCGCTTTCCAGCAGGCGGCCGTTGTCATCGATGAGCTTCATGCTGTGGCCGGTGAAGCAGTGTGTGAGGATGTCGCCTGGTCGTACGAAAGGCAGCACTTCTGAAATGGCCGGCGGGCCAATACCAACGTGCACCATGAGCGGCAGGCGCAACCGATCGGCGGCAACGCGCGCACGTCGCAGCGGCTCGATGCCGTTTGCACCGACGGTGTTGTTGTCGATGCGCACTTTGACGCCGAGCACAAAATCGCGATTCAGATTCGCCAGCTTGACGCAGACGTCGACGTCGCTGTAGGCGATGTTTGCTAGTTCGTACGTCGGCCCAGTGAGGCCGATGCTGGAGATGTTTAGCAGCGCATAGATGCGCGCGTGCGATGGGCGCACGATGTGATCGCGCATGCCGATGAGGTTGTAGGCGCCGGCAGAGCCGACGTCGAGCCAGGTCGTGACGCCGCTGCGCGCAGCAACCGGGTCCGGCTGAATGCCCCAAAATGTCGAGCCGTAGTAGACATGCGTGTGCAGGTCAACCAGGCCGGGCGTGACGTATTGACCGGCCGCGTTAATCACGTGTGCGGCGGATTCTGCAGGGATGTGCGGTTCAACCGCAGCGATGCGGTCGCGGCGAATGGCGACGTCGAAGCGGCCGTTCCTGCCCGTAGCCGGATCGATGACGTGCCCACCTTGGATGAGGAGATCGAAGAACACGAAGGGGATCTTATTTCATATTTCAGATTTCGTATTTCGTACTCAGGCCCAAATCAGTATTTCCCGCGAAACACACGATTCCTCCTCCCTTCGGGAGGAGGAATCGTGTGTTTCGCGATGGAAAATAGAGCGGCCTGAGTAGTTACGAAATGGCTATGATTGCCCCCATGATGAAGACGAACGCGTTGCGCGCAGAGCTGGGGAGCGAGCTCCATTTTCATATGCTGCTGACGATGGAAGAGGTGGAGCTGAAGCCGGATGGGATGGTGATCGTGCAGAGCACGAGTCGCAAGATTCGAAAGCAGGTGATGACGCGGCTGGCGCACGCGTTGGGGCGCAGTGTGTATGAGATCGGACTGATGAAGCTGGCAGAAGAACATGCCGATGAGCTTGCCGAAATACTTGAGCCACTGGTGGCTGGAGCCGCGATGCGCGGTGCGATGCTTTTTTTGGACGATGCGGATGTCCTGTTTGGCACGCGTCATGGTGATGTGGCGAAAATAGTGCGCGCGTTGACGGGCGAGGGTGTGTTTGTTGTGGCGGGCACACAGCAATTCGCGCGCGCTGATCGCTTCTGGAGTGAGCATCTGCTGGCAGTGCTGTATGAGAGCTGATGGTGAGAGTGATAGTGGCAGGTGATAGTGGCTAAGTGAGTCGCCAAAAGTTCTGGCGGCAGATTCGCCTCCCCCGCAAAGCGAGGGAGGCGAATCTGCCGGACAAAACTTATGGACAGGAACTTAGCCCAGACCCTCGGTCTGGGACGCAACCGCGCCCGTGGGAAATTGGTGCGTCGCAATATGAGCGAAATGCGCGCTAAATATGAGCTAAATGCGGGTTGTAAGCAAAGTTCGCACAGGGCAGGCGCCCACATTACCAAGCATGCGTCAGCGTCACCCTTGGTGAGCAGCGTGCAGGGGAAACCATCGCATTTGCCTGAACGCCTAGTCAAAATTTTCGCGCGGTGAGTGACTAAATCCGAATAGAAAAACCCGCGCATCAAGAACTCCATTTGCGTTTTGTCATTTCCCACGTGCTTCCCACCATCACTTCCCACTTCCTCTACTTCCGCGTACACTTCCTCGCATGCAATACGATCTCCTGCTGAAGGGCGGTCATGTGATCGACCCGAAGAACAATATCGACGGCAAGTGTGACGTGGCCATCTGTGGAGAAAAAATCGTGGCTGTGGGTCCGGACCTGAACCCGGCTGATGCCACACGTGTGGTGAATGTACAAGGCCGCTACGTTACGCCTGGCATCATCGACATCCATGTGCACGTATATCACACACGTGCACCGGAGGGCAGCCCGGAAGGCTTGAGCATCGTCGCTGACGCGCACAGTTTTCGCTCGGGTGTGACGACGATGGTGGATACCGGCACCGCTGGCGGCCGGCATTTCCGCCATTTCAAAACCACGGTGATCGATCGGCAGAAGACGCGCATCTTTGCCTATATCAACATCGTCGACAAGGGCATGCTGGGTGATTTCGAACAGGACCCGGTGACGTTTGATTCGGAGCTGTGCGCGGCGACGATCGAAGCGTTTCCGGAAATCTGCATCGGTGTGAAGACGGCGCACTACTGGACGCAGCTGCCGTGGGATGACGTGCATACGCCATGGGCCGCAGTCGACGCGTCGATCCGCGCAGCCGAGCTGTGCAAGCGTCATGTGATGTACGACTTCTGGCCGCGCCCCGGCCGCACGTACGAAGATCTGATTTTGAAGAAGGCGCGCTCGGGTGATATTCATACGCACGTCTACGCACAGCAATTTCCGATCGTCATGTCGGACGGAAAAATCAATCCGGCGCTGTTTGAAGCGCGTGCGCGCGGCGTGATCTTCGACCTTGGCCATGGCGCGGGCAGTTTCTGGTATCGCAACGGCGTGCCAGCGATGCGCGGCGGCTTTGGACCGGATTCGATCAGCACCGACCTGCACACCGCCAACATTCATGGCGTGGTGCTCGACATGCAGACGACGATGAGCAAGGTGCTCAACATGGGCATGCCATTGCAGGAAGTGATTTATCGCTCAACGGTCACGCCGGCGAATGAGATCGGTCATCCGGAGCTGGGGCATCTCACGCCGGGTGCCTGCGCCGATGTGGCCGTGTTCGATATGCGGAGCGGTGAGTTTGGCTTCACCGACTGCGGCCGCGCCAAACTGATCGGTGATCGCAAACTCGAATGTCAGATGACCGTGCGCGCCGGGCAGATTGTGTTCGACGCCGCTGGTCTGAGCGTGCCCGAATGGCCGAATGCGCCTGAGTCATATTTCCGCATGCCGGAATGGAAGTAACGATGTCTATCTATACGGATTTGAATATTCGGCCGGTGATCAATGCCACGGCGACGCTGACGAAGCTGGGCGGCTCGCTGATGCCGGCTGAAGTGCGCGAGGCGATGGAAGAAGCGTCGCGCGCGTTCATTCAACTCGACGAGCTGCAGATCAAGGTCAGCGAAAAGCTGGCTGAGCTGACTGGCAACGAAGCCGCGTACGTGGCGACCGGCGCTGCGGCCGGGCTGGCGCTGACGACTGCAGTGTGTCTGACGGGCGGCGATCGCGAGAAGGCGCTGCTGATTCCCGACCGTGAGGCGATGCACGCCGCCGGCATGAAGGACGAAGTGCTCGTCTTCAAATCACATCGCAACGGTTACGACTACTCGGTGCGCATGACCGGCGCGAAGATCGTCGACGTTGGAAGTGAGTTGCACAGCGAGCCGGCTGATCTCGAAAACGCGATCAGCGAACGCACCGCGGCATTTATGTGGTTTCAAGGTGGGATGACTGGCAAAGGGGATTTCTCGCTTGAAAAGGTGATCGAAATTTGCACGGCACACGGTGTGCCTGTGCTCGTCGATGCGGCGGCGCAGGTGCCGCCTGTGGAGAACTTGCGCCGTTACACCGAGATGGGCGCGACGGCGGCGATTTTCTCCGGCGGAAAAGATCTGCATGGTCCGCAGAGCACCGGCCTCGTCGTCGGCCGCAAATGGATCATCGAAGCGATGCGCGCCATCGGCAGCCCGAATCAGGGTTTTGCGCGGGCGATGAAAGTGAGCAAAGAGAATATGGTCGGGCTGCTGGCGGCGGTGAAGCGCTATGTCGGGCTTGATCATGAGGCCAAGCGCGATCGTGACGAGCGTGTGGTGGCGCAGTGGTGCGCAGATTTCGACGGATTGGCGGGTGCGCGCGCAGAGCGCATATTTCCGAACGAGGCGGGACAGCCGCTGCCGCGCCTGCTGTTGCACATCGATCCTGCATCTGGCACGAACGGTGAAGCTGTTGCCGCGCGGCTGCTGGCTGGCGAGCCATCGATCGCTGTGGCCGCCGCACCGGACGGCATTTATGTGAATCCGTGGTTGTTGACGGATGAGGAAGTGGCGATCGTGGGAAGGCGAGTGGCTGAGGAGCTGGGGAGGCGGAGTAGAGAGTAATTTCGTAACTACTCAGGCCAGCTATTTTTCCAACGCGAAACACACTGTTCTCTCCCCCGAAGGGGGAGAGAACAGTGTGTTTCGCGGGAAATACTGATTTGGGCCTGAGTAGTTACGTAATTTCTCACTCTCTACTCTGACCCTCTATTTTTTTTGTGTAGGCGCCGCACCCGCATCGTGATCGTCCGATCGGGGGACAGCGCGATCATCGGCCGCACCTGTGCATCGCCGACGGTTTCGTCTGTGAACTGCAGCGCACGGGCGAGGGCGGCGACGACGGTGTGCGTTTCCATGAGTGCGAACTGGCCACCGATGCAGGTGCGCGGGCCGAGTCCGAACGGAATATACGCGCCGCGCGGCCAGTTGCGCTGTGCATCATTGTCGAAGCGCTCGGGAATGAATGCGAGTGGATCAGCGAAGGCGGCGGTGCTGCGCTGCACGCTGAAGGGGGAGACGATCACCCACGCGCCGGCGTCGATTTCGAATTCGCCGACGGTGAACGCGCGCACGGCGCGGCGGCCGATGGTGAAGCCGCCAGGATACAGGCGCAGCGCTTCGCGACAGACATTCAACGCATACGGAGACGCTTCGAGTTGTGCAAGCGAGGGCGCATCACCGGATGCGAAGGGCGCAGTGCGCGCTTCGGCCTGCAGCGCCGCCGCGGCGCGCGGTTCTCGTGCCAGGCGATAAAAAAGCCATGTCAGCACCGTGGCAACGGTCTCATGGCCGGCGACAAACATTGTCACAACTTCATCGCGAATCTCGTCGTCGGAGAGTGCTGTGCCTTCGGCTGTGCGCGTGTCGATGAGCATCGCGAGCAGGTCGTTGTGTGAAGCTGCGTCTGTGCGGCGTGCGGCGATGAGCCGGCGAATGGCGATGTCGACGCGCACGATGGCGGCTTTGCCGTTGCGTGCACCGGGGACGAGCGCGGCACCGAATGGAAACAGGCTCATCCCGGCGAGCCGATTGACGTAGATGAGCGCGGTGTCGATGTCGTCGCCGAGTCCGCGCTGTACTTCGTCGAGCTCGATGCTGAACAACGTGCGGCTGATGATGCGCAGCGTGAGATCTTTGAAAGTGTGCTCGAGGTCGAGCAGATCGCCATCGCGCCATTCTGCGAGCGCGTCACGCACGACGTCGGCGACGACACGTTGATAACCTGCGATGCGCTGCGTGTGAAATGCAGGTGCAGCCAGTTTGCGATGGCGCATCCAGGTGTCGCCGTCGCTGACGAGCAGGCCGTCGCCGGTGAAGGCGCGCAGCGTTTTCACCGCGGGCATCTTTTCCAGATTGCGCGCATGCTCGATGAGCACCGACGTCACGAGATCGGGCCGATTGATGCAGACGAGATCGATCGGTCCGGCGCGCAGTCGTGCGATATCGCCTGCCATGCAGCAGAGGTCGAGCAGGAAGGCGCTCGGATTGCGCAGCACACGGGCAAGCGTGCGCAGATCGTCTGGCAATGGCAGGAGTGGAATAGCGGTGTGCGTTGTCGTGTGCATTGTCGTGTGCGTTGTCGTGTGCGTTGTCGTGTGCGTTGTCGTGTGCGTTGTCGTGCGCGTTGTCGTGCGCGTTGTCGTGTGCGTTGTCGTGCGTATTCTCTTGTACATTTCCGCCGAAATTTTTGGTTTCGAGTATCTTTCAAAGACCTATGAAAACGATCCTCGAGGATGGACCTTTTCCGATCATGGGCTGGGCGGGCCCTGGCGGCGACATGATTCGACCGGACGTCATGCGCGGCATGGCGGCAGGTGGCTTTACGGTAAGCCATTCAGCTGTGGGGGATGGCACGGATGATCCGCGTTCGGTGCTGCGCGCGCTCGATGTTGCTGCGGAAGCGGGCATGCGGCTGTTGCTGGTTCATCCGCTCTGGCACGTCGGTGATGATTTTGTATTCGACGATGATCGGCGCCGGCGCATACGCGCGCTGGTGGAAGCGGTGCGCGAGCATCCGGGCTTGTACGGATATCACCTGCGTGACGAGCCGCGTTATCACATGCTGCCGCTGCTGGCGCAGGTGCAGCATTTCATCGAAGACCTCGATGGTTATCACGTCTGTTATCTGAATCACTTTCCCCCGATCGAAGGGTGGGGCGCGGCGACGCCTGAGGCGTTCTGGTTGCGTTACATCGAACTTGCGCGCCCGAAATTTTTGAGCTACGACCATTACCCGATGGTGCTCGGAACGGATGCCGACGTCGCTGCACATGCGGGCGCGCCGAATGTTTTTCCGCAGGAAAAACTGATCATCAAATCGGATTATTTTGCATGCCTCGAGCTGGTGCGCTCGATGGCGGTGCACAATCGTATGCCATTCTGGGCATTCACCTGTAGCGTGCGGCATGGACCGTATCCAACGCCGACGGAAGGGCATACGCGCTGGCAGCTGTTTAACGACCTGGCGTACGGTGCGCTTGGACTGCAGTACTTTACGTACGCGCATGACGAAGCGATGGTGCGCGCGGATGGAAGCACCACGGCGATGTGGGAAATCGGCCGCCAGGTGAACCATGAAATTCATGCGCTTGCACCGGTGCTGCGTACGCTGCGTAATGTCGGCGTTTTTCGCACCGGGCCGGTGTGGAGTGGGACGCGTTCGATGGTGCGCGCTGATCAGTGGCCGATGCCAAAGCTGCTGTGTGAGGGAGATCCGGTGACGCTCGGTTATTTTCTCGATGCGGAAGAGCGCACGCATGTGATGGTGGTGAATGGCAGCCCGTGCAGCTGGGCACGCATCACGCTGAAGCTGGATGCGAAGCGCGAGAAACTTTTTTTCTTCGATGTCAAGGCGCGCGAATTTCGTGAGTTGTGGCCGGCCGATCCGCAGAACCAGCTGGTGACGCTGGCTCCGGGCGAAGGTCGTCTGTTTCGCATTGGTGGTGCGGGTGCTGGGGTGAACTTCTGATTCCTGCAGTCCGTATGCCGCGCATGAGCAGTCTGCCCGCGCTGCTTATTGCTTTGTTTGCATTTGCGCTGCGAATGTGGAAGCTTGACTCGCTGTTGTTCTTTCATGATCATGGCGTGCCGCACGGCCTTGGTGTGCACATCGTGGAACTGATTCGCGCCGGACGCTGGAGTGAGCTGCCACTGCAGAGTTTTGCGTCGGGCATCAAATTGATGAATCCGCCTGCGATCAGCTACTTCTGGGCGCTGGTCGCCGCATTCGATGCTGATCCGTATTGTGCTGTGGTTGTGAGTGTGGCGATGAGCACGGCGGCGGTGTGCATCATGTATCGCATCGGACGCGAAATGTTTGGGGCGCGTATGGGCGTGCTCACTGCATTTTTTGGTGCGGGAAGTCTGTGGTCTGCGTACTTTGCGCGCGGCACGTGGATGCAGGGGCAGACCGAATTCTTCGCCTGTATTTGTGCGTGGCTGGTGTGGACTGGTGCGAAGGGTGTGCACGCGAAGCGCATGTTTTGGGCGGGTCTTGCAGCGGGTGTTTTTGCGCAGACCTACCTTGCTGCGTTCGGGCTGATCGCGCAGGTGACGATTGCAATCATTGCTGCATGGCGTCGGTTGTCCCCGTTGCTGCGACGTGCGGCGTTTGTCGGATTTGCGTGCGCTGTGATGAGCATGCTGCTGTACCTCGTGACGACGGTGACGCATGCGGAGGCCGTGACGCCCGCGCTGCAATGGGCTGCGACGCGCGGCACGAGTGATGAGTTGCTGCTCGAAAATCCCTTTGGCCTGCGCATTGACATCGTCGCACCGGTGCGTGCTGCACAGTTCATTTCAAATGGCGAAATCGGTGCTGCATTGATTTCGTCATTTGCTGCTGTGCAGCAGATTCAGGAATGGGCTGCGATCTGTGTGCTGATCATCGGTCTGGCGATCGCCGTGCGGAATGCAAGGCGCTCGCTGGCACATCGACAGGTGCTGCTGTGGTTCGCGGCGCCGGTTGTGGGGGCGTTCGCAGGGACGATTTTTTTCCCGCAGATGAGCCTCGGCAATCGCTGGTATCTGCTGCTGATCTCGCCGGCGCAGTTTGTGCTTGCAGCACTTGGCGTCGACGCATTGATCACAGCGGCTGGGCGCTTCATGAAAAATATTCGCATCGTGGTGTTTGCTGTGGCAACGCTGTGGTGTGGCGTGGCGGCGATGCGCATCGATCTGCATGCAGAAAGTGAATATCAGTTTCAAATCCGCAACGGATGGTTTGATCAAAGCCCGCTGCGTGTGCAGCGTGAATTTGCGCAGGTCTGGAAGACGCAGTGCACGCAGATCAACAACGAACAACTGGTGCTCTGGCAAACCAGCCTGCTCGGGCGCAGCGCTGGCATTGCGCAGGGACGAGCGCATCTTTCGGGAGAGAACATCACCTGGCAGACGTCACCGGCTGGTGGCGATTGTCTGACGGCGACTGCGTCACAGCCTGCGCCGCCGTTTGCCAACGTTATTCTTCGTCAACAAACGACGACGGGTGAATTATTGACCTATCGATCACAGCCGGTGCACGATGATGAATCACTTCTCCACGCACTACACATTCAATCGCGTGCATCTGATCAGTTGAATATCGGATGGCGCCTGATCGGCTTCGATGCACCGCAACACGTGCGCGCTGGTGAAAAAATCTCCGTCACGCAGGTGTGGAAAATCGAAGCGGTGCCGGCTGAGCCGCATGATGACTGGTGTTACTCCGTGTTTGCTTCGTGGTACGACGCTGCCGGCCGGCGCTTCGATGTAATCTCCAGCGCAGAGCAGAGCCCACTCGTTTGTGGACGATTCTGGCAGCCTGGAGATTTCGTGATAAATCGGACTGTTGTGACGATTCCGATCGACAGCGCGGCTGGCCCGGGTCGCATGGATCTGACATTGTGGGACAACGGCCTGGCTCGCAATGCCGCATATTTTGCGGCGGACGGAAAAGTGATCATCGCGCGCGAACATGAGATGACGATCGAAGGTGCGATTCGGTGAACAAAGTAGCGATGAATTTTGCCTGCTGGGAGATGCAGACTCAGCCAGCAAGTTGCGTTCGTTACTGCGCTTGGTAACTACTCAGGCCCAAATCAGTAGTTCCCGCGAAACACGCTATTCCTTCCCCCTTCGGGGGAAGGAATAGCGTGTTTCGCGTTGGAAAAATGGCTGGCCTGAGTAGTTACTGCGTTTGACTTATTTACGTCTTTGCGTTATTTCTATGGGCGTTATCGAATATAGCGCGACTGTGCAATTCAATAATCGTTGAATTTTGCGCTGGGCTAAGTTCCTGTCCATAAGTTTTGTCCGGCAGATTCGCCTCCCCCGCAAAGCGGGGGAGGCGAATCTGCCGCCAGAACTTTTGGCGACTCACTTAGCTATGATCTTTTGCTAGGCAAAACTTGTCAAGATTCGTACCAGGTCATTTCCTATTGGCAAAGATGTCATTCACCATGTCAAAGATGTGAGGGATGGCGTCGTGCGTAGAAAATACGTAACTACTCAGGCCCAAATCAGTAGTTCCCGCGAAACACGCTATTCCTTCCCCCGAAGAGGGGAGGAATAGCGTGTTTCGCGTTGGAAAAATGGCTGGCCTGAGTAGTTACGAAAATACTGATTTGAGGCTGACGAGTCACAAAAATTCGGAAGTGGCTAAACCCGGGTAGAGAGAAAATTGCGAATCATGGCATTGCCATGATTCGCAGACTCTACACGGATTTAATCATTCCTAAAATTCCTATGAACACAACTGATGGTTATTACTCGTCTCCAACGCCCTTTCATCCGATTGGCAGTGGACTTGCAGATCTGATTCGCCGGCTTGAGCGCATCACTGCCATTCTGGAGGAACGTAACGATCCGACGCGGCATTTTGCCAAAACCTACTGCCACACGAATCAGGCTGTGCTGGACGAGATTCATGCGGGTGGATTTAAAGATGGCGAATGGATGGAGATGTGGGGAGTTGCTTACGCGGTGAAAGCGGTTGAAGCGTACGAAGCCATGATTGAAGGTCGCCCCACGACGCATCCGTGGACTGTTGCGTTTGCAGCATCGCGCAATCATCCGGAGATGGAGGTGGTTCGCCACTTCGTGATCATGCTGAATGCGCATCTCAATCATGATCTGGCGCTCGGTCTGCTTGAGGTTACGACGGATTCCGATTTCACGGACGAGTCGATTCTCGCAATTCGTGAGGCGGATCATGCGCATGTGAATTATTGCCTGCTCAGGCTGGTGGCGAATGAGCACAAAGCCATTGTTGAAGCGCAGGGTCATGAGAGCCTGTTGGAGCGGATCAAGAGCCCATTCGAAGAAGCTGCGACGAAGCACTGGGTTGTCGAAGCGCGCGCGAAGACATGGGTGAACACACGTCTGCTGGCTGCTGAGCGAGCGAAGCCGAATCATGGTCGCTTTGAGGCGTATAAGCGACAGCTCGGTGAAGTCACAGCCGAGCGCGTTGAGCATCTGCGGAAGTCGCGCGAAGTCGTGCTCAATCTCGCTCTTGAAGGATTTGGCGTCCTTATTGATCCGGCACAATTGATCCGGCACAATTGATCCGGCACATGCCGGCTGAATTGAAGTGATGCGTTACACAGATTCAATTCTCGACGCACTGCGGCTTCAGGGAGATCCTTCCGCTGATGCGCTGATGCACGAACTCATCGAACATGGTGAGGTCGAACATGTGTCAGAGCTGCTCGGGTCGTTGCTGCGCAGTGACACAGTCATACCGTCGGATTTTCCAGCGCGTGTGCAGGCGTGGCTGCATGCGAATTCGCATTTGCCCGACGGCGTCGACACGGAAAAAATGGTGCGCGCGGCTGCGCACTTCGCCAAGCATGCGTTCTCGTATGCAGTCGTGTTGTCGACGAGTTCGCTGCTGGAGGCCTACGCCGCCCGTCGTGGTGTGGAGGTACTCACCTTTACGCATCGACTCGATTACGACACGAAGCGCCGTATCGCCGAGACCACGCAGTTTTATCTGAACGTGCAGTCGCCCCATGTTTTCGAAGAGGGGGGGCAAGGCATCGCCAATATTCTGAAAATTCGTTTGCTGCACGCCACAGTGCGCAATCTCATTCTCGGCAGCAAGCGTTGGGATATCGAGGATCGCGGAATTCCCGTCTGTCAGGAGGACATGCTCGGGACGATGCTGACGTTTTCCGGTGTGATCATTCGTGATTTGCCGAAACTTGGGATCACATTGACCGCCGAGCAGGCTGAAGATCTCTTGTATTACTGGTGCGTGGTCGGGCAGGTGCTGGGCGTCGACCCGACGTGGATGCCGCGCAGCGTGGAGGATGCGACGGTGCTCGGGGAGCGTATCGCCGAACGGCATCATGAGCCGTCCGAATCGGGGCGCCGCATGGCGGCGTCGCTGATGGAATTCATGCAATCGATGATGCCAGCTCATCTTTTTAACAGCATGGTTCCGGTGCTGCTGCGCACAATGGCCGGCGACAATGTGTGTGACATTCTTGGATTGCCGGAGCATCACTTCCAGCATGTTTCCAAATCGGATTATCTTGTGCGTGAGTTTCTGATTCCTCTGAATCTTGTAGGGCGTTCACTGCTCGCTGGGGGTGCCATGGTGCTCAATGGGGGTCATCGTTCAAAATTCACGTTGCCGACGTCGCTTGATGCAAATTTCGAAACGCATCATGCTGGCTGGCGCGATGCAGTTTATGCCCTGATGACGTATATGCATCAACAGTGATGGCAGTATTTTTCATGTATCGTAACGACTCAGGCCTAAGTTCCTGTCCATAAGTTTTGTCCGGCAGATTCGCCTCCCCCGCAAAGCGGGGGAGGCGAATCTGCCGCCAGAACTTTTGGCGACTCACTTAGATCAGTATTTTCTGCGAAACGCGTCGAAAAACTGACCGGCCTGAGTCGTTGCCGTACATCAAATCTGGATACGTTATTTAATATGCCAAAGAAAAAATTACAGCGACTGTTGTACTTGCATGCAGCGACGCCGAGCATTCGATCCAGAGTGATCGGCATGGCGTTGCATGAACCTGTGCGCAACTCAATCACTGAGCTGAACCCATTGCCGCAGGAGTGGCCGTATGCCACCGTGCACGACGCCATCCTGGATGAATGGCGCGTTGTGCAGTTTCCGGTGCAGCTCGCGCCATTTGACGATCGCGAAATTGACATTCTGGGGTATGAATTCATTCTGGAAAAGTTTGAGGAATACGATGCTTGAGACAACTCACGAAACGCTGATTGCTGAGCACGAGCTTGCTGCCACGCCGATTTTGCTGACTGACGAGGAAGTGGTTCGCTTCGTCATTCGTGGTTATCACGTTGTGCACACGGATTTTCCGCGCGATTTTCATCAGGCGATCTACGACAAGATCGGCCGCCTCGAGCAGAATCCGGGTGATGGCATCCTCGACGCTGTTCCGGATCTGCAGCGGATTTATGCGCATCCGGTGGTGCGCGGTGCACTGATCAGCCTGCTCGGGCCGAACTTTCGCATGAACAGCCACCGCCATTGCCACATGAATCGGCCGGGCACGCGCAGCCAGGAGTGGCACCAGGACAGCACGAATGTGCGGCATCATCAGGTGCGCTGTGTGCTTGGTATGTATTACCCGCAGGACGTGACCGTGCAGATGGGGCCGACGGTGGTGTTGCCCGGCACGCATTTTCGGAATGCGCCGACCGATCGCATGGCATCGTACGCCAATTTTCGTGAGCAGGTTGTGTTCGATGTTCCAGCCGGCACCGTAGCAATCACGCACTATGACATCTGGCATGCAGCGTCGGCAAACACCAGCGACAAGATGCGCTACATGCTCAAATTTCTGTTCGACCGCACTGAGGAGCCGAGTGCGCCGAGCTGGAATCATGATCCTGTACAGGCGGCTGAGGCGCAGGACCGACTGCTCTTCGAGCGGTCGATCGTGTGCTCACAGTCGGATCACTACAAAGAGCGTGGCCTGCGTCAGGAGATGTGGCGTCATCTGCTCGGCGGAAGCTAAGCTCCCGCTGCGTCGAGCACTACACCTGGCGTGAAGTGATCAGCGAACCAGCGCCAGCGCCTGCGTGCGCTCAGCTGCGCCGTCCGTGACGTCGAGGATGGCGCGGACGAACAGCACAAAATCCTCAATGATGCGCTCGCTGCGGAAATACTCGATCGGCTGCGGTGTTATTGATGCCGGCGAAGAATGCACGTCGCTCGTCGATGGTGCTGCGCTGTATGCGCCGAACTGCGCGCTGAACTGCGCGCCGCCGATGAACATGAGATCGCGCGCACGCGGCGCGCGCAGCAGTGCTGCACGAGAAGCTGCTCGTCTTCGATGGGAAGGCACGCGAGTTTCGTGAATTGCAGCAATTCTCAATCTGAAAAGAAAAGAGCTGGATCAAAGACAATATCCAAAGACTGGAGCATAAAGCGCCACAAATGCTGCCAGGAATCAAAGACATGGTAGCGAGTGAGGGCACGCAGGTCATTGAAGAAGGTGCGCCTGGCCTT
>CANJQH010000074.1 GCA_947476335.1 Anaerolineae bacterium | reverse complement strand
TGCCGCCATCAAACGCCTGGCACTGAGTTTGCTGCGGCAGGAGAAAACGAACACGCGTTCACTGCGCAAAAAGCGCTTCACCTGCGCACTCGACAACGGATACGTGCTCAAAGTGCTCAAGAGCGCTCAGGTTTGATGCTCCGGCCCTGCGGGGCCGGGGGCTCACAAGAGGACATGGCTCGTGGCGCCGCACCAGTGCCGCACCTTCAGCGCAGGCCCTGGCTGAAACGAAGCATGCGCCCCCGCGGGGCTGGTTTTCCGCGCTTTGTGTGCTGTTTATGCGAAGCATCAGCACCAACGGCGCACAGCGCAGCCCCGTGACGACGGCACGCGAATTCATCTTCCTTTGTGATGGGCCGGGGGTGAGGTTCGGCGTGCCGATTCAGGCGCCATCTGCGGTCGGCAAAAACCTGCCCAAACTGCGGATATACCTGTGCCGAGTGCCGTGAAAAATTCGAAGTCCGAAGCAGGCGTACTCCACTTCGAACTACGGACTCCGAAGTTCGAACTTCCTACGCCCCGTCCTTCGCCTTCCCGCTCTTCTTCGATTCCGCCGGCTTCGACTCGCTCGTCGTTTCGGCCTTGGGCTTCGCCTCGGCCGTCACCTCGGTCTTCGTTTCCGTCGACTCGACCTTCTCAGTCTTCTCAGTCTTTTCAGCCTTCTCCGACTTCTCGGCCTTCGCCGACACACTCGACGTGCTCGACGACGATTTGCTGTCGTTCACATAGAACCCCGAGCCTTTGAACGACACCGAGACGCGGCTCACTACGCGGTGCACCTTGGCCTTGCCGCATTTCGGGCACTTCTTGACGGGCTTGTCGGTGAATTTCTGCACCTTCTCGAACTCAGCCCCGCAGTCCGGACAGGCATACTGGTACGTTGGCATAGAGACTTCATTATATGGAGGGATATCCGAGGATATCTTAGGAAGAAGAAGAAGTTCCGAGTGCCGAGTAAGCCCTGACGTCTCAGACCTCGGTTGATATTTCCCATGAAACACACTATTCCTCCTCCCCCGAGCTCCCCCGAGCTCCATCCAAGAGGAGGAATAGTGTGTTTCGCGATGAGAAATAAACGGGCCTGACCTGAGTAGTTACTTTTTACGATCCATCGCGTAGTATGGCCCCACCTGCGGCACGTAGTACTGATGCAGCAGCAGCGTGCTCAGCGCGTAGATCTTCATCCGCGACAGCTGCACCGTCACGCGCATCGTCGCACGGTCGTACATCTGGCCGGGGACGAGCGCCCAGATACCAGTCGCAGAGTAGAGAGTCAGAGTTGGTAACTACTCAGGCCCAAATCAATATTTCCCACGAAACACGCGATTCCTTCCCCTTCAGGGGAAGGAATCGCGTGTTTCGTGTTGGAAAATGGCTAGTAGTGCGTCCAGGCAAAACTTGCGGGTCCCCACTAAACATCCTGATATCGGCGCCACGCCGTTGCCAGGGCCGCGCCTTCCGCACAAACCCCGGCTGAATCGAAGTACGCCCTTTCAAGGCTGAAAAAGCGCCAAAGGCGCGACGCAGTCCTAGCCCAGACCATCGGTCTGGGATGCACAACCGCACCCGTGGGAAATTGCTGCATCGCAATGTGAGCGCAATATGGGCGCAATATGGGCGCAATATGGGCGCAATGTGGGTTGTAGGCAAGGTTCGCACAGGGCAGACGCTCACAAGTTTTGCCTGGACGGACTACTAGTACGCTCCCTTGCTCGTCAGCAGATACGGCACCGTGCGCAGCATGATCGTCAGGTCCTGCAACAGCGACCAGTTGTCGATGTAGTACACGTCGAGCAGCACCATTTCTTCAAATTTGAGCTCACTGCGGCCGCTGATCTGCCACAGGCCGGTAATGCCCGGCTTGATCCGCAGCCGCTCGCGGTGCCAGTCGTCGTATTCTGCGACTTCAGTGAGCAGGGCAGGGCGTGGGCCGACGATGCTCATCTCGCCGCGCAGCACGTTCCAAAATTGCGGAAATTCGTCGATGCTCAGCTTGCGGATGATGCGCCCGACGCGCGTCACGCGCGGGTCATCCTTGATTTTGAACAGCGGTCCGTCGGCTTCGTTCATCGCTTCGAGCTGTTTGCGCTCTTCTTCCGCACCGACGTGCATGGAGCGCAGTTTGAAAATGCGGAATGGTTTGCCGTTCGCACCGGCGCGCATCTGGGTGAAAATCGCCGGCCCCGGCGACTCCAGCCGCACCGCCGTCGCCGCCAGCGCTACCAGCGGCAGCGACGCCAGGCTGATCGTCGCACCCAGCACCAGGTCGAATGCGCGCTTCAACATGCGGTTCACCGGCCCGATCGTGCGTCCGCGGATGCCTAGCACTGGGATGCCGCCGAAATCGTTTACGTCGATCTGGCTGTAGTTGATCTGCAGAATCGACGGCACCACGCGCGCCGTCACTCCCAGCTGTTCGCACAAATGCACTATGCCGAGGATTTTGGATTGTGCATTCCATGGCAGCGTCACCACCACCTCGTCCACAGCGTGCTGGTGAATCAGCTCGGCGAGCGCCTTCGTCTCACCCAGCGCCGGGAAGCGGCCGATGTCCGTCTGGCCGCGCTGCGGGTCGTCGTCGACGAAGCCCACACAGCGATAGCCCAGGTCCGGCCGCGCGAATACCGTGCGCATCACCGCACGCCCCAGTTCACCGGCGCCTGCGATCAGCAGGTTCGATACACCCATGCCGCGCGCGCGCATGCGCGCTTCGACCACGCGCTTCACCGCGCGCGCTGCCCCCAGCAGCAGCAGCAGCACCAGCGCCGCCTGCAGGATCATCAGGCGCGAATACACACTCGGCCCAACGATGAAAATCGCCGTCCATAGCACGAAGGGCATCTTGATCGTCGCCCCGACAATGCGACTCATCTGGTCGAACCACGATGCGTTGCGCACGGTGTAGACGTTGTCCGTCCAGAAGAATAACAGCAGCGACGCTGTGAATAAGGCCTGCATGCTGCTGTAGCTGGCCAGCGACGCATCGAATTGGATGTCCCGGAAAAGCTGCAGCTGATAGCGCAACAGATAGCCCGCTACGAAGGCGACGTTGATCAGGACAACGTCGATCGCCAGCCACAGCAGGCGATAGCGGAAGGTGTGCAGCCGCAGCACCGGGCGTGATGACGAAACGCCTACACTCACGCGGGGTGGCCTCCGCCGACCGGTCGGTCATACAGCCGATAGCGCTTGTACACTTTTCCGCCGCCGAGTTCGATGATGCGATTCATCGCATCATTGCTCTCGAGAATCCATGAGCATTCGGCGCCGACATAGCCCTTGCGCAACATCACTTCGTACGTCTTCACCGCCAGCGCCGCATCGATGCCCGCCATGCGGTGCGCCGCGTCCACGCCGAGCACCAGGAAGCGCATCGTGTTCACTTTGCGCCGATGCCATACGAATTTCAGCAGCGTCAGAATTTCTGGGAAGCCGGGCTTCGGATACGCTTTGCGCAGCGCAGCATTGACGTTCGGAATGCTCGCTGCCACACCCACCGCCTTGCCATCAAGTTCGGCGATCAGCACCAGCTCGGCGTCGGCGATCTGCTTGAGGTTGTGCACCAGATGGCGCATCTCCTCGTCCGTCGGCGTCACATGGCCCCAGTTCTGTTCCCAGGGTCCGGAATACAGCACACCCTTGATGTGCTCAAATTCCTCATCGATGCGCTTGAGGTCGACGTGACGCACCGTGAATTTGCTGCGCTTTTGCGCCATCTCCGCTACACGGCCGAAGCGGCCGTTCACCGCTTTGTCGCCCGCCTCCAGCGTCACCCACCACGCCAGCAGGTCCATCGATTTGCCAAAACCATTGCGCTCAACCAGGTCTACGTAGTAGGCCGGGTTGTACGTCATCATGAGCATCGGCTCTGAGTCGAAACCGTCGATCAGCAGGCCGCATTCGTCGTTCATGCTCAGCGTCGTCGGCCCGCGCAACACATTCAGGCCGCGTGCGGCGATCCATGTCTCGGCCGCACCGAACAACGCATGCGCCACTTCTGTGTCGTTATGGCATTCGAACGCACCAAAAAAACCGACTTTGTCGTTCCACTTGGCGTTGTGACGTTTGTTGTGGATCGCCGCAATGGTGCCCGCCGCCACTCCGTCGCGATACGCAATAAACAATGCCGCATCCGAATGCTTGAAGAAAAAATTGCGCGACTTATCGTAGAACGCTTCGCGTTCGCTCAACAGAGGCGGCACCCAATGTGGATCGTCCTTATAGATCTCCCACTGAAAATGAATGAACTCGCTGCGCTGTGCTGCGGTAACTGCTTCGACGATCTCGATGCCCATGAAAATTCCTCCGAAGCTGCGATTTTAATGCAGCTTGTGATATAGTGCCCAGCCGGTTTACACCGGACGTCGGAAAAGCCGACGCCGGCTGCGGCTGTCCTTCCGCTCTTGCGGCTGAACTTCAGCCTGTAAGGGCAGCGAATACCAAGGAAAGGAGATTTTTTCAACTTATGCGCGAATATGAACTGACGTTTATCGCCAAACCCGATCTGGATGCGACCAGCATGACTGCGCTCATCGAGCGCGTCAAGGGCATTACCACGGCGGATGGCGGAACGATCGTCAAGCTGGAAAACTGGGGCATGCGCCATATGACATACCCGATCCGCCGCTTCCGCGACGGACAGTATGTGCACATGGTCGTGAGCATGGAAGGCGCATCGGTGGCTCGCGTCGAGCAGCGCCTCAAGCTGGTGGAAGAAGTGATTCGCCACCTGCTCGTCGTCGCCGACGAGGACGTCGTGCCGGCTGCTGCGCCTGTGTCTGCGCCTGCACTCGTGACGACTGAGGCTCCGGCCACGGTTGAGGCTCCTGTGACGACTGAGGCTCCGGCCACGGATACGTCTGCGGCCTGAGGTGGCGTCTCGGGCCAGTCCCGAACCCCATAGTTGATCGCAGCAGTGGTTGCAGCTTCAGCAGGTGGAATTGGGCATGCGCGGCCTCAACAAGGTGATGATCATTGGCCAGCTCGGGCGTGAGCCCGAGCTGCGCTATACACCCGGCGGCAAAGCCGTTGCGTCCTTCGCTGTAGAGACGAAACGCGATTGGACCTCGCCTGATGGTTTGCGCCATGAAGAAGCCGAATGGTTCAATGTCGTGACATGGGGCCCTCTGGCTGAAATCTGCCGGCAACACCTGACGCGTGGCCAACAGATTTATGTAGAAGGCCGCCTGCAGACGCGTGGCTGGGACGACACCGAGGGTAAACGGCACTACCGCACCGAGATTGTGGCCCACGAAATGATCATCCTCGGCCCGCGGCGCCAACATATGGAAATGTCGCCCGAAGACGTGCTCCACTACTCGCATCTCACGGATTCGGATGATCCCGGGGAACGCTGATTCTCACTTTCCCCCACTTGCTTGCTGATTTCCCCCTTGCTTGAAGGAAAGACATGTCCAAAAAATCGTCACCGGCATCGCCCGAATCCAGTATGACGCGCCTGCAGTTGTCGCGCTATGAAATCGAACAGCGCCAGCGCAAGATTGTCGTCATCGGCGCCATCGTCGTCGGCATTCTCACTGTTTTACTCGTCGGCGCCGCAATCCTACAGGTCGCCGTCATCGAGCCGTCGCGCACCGTCGCCACCGTCGGTGGTCAGCCCATCGCCGTGCAGGCACTGCAGCGCCGCATGCGCCTGACTCAGGCCAGCGTCAATTCCAATGCCGCCAACCTGCGCTCGCAGCTCGCTCAGCTCGGCCAGAGCAACGACCCCAGCGCCAGCTTCCTCGTCCAGTACTATCAGCAGCAATACCAGCAGATCGTCTCTCAGGGCAGCGCCGAAGCCATCGCCGAGGCCGCCTATCAGCAGATGGTCGATGACCTGCTCGTGCGCCAGGAAGCAACCCGCCGCGGCATTGCCGTCAACCCCGATGAAGTGCAGGCCGAACTCGAGGCCAGCATCGGCTACTACAAGGCTACGCTGACACCGTTCCCGACCAATTCGCCCGAGCCGACTGCCATGGTCTCTGGC
This sequence comes from Anaerolineae bacterium, assembly GCA_947476335.1. Classification (GTDB taxonomy): domain Bacteria; phylum Chloroflexota; class Anaerolineae; order J036; family Brachytrichaceae; genus CANJQH01. The sequence goes on along the minus strand of CANJQH010000074.1, from coordinate 10,424 downwards.
ACCGCCGTGGTTCTGCCCACCACCGCACCCCGCGAACAGCCGACGTCGGTCTCTTCCGATTCTTTCACCTACGAGCTTTCCAAGCGCGTGCAGAATATTTCCAGTATCGGCTACTCCGAAACGGATCTGCGCGGGTTCATTGAAACTGACCTGCTTCGCAAGAAGCTGAAGGAAGCCATCGGCGCTGAAGTCGATCAGACCGCGCCGCACTTTACGTTTGAGGTCGTGCGCTTCAACGTGATCACTGACGCGGTTCGGGCGTCATCCGACCTGGCCGCTGGCATCGTCAATTTCTCCGGCCTCATCTCGCGCACCAATGCCATCACCGAGCCGGCGACCATCGGCGAAGGTCGCAATGTCGACTGGATCAGTGATCGCCAGGTAATGAATCAATTCGGCGCCGAGGTGCTTGATCTGCTGACGTATAAGGCGCTCAACGCCCCCACGCAGGTTGTCACGTCGACGACCGCCGGCGGCGCATACATCGTGCGCCCGCTCGGCCGCGAAGTGCGCCCGCTGGCCGAAAGCGAACTCGCACAGGTGCAGGCTGAAAAATACGACGCCTGGCTCACCGCCGCGCGCGCCGACGAAACCGTGGTCGTTCGCCTGCTCTCCCCGTTCGATCTGATCCCGAGCGTCGTTTCGAAGATCGCAGCTGACTTCCAGGCGACGTACGCAAAGCAGCAGCCGCAGTAATATGGCGATATGACTCGCCGTCGCCTCGCCACCGGACTGATCGCCATCCTCGCTCTCGTGCTCGGCACGCTGGCGCTTGATGCGGTCTCGCCGATGGCGGCGGCGCTGCAGCTGCCGGATGGCCTGCAGAATTTCCTCACCGTCTTCCTTGGCATCTTCATCGAGGCTGCGCCGTTTCTGCTCTTCGGCAGCCTCGCGTCCGGGTTGATCGCCGTCTTCGTCTCCGCCGACGACATCGCCGCCGTCTTCCCGCGCGGTCGACTGCTGGCCACCGTTGCAGGTGCGCTGCTCGGCATCGTCTTTCCTGTATGTGAATGCGGCGTCGTCCCTGTGGTGCGCCGGCTCTCGCAAAAAGGCCTGCCAATCTCGGCTGGAGTCGCTTTTCTGCTCGCTGCGCCGGTGATAAACCCTGTCGTCATCGCCAGCACATATGCCGCTTTTGGCTTTTCGCCCATCTTCTGGGCGCGTATCGGCTTCACCCTCGTTGTCGCCGTCGCCGTCGGCATGGTCATCGGAACTCCAACGCCGCTCGTGCGCGTGCTGCGGCCGCGCACTCTCGGCCCAGTGCTGGGTGGTGCGCCGACGCCGGCTGCGCCGAAATCTGCTGGATTGGGCATGCGTTTGCAATCCGCACTCACCATCGCCGCCGATGACTTCTTCGACGTTGGCCGCTATCTCGTCGTCGGCAGCTTGCTCGCCTCCGCACTGCAAACTTTTGTGCCACAAGCCGCGCTCGTCGCGGTCGGCCGCGATGGTGTTACTTCGGTGCTGGCGCTGCAAATCCTCGCTTATGTGCTCTCTGTGTGCAGCACCGTGGACGCGTTTCTTGCGCTCTCGTTCGTCAATACGTTCACCGCTGGCTCGATCGTGGCTTTTCTGATCTTCGGCCCAATGGTCGATATCAAAAGCACATTGATGTTTCTCGGCCTCTTTCGAGGCCGCGTCGTGGCGTATCTTCTCGCGTTGACTTTCCTCATGGCCCTGCTTATCGGCGTGTTCGTGAATTTCAACCTGGCATGGTAAAAGACGGGCGCCACCCGTGAGAAACTTGCCCGCAAGGTGCAACAGTGACATTCAAATACGAAGCGCTCGGCGGACAGGGGCGCGCACGACTTGGCCGCATTCAAACTCCACATGGCGTTATGCATACGCCGCAGTTCATGCCGGTCGGCACACAGGCTACTGTGAAAGGCGTCCCGCCGCGCGACCTGCAGGAGATGGGCGCTGAGTTTGTCCTCTCGAATACGTATCACTTGTATCTGCGGCCAGGCGACGGCCTCGTCGCACGCCGCGGCGGCCTGCACAAGTTCATGTGCTGGGATGGCCCCATCCTCACCGACAGCGGTGGCTTCCAGGTGTTTTCACTCAGCGAATTTCGCAAAATCGACGACGACGGCGTTACGTTCAAGAGCCATCTCGATGGCAGTATGCATCGCTTCACACCCGAGAAGTCGATCGCCGTTCAGGAAAATCTTGGCGCCGACGTCATCATGTGCTTCGACGAATGTCCGCCGCCCAACGACCGCGAATACAACGAGATTTCACTGCGCCGCACGCACGCCTGGGCGCTGCGCTGCCGTCAATCTCACCAGCGTTCTGACCAGGCGCTCTTTGGCATCGTGCAGGGCGGCATCTTTCGCGAACTGCGCGAACGCTCGGCCCGCTTCATCACCGATCTCGACTTCCCAGGCTATGCCGTCGGCGGCCTTGCCGTCGGTGAGCACAAGGTCGATATGTTCAACGTCCTCGAATGGATGGACGACGCGCTGCCCAAAGACAAGCCGCGCTATCTCATGGGCGTTGGTGAGCCGACCGACCTGATCCGCGGCGTCGCGCGCGGCATCGATATGTTCGACTGTGTGCTGCCGACGCGCCTCGCTCGCCACGGCGCTGCTTTTACCCGCGACGGCCGCATCAACATGCGTAATCGCAAATTTGAAGACGACGAATCGCCCATCGACGCCGAATGCGACTGCTACACCTGCCGCACGTTCACGCGCTCATATATTCGTCATCTGCTCGCCGTCGGCGAAATGCTCGGCCTCTACCTCATGAGCCTGCATAACCTGCGCTTCCTGATGAATCTCATGAGCCATATCCGCGCCGCCCTGCACGAACGTCGCTTCGACGAATTCGCCCGCGCCTGGCTCGAACGCTATGAGAGGCTGAAGATCTCCGGAGCCATCCCCGGGATCTAAGAAGACGGGTACGTTTCCTTCGCTTCGAAGGTCGCTTCGAAGATCGCTTCGAAGGTCGCTTCAAAGGTGATCGCATCAAAAGCAGCGTAACTACTCAGGCCCAAATCAGTATTTCCCGCGAAACACACTATTCTCTCCCCCGAAGGGGGAGAGAATAGTGTGTTTCGCGTTGGAAAAATGGCTGGCCTGAGTAGTTACAAAGCAGCTCATTTCGAAGGTTGTCGTTGATCCGCTGTCCGCCGTCGCCCGTCCCCAGCGGTGGACAGCCTGTGGATAACTCATGAACACCCCCCGGAAAGCAGACCCGCCGAAATCGGTGCCTCAGCGCCACGGCTATGTCTCACCGGAATCCGCACCGGGCACGCCGCAGCCGTCTAAAACGCCTGAGCCTGCCCCTGCCTACAAAAAGACCCCCGCAACCTCCATCCCTCCACCACGGATCCCGCGCAAAGCGCCGCCGCGATCTCCCCGCACCGGCTGCGCTGCACGCGCCTTTCTCGCCTTCGCCCTCGTCGTCTTCGGCGGCTTTTTCGCGCTGCTCGCCGTCGGCGCAGGCGCATGGATCGTCATTTCATCCCAGGTGCCTGATGTGAGCACGCTGCGCGAACGGCAGAGCAACTTCGCCAGCACGCGCATCTACGACGCACATGGCGCACTGCTCCTCGAACTCACCGATCCCGACAACCCCGCCGCCGGCATCCGCCAGCGCGTGCGCCTCGACGAGATCAGCCCGTTCGTGCGCCAGGCCACGCTCGCCACCGAAGACCCGAATTTTTATCGCTATCAGGTCGGCTTCGATCCCATCGCCATTGTGCGGCTGCTCTATTACGCCTGGCAGGAGCGCGAATTCGTCAGCGGCGGCAGCACGATTACACAGCAGGTTGCGCGCAATCTGCTGCTCGATCCCGAGGAGCGCACGCAGCGCACGTTGTCGCGCAAAATTCGCGAAATTGTGCTGGCGAATGAAATCGCGCGCCGCTACAGCCGCGACGAAATTCTCGAGATTTACCTCAACGAGATTTTTTATTCGAATCAGGCCTACGGCATCGAAGCTGCCGCGCGCACCTATTTCGGCAAACGCGCCAAAGATCTCACACTTGCCGAGGCGTCGCTGCTCGCTGGCATCCCACAGTCGCCTGTGCTGTGGGACCCCGTCGCTCACAAAGACAACGCGCTGCGTCGCCAGGCCGATGTGCTGCGCCTGATGGCGCAGGCCGGCTTCATTACGCAGGATCAGATCGCGCCGGCGCAGCGCGACATGCAGGCGCGCGAATTTCATGCCCCGCAGTTGAATGTGCCGCCCGTCGCCCCGCACTTTCTGTATTACGTGCGCACCCAGCTCGATCGTGAATACGGCGCGCAGGGCCTGTTTCGCGCCGGGCTGAACGTCTACACCTCGCTCGATCTTGACGCACAGCGCGCCGCCGAAGACGCCGTCCGCACACGGCTGGCCGAGCTGCAGGACAAAAATGTCACGAACGCGTCCGTCGTCGTGCTCCGCCCCGATACCGGCGAAATCGTCGCCATGGTCGGCAGTGCCGGCTTCGACAACACCGCCATCGACGGTCAGGTGAACGTGGCGATCACCGCGCAGCAGCCAGGCTCGTCGATCAAGCCTTTTACCTATCTGGCAGCGCTCGAACGCGGTGCCACACCGGCCACGCTCTTCTGGGATGTGCCGAAGAAATACCGCGACGCCTGGGGCAACGAATACGAACCGCGCAACTACGATGGCAAGTTCCACGGCGCTATGCTCATGCGCGACGTGCTCGCCCGCAGCATGAACATCCCCGCTGTCGAGGCGCTCGATTTCGTCGGCGTGCCGGCTTTTCTGGAAATCACCAGCCGCGTTGGCGTGAACTTTCCCCCGAATCCGCAGTATGGCCTTGCCATTACCCTCGGCGGCGCCGAATGCACGCTGCTCGATCTGACGCGCGCCTACGCCGTGCTCGCCGACGGCGGCCGTCGCCGCGAGCCGACCGCGATTACCCGCGTCGAGACGCTCGATGGCCAGCTCGTGCGCGATTATCGGCAGACCCCCGCCGCGCAGGTCGTGCGGCCGGAACATGCGTATCTGATTACTCATATGCTCGCCGACAACGCCGCGCGTGCACCCAGCTTCGGCGTGAACAATCCGCTCAAGCTGCCGTTCCCAGCCGCCGCCAAAACCGGCACGACCAACGACTACCGCGACAACCTGACCGTCGGCTACAGCACGCAGTATGTCGTCGGCGTCTGGGTGGGAAACACTGACAACAGCGCCATGCGCAACGTCAGCGGCATCAGCGGCGCCGCGCCGATCTGGCGCGATGTGATGCTGGCGCTGCACGCGTCTGCCCCGCCGCCGGATTTCACCCGCCCGGCCGGTGTGGTGGAAGCCGAAGTTTGCGCGCTCGGCGGCCGCCTGCCGTCGCCGGCGTGCCCGCAGAAGCGCCGCGAAGTCTTTGCCGCCGATCAGCCACCACTCCCGGTCGACGAACGGGTGGAAAGAGCCGCCGCTGCCGGTGATCCGGCGCTGGCAGAAGCACCTCTGCCGCCGACCGCCGCGCCGCAACTGCTCGATATGGCGATCACACAGCCGGCGAACGGTGCGAGTGTGGCGCGTGGCCTGCTCTCCGTGCGCGGTACTGTAAACCCCGCTGGCTTTCAGAGCTACCAGGTCGAATATGGCGTCGGTGACAACCCCGGCGACTGGCTCTGGATCAGCGGCCCGCATTTGTCGCCTGTCGTCGACGACCAGCTCACGCAGTGGAGCCTCGACAGCTTGGCTCCTGGCCGTTACACGCTGCGCGTGACGGCGTTTACGGCGAGCGGGCAGGTAGTCGCCTACGCGCGCTTTGATGTTATGTAAAAACATCCCCGGGATCTAAGAAGACGGGGAAAAACGTTACATAATGCCGTGCAGGGTTTGACAGAATCAAATACCCTCGTTACACTCCATGCTGCGTTTTTAACAGACGCAAATTTTCAGGAGGTGCGGCAAACCATGAATGAAATGACACGATTTCTCACCAGCGTCCCGCCTTTCTCTTGCCGTACTGCGCCTGATGCCCGCTGAGATTGAGTAAATATCTTTCCCGACGCAAGCAGCCATAGGCACACTCGATGCTCTGTGGCTTTTTTGTTGCTCCGCATGTGAACTGCCCAGGCCCAGGCAGTTTTCATTTTGTAATTTTTTGTAACTGCTCAGTCCATCTGGTTTTTCAACGCGAACCACGCAATTCTTCCCCCCGCCCTTCGCAGGGAGAAGGAATTGCGCGCTTCGCAGGAAATGCTGACCCAGGCCTGAGTAGGCGCGATTTTTTTGCTTTCTTTTTTGCTTTCAATGAAACTCTACGTTCAAACCTACGCGGAAGAACCGGCGCTGCCGGACGCAGTCTTCCCAGCGGTGAAACAGCGTGTGTGGCCAGAGTTCATGTTCCACGATCCGATCGCCGGCCGTCTGTGGAAACATCTGGAACATGATTTCGCCGCGTACCAATTTGTCTTGCGCGACGCCGATGCCGGTGATTGTCTCGTCGCCGTGGCGCACACACTGCCCTTCCACTGGGAAGGTCCGCTGCCCGATGATGGCTGGGATGGCATCTTCGAAAAAGTCGTCGCCGACCTGCATGCCGGCCTCGCACCGAATACGCTGACTGCCATCGAGGCCAGTATTGCGCCCGAATACCAGAATCGCGGCGTCAGTCGCATCGTGCTCGAACATATGCGCGCGATCGCTCAGCGCGCCGGCTTCGGCTCGCTCGTCGCCCCGGTGCGGCCATCGTGGAAATCGCGTTACCCGCACACGCCGATCGATCGTTACGTGGCGTGGGCGCACGACGCGTCCGGTGCGCCGTTCGATCCGTGGCTGCGCGCGCACTGGCGCCTCGGCGCACGCATCGAAAAAATCGCACCGCGCTCGATGACGATTCCCGGCACGGTGGCGCAGTGGGAATCGTGGGCCGGCATGCGCTTCCCCGACAGCGGCGAATATGTCGTCCCCGGTGCGCTCAATTCCGTTCACATCGATCGCGAGCGCGACGAAGGCATATACGTGGAGCCGAATGTGTGGATGCGGCATGGAGCCGGGGATCAAGGGGATAGAAAAGAATGAACATGAGAAAAAACATGAGGATATGTGATCCGCAGCGTGATATCCCGGCGATCGTTGAGATCGATAATTTGTGCTGGGAGCAGGCCGGCCTGGAATTCCGCTCGCAAGAGGATGAACTGCGCAACGACTGGACGCATTTCGAGAACTTCGAACCGCAGCGCGACTGCGCCGTGTGGGAGTGCGACGGCGTCGTGGCGGCCTACGGCAGCGTGGCGTGGCACATGAGCGATGAAGGGCTGCAGCTGTTCAAGCTCGACGGCCGCGTGCATCCGCGTTTTCATCGGCGCGGCTTCGGTGCAGCAGTGCTGTCGTGGCAGGAGGCGCATGCGCGTGCAGCCGCGCTTTCGGACCGTACGCATGCGCTGCAGACGATGACGATGGACGGCGTCGCCGGCGAGGCGGTGCTGATGCCCGCGTTTGGCTTCGCGCCAGTGCGCCGCACGGTGCAAATGCTGTGCAATTTGCGCGAGCCGATTCCGGATCTGCCGCTGCCGGACGGACTCATCGTGCGGTCGCCGGATGCTGCGGCCCTGCGGCGTGTGCACGAAGCGCGCAACGAAGCCTTCCGCGATCACTGGGGTCATCGCGATTTCACCGAAGCCGATTACGCTGGCTTGCTGAGTGACCCGCTCGTGCATCCAGAATGGTGGCAGGTGGCGTGGGACGCGCGGACCGGCGAACCGGCGGCGGCGGTGCACGTGAATATCTATGCGCTGGACAATGAATACTACGGCACGAAGCGTGGGTGGACCGACCCGGTGTGGGTGCGGCGGCCTTGGCGCAAACGCGGTGTCGCGCGCGCATTGCTGGTGCGCGCGTTCGAGCAGCTGCGCGCACTCGGCATGACCGAGGCGACGCTGACCGTCGATTCCCAGAACCTGAGCGGGGCGACGCAGATTTACGAGAGCGTAGGGTTTCGCACTGCGCGGGGATGGACGAAATGGCGCAAGGCGATCTGATCGTGAGCAACGCCCTGCGCTGCTGCGACCCGCAGCGCGACATCGCGGCGATCGTCGAGATCGAGAACGCGGCATGGACGCACGCCGGCTTTCAGTTTCAGGCGACCGACGAAGCGCTGCTGCGCAATCGCTGGGAGCGCATGCCGACATTCGTTCCGGAGCGCGACTGCGTGGTGATCGAACGCGATGGCGTCGTGTGTGCGTATGGGATGGTGTTGCCCGGCGAGACGAGCGCGGGAGAACGCATCTTCACGCTGCAGGGTGGCGTGCATCCGCGTGCGCAGCGCAGCGGATGCGGCGGGGCGATGCTGCGCTGGCAGGAGCAGCGCGTGCGGGAAATCGAGAGCGGGTCATGCGTCGTAGAGATGACGGTGATCGACGGGCAGGCGGGGCAGAGCGCGCTCGCGGCGGCGGCCGGGTTCACGCTGGCGCGGCGCTATGTGCAAATGCTGTGTGAACTGTCTGCGCCGTTCGATGCCTCGCCGTTGCCCGCCGGCCTGCGGGTGCGCACGCCGGAGGTAAGCGAGCGACGGCGCGTGCTGGAGGCGCGCAACGCGGCGTTTCGCGGCGCGCGTGGGCATGTGGAGCCGACGGACGACGACTATCTCGGCATGGAGGCCGACCCGGCTGCACAGCCGGAGGGCTGGCAGGTGGCGTGGGACGCGCAGACCGGCGAACCGGCGGCGGCGGTGCACCCGGGGGTGTACGAGCCGGACAACGTGCGCTTCGGGCTGCGGCGCGGCTGGGTGTACTGGCTGTGGGTGAAGCGCGAATGGCGCAGGCGCGGTGTGGCGCGCGCGCTGCTGGCGCGGGCATGCGCAGCGCTGCATGCACGGGGCATGCACGAGGCAACGTTGTTCGTGGACGTGGAGAACGAAAGCGGCGTGATGCAGCTCTACGAACGTGCAGGGTTTCATCTGTTGGGTGGCTGGGCCGTATATCGGAAGGTAATGAAGGGAGAGTGACGATGATGCAGAACACGGCGCGGCATGAGATCGACGAACTGCTGGAAGCGACGCACAGCGATGATGCGCACGAGCGCAATGAAGCGCTGAAGGTGCTGTGTCCGTGCCATGTGAAATTCAACGATCCTCGTGTGTGGGATCGTGCGCTTGAAATGGCCGACGATGACGACGTGAAAGTGCGCGGCACCGTGCTGCACCTGCTGTGCGACGGCTCGCCGCGCGAGCGCAAAGACGAAGTTGTGGCGGCGGTCGAGCGTTTGCAGAATGACACGGACGAGAAGCTGCGACGCCGCGCGCGCAAGGTGATGGCGGAGTACAGGCGAACGGGGAAGATCAATGTCTTATAACGCGATCGTGGTGCCGGGCGCGCCGGGAATTCCGGGGCTGAACTTTCGGCCGTTCCGCAGTGGCGAGTACACGGCGATGGCCGAGCTGCAGATGCGCGCGCACGAGGCCGACGGCATCGAGTCAATCGCTGCGGCCGAGCAGTGGCGCATCATATACGAGCACGCGTCGGACTTCGACCCGCAGACCGACACGCTGTTCGCCGAGGTGTACGGCGCGCTCGTGGCGTTCGGGCGTGTGCGGCGACGCGAACAGTCGGACGGCGTGCGGCGCTTCGACGCGGCTGGCTTCGTCGATCCGTGCTGGCGGCGGCGCGGGCTGGGGCGCGCGATGCTGCGCTGGTTCGAGCGGCGCGCGGCGGCGATCGATGCGTCGCTGCCGACGGCGCCAGCTGGGGCGCTGCTGGCGCTGCAGTGCGAGGAAGGAGAATACGGCAAGCGCGCGCTGTTGCAGACCGAAGGATTTACGCCGCTGCGCTATGAGACGCATCTGCGCCGTTCGCTGGCTGAGCCGATCCCGGACGCGCCGTTGCCGGTGGGCTTCGAATTTCGCTCGGCGCAGCCCGAGCACTATCGCGCGATCTGGGAGGCTGCAGACGAAGCGTTTCAGGATCACTGGGGCTACACGCCCGGCACGGAGGACGACTATCGGAGCTGGCTGGCGGAGCCGGACTTCTGTTCCGACCACTGGTGCGTGGTGTGGCACAGCGCGTCGAATCGCGTGGCGGCGCTGGTGCTGGCGGATGTCCTCGATGCGGAGAACGTACGCTTCGGGCGACGGCGCGGCTACACCGAGGGAATCAGCACGCGGCGCGAGTTCCGACGCATGGGGCTGGCGCGCGCCGCGCTCTGCGAGAGCATGCGAAGATTCCGCGCCCTTGGATTCGAAGAAACGTATCACGGCGTTGATTCGCAGAACCTCTCCGGCGCGAACCGCGTATACGAATGGTGCGGCTATCGCTTTGCGCGCCGTGAGACGACCTATGGCAAGGTATTGGTGTAAGAACGGCGGCTGCTCGAGCCATCGTTGGTAATACCCTCGAATCACGACGGTCGTGATTCGAGGATTCCAATGGAGGTCTGAGCATCTGCGACGAACGGTAACTACTCAGGCTAAGTTCCTGTCCACAAGTTGTGTCCGGCAGATTCGCCTCCCCCGCTTTGCG
>CANJQH010000073.1 GCA_947476335.1 Anaerolineae bacterium | reverse complement strand
TCAGCCTTGAAAGGGCGTACTTCGATTCAGCCAGGGTTTGTGCGGAAGGCGCGGCCCTGGCAACGGCGTGGCGCCGATATCAGGATGTTGAGTGGGGACCCGCAAGTTTTGCCTGGACGCACTACTAGCCATTTTTCCAACGCGAAACACACTATTCTCTCCCCCGAAGGGGGAGAGAATAGTGTGTTTCGCGGGAAATACTGATTTGGGCCTGAGTAGTTACTCGCTGCTGGACTTTGGGTTTCGCGCTTCGCGCTTCGGATTTCGGACTTCGAAATTTCCTCACCCTCCCATCAACCCCTTCTCCTTCAAACTCACAAAGCGATTGTGGCCGATGACGAGGTGATCGAGCACGTCGATTTCGAGGATCTTGCCGGCCTTGACCATTTCACGGGTGACGTGAATGTCGTCCTGGGAGGGCGATGGGTCGCCGCTGGGGTGATTGTGGGCGACGACGACGGCGGCGGCGTTGGTGCGGATCGCTTCCTTGAACAGGTCGGCGATGCGCAGGCTGGCGCTATTGAGGCTGCCGCGGCAGATCATCGGTGCGGCGAGCACGCGGTTGCGGGTATCGAGCAGCAGTGCGCGCACTTCTTCCTGTTCGAGCACGCCCATGTCGTACATGAGCAATTGTGCGGCGTCGCCGGGGGTGCGAATCTGTGGGCGTTCTTCGGGCGTCGCCGTCGCGGCGCGTTTGCCGAGCTCGAATGCGGCCTTGATTTCAATTGCTTTGACTGGGCCGATGCCGTGCACGGACGTCAGCTCATTGACGGGTGTGCGCGCCAGGCCGGCCAGTCCGCCGAAGCGCGCCAGCAGGTCGTCGGCCAGCGACAGTGCGCTGCCGGCGCCGGCGCCGGTGCGCAGCAGAATCGCGAGCAGTTCGCGCTGTGAAGATGCGGCCGGGCCGACCTGCAGAAAACGCTCGCGCGGCCGTTCGGTCGCAGGAAGGTCGCCGATGCGCAGCGCAGATTCGCCCGCGGTGTTTTCGCGCACGGTCGTCGCAATAGACGTGCGGGAGGTTCGAAGAGACCGCGAGCGCGGCCGGGGGGAGGGTATTTGGTATGCGTTCGTCAACGGCAAGGCTTAGGGGCTTACCACGGCGCAGAGCGCCACTTGGAACGAGGCCGTCAGTATAATCGCGCGCAGCGCAGCGGATGAACTCACGATTCACGATTCATGAATCGAGCCGTTGCCGTGAATTTGACATGGAACAAGTAACCAGCCTGATCGTCGGCGCCGCCAGCGTCGTTGGCGCATTGCTCGCCGCGCTGCTCGGTGGACTCACGATTTGGACTTTCCGCGACATCCGTTCGCGCACGCGCGATCCCTTCGTGCAGATTCTGGCGACCATCGTTGTTGGGGTGATTCCGATCGTCGGCATTCTCGTTTACTTCATGCTGCGGCCGCGTGAGACGCTGGCCGAAGCATACGTGCGTGCGCTCGAAGAGGAATCACTGCTCTCGAGCATCGAGAATCAGGAATTCTGCCCGACCTGTGGCCGCCGCGTCGATGCGGACATGCAGTGGTGCCCGTCCTGTCATGGCAAGCTGCGCGCCGCCTGCGACAACTGCGGCCGCGCTGTGCATCTTTCGTGGGATTTGTGCCCGTATTGTGGCAGCGGCCGGCAGCCGGAAACGGTGCAGACCGTAAAGCCGGTGAAGTCGCGCCTGTTTGCACCGAAAGCTGCGCCGCCTCCGTCGCAGCCGGCGATCGAACGTGTCGCGGCGCCGCAGCCAGTGATCGAACGCGTCGCGGCGCTTCGGCAGCCGACGCCGGTTGTGGAACCTGCGCAAGCGGCTGACGCAGGGCAGTCGACTGAGCTTGTGCAGACGGAACAGGACTGAGACACTCGATTCATCATGCCTTTCAACTTTCACCGTCTGCGCATTCCTGACGTCGTCCTGATCGAAGCGCGCAGCTTCGGCGATGAGCGCGGCCTCTTCCGCGAAACCTGGAAGGCGAGTGAATTCGCCGCTGCCGGCTTCGATTTGCAATTTGTGCAGGATAACCATTCGCGTTCCGTGCGTAATGTGTTGCGCGGCCTGCATTTTCAGCGTCCACCGCATGCGCAAGGCAAGCTGGTGTTCACGTTGAGCGGGGAAATTTTTGATGTGGCGGTCGATATCCGCACGAACTCGCCAACTTTTGGGCAGTGGGTGGGCGAAACGCTGAGCGGCGACAACGGCCGTGCGCTGTGGGTTCCGCCCGGCTTTGCGCACGGTTTCGTCGTGCGCAGCGAGCTGGCGCATGTGCTGTACAAGGTCACCGACGAATACGCGGCTTCGTGTGATGCGGGCATTCTTTGGAACGATCCGGCGCTCAATATCGACTGGGGCGTCGACGCACCGTTGTTGTCGCCGAAGGATGTTGTGCAGCCGCTTTTGAAAAATATCGACACTGGCTTCGTGTATTGACAAAGCGGTAGACCCAAAATCCTGATGCCTGAATTCACCTCCCCCAAGGGGGGAGGTGAATTCAGGCTGATTAGGACTTTTACATATCTATTTATGGAATTGGAACTTCGATTCGACGCAGCCGGCCTGATTCCCTGCATTGCGCAGGATGCGGTGACTGGGCGCGTGCTCATGTTTGCGTGGATGAATGCGGAGGCGCTGCAGCTGACGCGTGAGAGTGGCGAGCTGGTCTTATGGTCGCGCAGCCGCGGCGAATTGTGGCGCAAAGGTGCGACGAGCGGCAATGTGCTGCGGGTGCGCGAGCTGCGTGCCGACTGTGACGGTGACGTGTTGCTGGCGCGCGTGCTCCCCGACGGCCCGGCTTGTCACACCGGGCGTGAGAGCTGCTTTTATCAGGGTTTGGACGGCGCTGTGCTCGCGCCGCCGGTGGCAGGTTTCCTTGATGAACTCGAAGGCGTCGTGCAGTCGCGCCGCGCTTCGACGCCCGATCAGAGCTACACCGCGCGCCTGTTCGCCAAAGGGCGTTTCAAAATTGCGCAGAAGGTGGGCGAAGAAGGCCTCGAAACCGCCATGGCTGGCGTGGCGCAGGACGACGATCGCCTGATCGATGAAAGCGCTGACCTGCTTTTTCATCTACTCGTGCTGTTGAACGAACGCGGTGTGCCGCTGCGCACTGTGCTCGAACGGCTCGTATCGCGACATTGAAGAAGAGAGTGATCGTGGTGAGCGGAGAGTGAGAGTGGAGAGTGAACCGCTCACCACTCTCACTCTCCACGGGGGCATTCGCCAAAAGGAGCAAACTTTCGACCGTCGGCGATCGGCACTGATTGGAATCTTCGAAACGCGCTATCTCCCTTCCCCGGGGAAGGGAGATAGCGCGTTTCGAGGGATTTACCAACGATGGGCCGCACGCGATGGCGGATGACCAAATCGCCCCTTTTGGCGAATGCACCCCTCTCCACTCTCCACTCTCTTCCCTCTTATAATCACGGTTCAACATTTCTCGAACCGGCGTATTCGCGTCGATTCGTACACTCAGCGTAACTGCTCAGGCCGGTCAGTTTTCTAACGCAAAACACGCAGTTTCTTTTCTCTTTGGGCATCTCCAAGAAAAACAGCGTGTTTTGCGGGAAATACTAATTTGGGCATGAGTGGTTATCACCCAACAGGATATTTACTCGATGGCCATCCTCGCAAATAAGCAGACCCGACTCATCGTGCAGGGCATTACCGGCCGCGAAGGCGACTTCCACGCGCGCCAGATGCACAAGTACTCCGGCATCGTCGTCGGCGGCGTGACGCCCGGCAAGGGCGGCATGGAGCTTGATTACGACGGCGACAAGATTCCGGTGTTCGACACCGTCGGTGAGGCTGTGCGCAAGACCGGCGCCGACACCAGCGTGATTTATGTGCCGGCGCGCTTTGCGGCGGACGCGGTGCTCGAAGCCGCCGACGCTGGTGTGAAGCTGATCGTGTGCATCACCGAAGGCATCCCGGTGCTCGATATGGTGCGTGTGCGTGCGTATCTCGATGCGAAGGGTGGCAGCCTGCTGCTCGGTCCGAACTGTCCTGGCCTGCTTACGCCCGGACAGGCCAAGATCGGCATCATCCCTGCTTCGATCACGATGCCCGGCAAAGTTGGCATCGTCTCGCGCAGTGGCACACTGACATACGAGGCGGTCGATTCGCTCACGCGCGCCGGCATGGGCCAGAGCAGCATCGTCGGCATCGGTGGCGATCCGGTACGCGGCTTGAACTTCCTCGACGTCGTGAAGATGTTCAACGATGACCCGGACACCGACTCGATCGTGATGATCGGTGAGATCGGCGGCAGCGACGAAGAAGCCGCGGCTGAGTGGATCAAGCAGAATGTGAAGAAGCCGATGGCGGGCTTCATCGCCGGCTTGAGCGCACCCGAAGGCAAGCGCATGGGCCACGCTGGCGCCATCATTGAGGGCGGCAAGGGCACGGCGCAGAGCAAGATGGAAGCCATGACCGCGGCCGGCATTAAGGTCGCCACGCTCGTGACGCAGATTCCTGAACTGTTGCAGCAGGCAATGGCAGAGAAGCGCTGATCGCAGACCGACGATGGACGACGGTCGTCGGTCGTCGGTCGTCGGTCGTCGGTCGTCGGTCGTCGGTCGTCGGTCGTCGGTCGTCGTCATTCCTCCATGGCCAAACCACGCAAGTTTTACGTAGTCTGGACCGGACGCAGCCTTGGTGTTTTTGACAACTGGGCGGCGTGCGAGGCGCAGGTGAAGGGCGTTTCAGGGGCGCGTTTCATGTCTTTTGAAACGCGTTCTGAGGCGGAGCGCGCGTTTGGGGCTGGTCGTGAAGGCTTCAAGGCCGGGTTGGCGCAGCCGGTGATTCCGCCCGAGGCGCTGGGTGGCTATGCCGTTGACGCGGCGTGCAACGGCAGCCCGGGGGATTTGGAATATCGCTGCGTGAAGATCGACACGCGCGACGAAATCTTTCATCAGGGGCCGTTTGAACAGGGCACCAACAACGTTGGTGAATTTCTGGTCATCGTGCATGCGCTGGCGCTGTTCAAAAAACAGGGCATCACTGCGCCGCTGTATTCCGATTCGCGCAATGCGCTGAGCTGGGTATGGCAAAAAACCTGCAAAACCAACCTCGTGCGCACCACACGGAATGCATCTCTCTTTGAACTCATCGCTCGTGCCGAGGCATGGCTGCGCACCAACACGTTTGATATTTCGCTGCGGCATTGGAAAACTTCCGAATGGGGCGAAAATCCGGCGGATTTTGGGCGGAAATAGAGTCATAGCGTCCGCCACAACAGAACTATCCCTGCGGCCAGCACGATCATGCCGCTGAGCAGCGGCAACACGAACGCTGCGCGCGATGACGACGGCAGCTGGTCGAACAGGCACTGTAGTGCGGGCTGCGACAGGGCTGCGCGGCGTGCGTAGACGAGCAGGAGGCTGATCGTCGTAATGACCGCGGCCAGCCCGAGGCTGAAGGCGGTGATCAGCACGAGGCCGAACGCGATGCGGCCAAGTGCGATTGCGCTGAGCAGCACCACTAGCGCCGTTGGGCAGGGCACCAGTCCGCCGGAGATGCCCACCGCCACCACGTTTCGCGCGGTTATGTCGCCGCTGGGTATGTGGTTGTGGGCATCTTGGGCATGGTCGTGGCTGTGGGAATGTCCGTCTGATTTGTGAGGTGGTGCGTGATCTGGCTTGTGATTGTGGGGGTGTTCCCTGGCGTTGGCGGCCTGCTGTCGCCGCAGCGCCGAGATGATCAGCTGTACGCCCATCGCCAGCACGATGGCGGCCGAGAGCAGGCCGAGGTACGGGAAGATTTTTTCCGGCGGGATGATCTGTGACGCCGCCAGAGTGATCGCGCCGAGGATAAAAACGCTGCCGGTGTGCGTGAGGGTGATCGTCGCCCCGAGCAGCAGCGCGTGCTGCGGCGTGGCTCGCGCGCCGACGAGATACGCTGCGGCCACGCTTTTTCCGTGTCCGGGTTCGAGTGCGTGCAGCGCTCCGAGCAGCAGCGCGGTGATCAGTGCAGCGGCGATCGTTTGCGGGGTGGGAGCGGGCTGGCGGATGAGCGCAGCGAAGCGCTCGTCGGGTGTTTCCCCGTTGGCGGCGGCTGCGGGCGGCGTTGGTGCTGCTGTGGGTTGCGCGTTGGGGAGCGTGGTGAAGGCGAACTGGGCCGTCGTCATGTGCAGCGGGCGAGCCAGCATTGCTGCGGGGAAGCTGCGCAGCTCGTTACTGACGTCGACCGCCGCCGCCGTCGATTCGCGCAGATCGATGCCGGGGCCGGCCCGTACCACGATTTCGCGCCAGCCGAGGCGTTCGACGTCATTGGCATCGGTGAAGCGGGCGTGGTGCAGGCCGCCGTCCGTCGGCAGTGGGGTGGTGAGGGTGAAGGTCAGTCGCAGCGTATCGAGGCCGCCCTGGCCGGGTGCGAAGGACCAGACCGGCTCCGAGGCTGCAGGAACGAGTGCGGTGCCATCGACGAGCAGTACCAGGCCGTGGCGCAGAGTGGCGGTGCGTTGCAGCGCGTAAGCATGCGTTTCGTCTGCGTCCAGCTTGCCATCGCTGTTCGCGTCCAGCGTCGATTTCAGCTGAAAAGTGGGCACTTCGGCCCATTCCTGCACATAAATCAGGTGTACGGCGCCCGGTGCCAGCTCGATGCGGCTGTAGTAATTCACGCTGAAATTGCCCAGTGGATGTGCAACTGCGATGCTGAGGGTGAGGGCGGCTGTCAGCGCACACCCGATGACGGAAGCGGTTCTTAATTCGGTCCTCATATTTATGCAATACAGTTGCACCTATTCGCTGATGTGTTTGATTGCAATTGCGATGATTTGCATTTGTGCGAAACAGACGGAACATGATGAATCGAACGGATGAGGTTGGGCATTCCCTGCGCAAGCGTGGTTTTCGAGTGACGCCGCAGCGCGAGCTGATTCTTGCAGCGATGCGGGCGGGCGATGGTCATTGCACGGCGGAAGAAGTGTACGCCCATGTTGCCGTGCTGGCGCCGAGCCTGAGCCGGGCGACGGTGTATCGCACACTGGAATTTCTGGTGCGCGAGCATTTGGTGACGAGCGCCGATCTTGGGGAAGGCCGGCGCGTCTTCGAGCTGGTGACGGCCGAAGTGCATCATCATCTCGTCTGTACGCGTTGCAAATCCGTGCAGCAAATTGGCCATGCGCTAATTGCGGAAATGTTCGCCACCGTCGAGCGCGAGCATGGGTTTGCGATCTCGACGGACCATTTGGCATTGTTTGGCCTTTGTGGTCGCTGTCGCAGTGCGGAATCGCTGTCTTAACGACGCAGGTGTTGTGCGTCATCGTATTGTTTTGTGTTGTAGTTCAGGAGGTAGAGATTATGTTGAGTTCGCCTGCACAGATGCATGTTCCGGACGGATTTTTGACGACGACGGTGTCGATCGTTTTGTGGGTATTGGCGGTACTGGCCATCGTCGTGGCGCTGCGTCGGGTTGGAAATGACCTGGGGGAGCGACAGGTTCCGCTGATGGGTGTGCTGGCGGCGTGCATTTTCGCCGGCCAGATGTTGAACTTTCCGGTTGCCGGCGGCACCAGCGGGCATCTGATTGGTGCTGCGCTGGCGGCGATTCTGCTCGGCCCGTGGGCGGGCATTCTGGTGTTGGCTTGCGTGACAGGCATTCAGGCGCTGATTTTTCAGGATGGCGGCCTGCTGGCGATGGGATCGAACATTGTGAATATGGGAGTTGTGAGCGTATTCACTGCGTGGGGTGTATATCGCATCGTGCAGATGGCTGCTCGTGGTGCGCGCTGGGGCATGATCGTTGGCGGGTTTGCTGCGGCATGGATTTCAGTGGTGGTGGCCTCGATGGCGGCAGCGCTGCAGTTGGCCGCTTCCGGCGCGTCGCCGGCCAATGTCGCTATCCCGACGATGGCGGGCGTGCATATGTTGATCGGCATTGGTGAAGGGCTGATCACCGTTGGTGCGCTTTCGTTTCTGGCGGCTACGCGGCGCGATCTCGTATCGCATGACAAAACTGCGGCTGTGGCCGGGCGCGGCGTCTGGATCGCCGGGCTGGTGCTGGCCATCGGGCTGGCTGTGGCATCGCCGCTGGCGTCGACGCATCCCGATGGGCTGGAGCGGGTTGCTGCGGACATCGGCTTCCTCGATCGTGCGCAGAGTTCGCCGTACAAGATTTTTTCAGATTACATGATTCCCGGCATTCATAACCAGGCGCTGTCCACAATTGTGGCCGGTGTGGTGGGCGTGCTGCTTGTTTTTGTCGTTGCCTACGGCGTCGCACGTATGCGCCGGGGTGCGAACACGGCTTCCTAAATATGGAAACTACGTAGGCCTGTCAGTTTTCTATCGCGTTTTTCGCAGGAAATACTGATCCAGGCTTGAGTAGTGCTGCTTTTTATTCATGCACGTTCATTTTCTCGATCCGTACCAAGATTTACGCAGCCCGGTGCATGCGCTCGATGCGCGCGTCAAACTGGTGCTGGCGCTGGTTTTCATTCTGGTGGTATCGCTGACGCCGAATGGCGCCTGGGCTTCATTGCTTCTGTTGTTTGCCGTTGCGGTGAGCGCCGTTCTGCTGGCTGGGCTCAACGTAGGCTATGTGTTGCGCCGCGCCGGGCTGGCGCTGCCCTTTGCACTGGCTGCGCTGCCACTTGTGTTCACTGCGCCCGGGGCGCGCATCGAACTGGGCGCGACGGGAATTTCGCTTTCGCAGATCGGCATCGAGCGCCTGCTGAGCATTTTCTTTAAGTCGTACGTGTCGATGCAGATGGCGATCGTGCTGGCGTCGGCCACATCGTTTCCCGACCTGCTGCAGGCGATGCGCGCGATTCGGCTGCCGAAGCTGCTGGTGGCGATTTTTGGGCTGATGTGGCGCTATCTGTTCGTGCTGGTCGATGAGGCGATGCGCCTGCTGCGGGCGCGCGATTCGCGCAGCGGCGCGCTCGACGCCGCCCGCAACGTAGGCGGCAGCATCTCCTGGCGTGCGCGCTCGGCGGGCGGCATGGCCGGCAACCTGTTTATGCGCTCGTTCGAACGCGGCGACCGCATCTATGACGCCATGGCTGCGCGCGGCTACGACGGCGAAGTTCGCTCGATGCGACACCCTGCGCTTTCGGCGCAGTCGCTGCGGGTGCTCGTCGCTGGGCTCGTTTTGTTATCCGTATTGTTCGCTTTACCGCGACTGTTCGCTTGAAAAATTGTCAAAATGCATCATTCCATTGAGGTTGAAGACCTGCACTTTAGTTATCCCGACGGCCATGTTGCGCTGAACGGCGCTACGCTATCTGTTGCGCCCGGCGAAAAAGTTGCGCTGCTCGGCCCGAATGGCGCCGGCAAGAGCACGCTCATCCTGCACTTGAACGGCATTCTGAAACCGACGAGCGGGCGGGTGCACGTGGCCGGCATCGATGTGCCGAATTGTTCGAAAAGTGAGCTGGCGAAGGTGCGCGCCGCGGTCGGCCTGGTTTTTCAGCAGCCGGATGATCAGCTCTTTTCGCCGACGGTGTTCGACGACGTCGCCTTTGGCCCGATTTACCAGGGGCTGCCGGAGAGCGAAGTGCGCGCGCGCGTGCGCGATGCGCTCGCCGCCGTCAAGATGAGCGATTATGTTGACCGCGTTTCGCACCATTTGAGCGTCGGCCAGAAGAAGCGTATCGCCATCGCCACGGTGCTTTCGATGAAACCCGATCTGCTGGTGCTCGACGAGCCTACGGCCGGCCTCGATCCGCGCGGACGTCGCGAGTTGATGCATCTGCTGCATGAGCTGCCGCAGACCATGCTGATTTCCACGCACGACCTGGCGATGGTGCGCGAGCTGCTGCCACGAACCATTGTGATGGAAGGCGGTCGCGTGGTTGCCAACGGGCCGACGAATGAAATTCTCGCGGACGAGGTGCTGCTGCATGCACACGGGCTGGAGAAGCCGTAGAGATTTGGAGTTCCGAAACTCCCCCACAAGGCCAGAGCATCAAAATTTGGCTAAAACTGAGGGGAGGGGAGAGCCGTAGTTTTGCCAAGGCGGCGCCGGGGGCACTTTTTCTCGCAGGACTTAAGCGCTCAGAGCGTGTTGCTTCATATCCGAAAGAAATCGCCAAAACACAAAAGATGTAACCACTCAGACCGGTCAGTTGGGTGCATTCGCCAAAAGTGGCAAACTTTCGACCGCCGGCGATCGGCACTGATTGGAATCCTTGAAACGCGCTATCTCCCTCCCCCGAAGGGGGAGGGAGATAGCGCGTTTCGAGGGATGTACCAACGATGGGCCGCACGCGATGGCGGATGCCCCAATCGCCCCTTTTGGCGAATGCCCCCGGTCAGTTTGCCAACGCGAAACATGCGATTCCTTTCCCCTGCGTGGGGAAGGAATCGCGTGTTTCGCGGGAAATACTAATCTGGGCTTGAGTGGTTACCAGGAAATTTATACAGCTTGTCGCTGTTTTCTCGCCGATTGGTCGAATTTCGTACGAACTGATGGGAAAGTCGGGCTGATGCCCGTGACTCCTTTGTTTCCAGCAGCATTTTTGGGGTGGGCGTCAGTATCTGGTGGCTAAAGCCGCGACATAGCCGTCGGGGGCGGGCAGGGCGCGGACGAGCCAGCGTGCGTCGGGCCGGACTGGGCCGTCTGTGCCCAGGGGCACGCTGAATTCCTGCAGCGACTGCGCGAGCCCACGGCCGGTGGCTTTGATGTACGCTTCTTTTTTCGTCCAGATTTCGAAAAACGCGCGCATTTGTTTTGATATAGGCAGTGCCGCAAGCGTGCGCTGTTCGGCGCTGGAAAAGAAGCGTGCGGCGAGGTCGCGGAATTCCGGCAGTGGGCGCGCTTGTTCGATATCGATGCCGAGCGGGCTGGCGCGGCTGACGGCACATATTGCCCAGTCGCCGGCGTGCGACAGATTGAAATGCAAATCCGAGAAATCGCGCAGCGCCGGTTTGCCGAACGGGCCGATGGTGAAGCGCAGCGCGGCGGCTGGCACACCGGCGTGCTCGGCGAGCGTACGGCGGACGAAGGCGTGCGCGGCCACGTAGCGCCGCCGCAGGTCGGCTGTGGCGAAGCGATCGGCGCGCGCGCGTTCGTCGGCGGAGAGGGTGGCTTCGTCGCCGGCGCGGAATTCGTCGATGCGGCTGCGCAGGATGTGCATGGAGCCAGTGTATTTCGAACCTGAACTCCCGTCTCAGGAATGTTAGTTCGGTGCACGCCCACCGCCTATAATTTAGGGCCGTGGAGCTTTCGATGAAAAGACAGGCTGACACGATTTCATTGCCTTTTGCGGTGCAGTGGAATGATGGGCTTGATTTTGTCGTTACATCGTTGGTTCGATCACAGCAGGAGATATAAAAATATGGCGCACGAACTTCCCTCGCTTCCGTACGCGTACGAGTCGCTTGAACCCTTCATCGACATCACCACCATGCAGATTCATCACGACAAGCATCATGCTGCGTATGTGACGAACCTGAACAACGCGCTCAAGGATCAGACTGCATTGCAGGGCAAGAGCGCGCTCGAGCTGATCCAGAACCTGAATGACGTGCCCGAGGCAATTCGCATGGCGGTTCGCAACAACGCTGGCGGCCATGTGAATCACACGATGTTCTGGGAACAGCTGAAGGTCGGCACGGCCGAGCCGACGGGCGCGCTCGGCGCGGCGATCGATGCCGCATTCGGCTCGCTTGCATCATTCAAGGAGGCGTTCGAGAAGGCCGGCCTCGGCCGCTTTGGTTCTGGCTGGGCGTGGCTGGTGATCGGCAAGGATGGCAAGCTCGCCATTTCTTCGACGCCGAACCAGGATAGCCCGCTGATGGAAGGCATCAAGCCGATCCTCGGTGTGGACGTTTGGGAGCATGCCTACTATCTGAAGTATCAGAACCGCCGCGCCGATTATCTGAAGGCATTCTGGTCGGTTGTGAACTGGGACGACGTCGCCGTGCGCCTGGGCTAAGTGAGTCGCCAAAAGTTCTGGCGGCAGATTCGCCTCCCCCGCAAAGCGGGGGAGGCGAATCTGCCGGACAAAACTTATGGACAGGAACTTAGATGCACAAACTTCGTCCCCGGCTCTTCTTTATCCTGAAAATAGGCTGAAAATAGGCCGAAAATAAGCTGGGGACGAAGTGTGTGAGTACGCGATATCGCGCGCTGTTGATGCGCCGAATGTCATCTGGACAGAGCATGACTTGTGGTGTAAAACCGACAACGGCAATTAACTAAGGTTAACCATAAGGTTGACCGATTCAATCATAGAATCGGCAATTGTTCAGATTATTGAGCAGAGGCCGGCGAAAATTTGATTTACGGAGGAGTGACAGATGGCTCACGTGATTACAGCTTTGTGTCTGCGCGATGGCGCATGTGTAGATGTTTGCCCGGTTGAGTGCATTATTGGCGGCAAGCCCGAGGCGGAGTGGAACTGGTTCTTCATTGATCCGAACACCTGCATTGACTGTGGTGCCTGCGTGCCTGAGTGCCCGTTCGAGGCCATCTTCACGGCCGACGAGGTGCCGGCCGCGTATCAGATGAAGCCCGGTCAGAAGATTGCGCCGTTCCAGGGCGAAGCTTTTGAGTGCACCGGTGAAGAGGTTTATGACCTCACCGATGCGACGGCGATCAACGCGGCCTTCTTCACCGATGGCCCAGGTTACGCCGCGCGCAACATGTAGCACGCGCGACTGCCTGCACTACAATCGGTCGGGCCCGCAAGGGTTCGGCCGATTGTATTTTTCCGGCGGTGGTTTTCCGAGGGATATTTCACATGCGCACACTCTTCGAGCGAGAACTGAGCGAAATTCGCGAAGGCATTCAGATCATGAGCGCGCAGGCGGCGGGCGCTACGGCGCGTGCGGTTTCGGCGCTGATCAACCACAACTTTGATGAGGCGCGCGAGGTGAAGCGCGACGATAAGCTGATGGATGCGCTGCGCTATAAGGTCGAGAACGATTGTCTGCTTGCCATGGCGACGCAGCAGCCGGTTGCGCGCGATCTGCGTGAACTGGTCGCGGCTACTTTCGTCGCCGTCGAGCTGGAGCGCTGCGGCGATTACGCCAAGGGCATTGCGAAGGCGGCGCGTAAAACTACCCGCAGCGACAGTGGGTTGGGGGTGTTCAACCTGGCGGAGATGGATGTGCTTGTGCGCGACATGTTGTCGCAGGCGGCGCATGCTTTTCTGTCGCGGGATGTTGAGGAAGCGCACCGTGTGATTGCGACCGATGTCGTCGTTGATCAGCATTACAACGTGCTGTTGAATTCGACCATGCATGCGATGAGCGAGAACGTGCGTCATATTGAATGCGGCACGTGGCTGTTGCATGCGGGCCATTGCCTCGAGCGCCTCGGCGACCGCGCTACCAACATTGCTGAGCGCGTCATCTTTGTCGAGACCGGCGTGATTACCGGCGACATGAATGTGCATAGCCCGGGTGCGGCGCGGGATTTGCGCTGAAATCCGCCTCAAGTGCTGGATGCGCTTTTTCTCTGCGTACTCTCATCCGTTCGTATAGACTCGCTCCATGAGCATTACGCATGGTTTCGAGCTGCTGCACGAGGAAATGGTCCAGGAGATCAACTCGCGCGCGCGACTGTATCGGCACATCAAGAGCGGCGCTCAGCTGCTTTCCCTCGTCAACGAGGATGAGAACAAAGTCTTCGGCGTCAATTTCGCCACCCCGCCCGCCGATTCCACAGGTGTCGCACACATCATGGAGCATTCCGTGTTGTGCGGCTCACGTAAGTATCCGACGAAGGAGCCGTTTATTGAGCTGGCCAAAGGCTCGCTCAATACGTTCCTGAATGCGATGACGTACGGCGACAAGACCGTGTACCCGGTTGCGTCGCAGAACGTGCAGGATCTCTACAACCTCGCCGACGTTTATCTCGATTCCGTTTTTCATCCGAACATCACTGAGTGGACGCTGCGCCAGGAGGGCTGGCATTACGAGCTTGAAGATGCGGCCGCTCCGCTGAGTTTTAAGGGTGTGGTGTTCAACGAAATGAAGGGCGCCTACTCGTCACCTGAGCGGCGGCTCTACAAGGCCATTGGTGCGGCGCTGTTCCCGGATACGCCCTACGGCGTCGATTCCGGCGGCGATCCGCTTGTGATTCCCGATCTCACTTATGCGCAGTTCAAGGCTTTTCATGAGACGTACTACCATCCGGCGAATGCGCTGATCTGGTGGTACGGCAATGACAGCGAAGACGAGCGCATGCGCCGCCTCGACGTAGTGCTGAGCGAATTCGATGCGCGTTTGATCGATGCGCGTATGCCGTTGCAGCCGCGCTTTGCCGCGCCGCGGCGCAGCATTGCCGCCTATTACGTCGACGAAGCCGAGGCTGGCAAGGCGAAGCACTACATCTCCGTCAACTGGTTGCAAACTGATGTGCTCGACGCTCCCATGACGCTGGCGCTGGACATCCTCGGCGGCATCCTGCTGGGCACGCCGGCATCGCCGCTGCGCAAGGCGCTCATCGACAGCGGCCTCGGCGAGGACGTGCTGGGCGGCTTCGACGACAGCCAGCGTGAGACCACGTTCGGCGCCGGGCTGAAGGGCGTCGCTGCAGAGAATGTCAACGCGGTCGAAGCACTTGTGCTCGACACGCTGCGCAGGCTGGCGGTGAATGGCATCGAGCCGGAGATGATCGAGGCGGTGCTGAACACCATCGAGTTCCGCATGCGCGAACTGAATACCGGCGGCACGCCGCGCGGGCTCGCACTCATGCTGGCGTCGCTGCAGACGTGGCTGCATGGCGGCGATCCGCTTGTGCCGCTGCGCTTCGAGGCGCCGCTGGCCGCGCTGCGTGCGCAGCTCGTCGCTGGCGAGCGCGTGTTCGAAAATCTGATCACCGCGCAGATGCTGGACAATCCGCATCGCGTCACTGTGGTGCTGGCGCCCGATGTCGACCTGCGCGAGCATGAGGAGCAGCAGGAACGTGCGCGCCTCGACGCTGCGCGCGCGCGCATGAGCACGCAGGAGATCGAGGAGGTCATCGCGCAGACGCATCAGCTGCGGCAGATGCAGGAAGCGCCGGATTCGCCCGAGGCACTGGCGACGATTCCGATGCTGTCGCTGGCGGACATTGAAAAATACAATAAATCTACGCCGACGGCATTGCTCGATGGTGGGCCGGCACGCGTGCTGTATCACGACCTGTTCACCAACGGCATCGCGTACATCGATCTCGGCTTCGACATGCGTACGGTCGAGCCGCAGGATGTGCCGTTGCTCAGCCTCTTCGGCCAGATGTTTCTCGGCATGGGCACGGCGAGCGAGGACTTCGCGCGCCTGTCGCAGCGCATCGGCCGCAAGACCGGCGGACTGCGCGCTGCGTATCTCAATGGCGTGGTGCGCGGCAGCGGCGATGCCGCATCGTGGTTCTTCCTGCGCGGCAAGGCGACGCCGGCGCAGGTCGATGATTTGCTGGCGATCATGAGCGACGTGTTGCTGGGCGCGCGGCTCGACAATCGCGAGCGCTTCAAGCAGATCGTGCTTGAAGAGAAGGCCGGGCTCGAAGCGCGCGTGGCGCCGTCTGGTCATGGCATGGCCAATATGCGGCTGCGCGCGAGCTTCACTTCGTCGGACTGGGCGATTGAGCAGATGGGCGGTGTGAGCTACCTGTTCTTCCTGCGCGAGCTGGTGCAGCGCATCGAGAGCGACTGGGCCGGTGTGGCGGCGCAGCTCGAGCGTGTGCGCGCGGCGCTGGTTAATCGCAGTACGGCGTTGTGTAACGTGACGCTCGATGCGGCGAACTGGGCGACGCTGCAACCGCGCCTCACAGCGTTGCTGCAGCAGCTGCCGGCAGCGTCGGCGGTGCGCTGTGCGTGGCCGATCGCTGCACATCCGGCGCATGAAGGTCTGACGATTCCGGCGCAGGTGAACTATGTCGGCAAGGCGGCGAACCTCTATGCGCATGGCTACGCACTGCATGCTTCCGCGCTGGTGGTGAACAATTATCT
The DNA here is from genome assembly GCA_947476335.1 of Anaerolineae bacterium. Lineage (GTDB taxonomy): Bacteria > Chloroflexota > Anaerolineae > J036 > Brachytrichaceae > CANJQH01. Next base: position 854 of record CANJQH010000073.1, on the reverse strand, counting down.
GAACACCACATGGCTGTGGGAACGTGTGCGCGTGCAGGGCGGCGCATACGGCGGCTTTGCGCGCTTCGATGTGCGTTCGGGCGTGTTCAGCTATTTGTCGTATCGCGATCCGAACCTGGTCGCCACGCTGGCGAATTACGATCGCACGTCTGACTTTCTGCGCGATCACGCAGTAGCTGCTGATGAAGTCGCCAAGTGCATCATCGGCGTGATCGGCGACCTGGACTCGCATGAGCTGCCGGATGCGCGCGGCTACTCGGCGATGACGCGCTTCCTGCTCGGGACAAGTGACGAGCTTCGCCAGCAGATACGCGACGAAGTGCTGGCCACGACTGCGGCGCACTTCACGCGCTTCGCTGACGCGCTCGATGCAGTGCGCGATTATGGCCGCGTGGCCGTGTTTGGCTCGGCTGCGGCGATCGAAGCGGCCAATGTCGGGCTGGAGCAGAAGCTGACGGTGACGAAAGTGTTGTAGTTTTTTCGTAACGACTCAGGCCAGTTATTTTTCCAACGCGAAACACACGATTCTCTCCCCCGAAGCAACTGTGTTCTTTGTCAAGCCACAGCAGACAGTCTGAAGCATTTTTGGACGCGCATCATGGCGTTGAGGATGGTCAGCAGCTTGCGCATGGCGGCTACGATCGCGACCTTGGATGGCTTGCCCTCCGCCTTCTTCTTAGTGTAGAACTGGCGGATTGGTCCTTCGCAGCGGATCGCAGACAGGGTCGCGTTGTACAAAATGGTGCGTACATTGGCACGTCCTCCTCGACAGGAACGGTAGCCCTTCCGTTTTCCGCTGTCGTCGTTATAGGGCGCGATGCCGACCAGAGCAGCGATCTTCCTGGCCGGAAGCG
>CANJQH010000072.1 GCA_947476335.1 Anaerolineae bacterium | reverse complement strand
CGGATATCGGGGCAATCACATACGTCGCTAATGGATCATGAATCGTCGGCGTCAACACGATCGTCGTCACCTGGTTGCCCACACTCACCGTGTAATTCAATGTACTGCTGACGAACGCAGGCGTCACCGTTCCCGCACTCGTCGTCAAACCACTCAGCGCAAAATCTTCCGGAAGCCGGCGCGTCACCACAACAGCGTACGCGGACTTCGTCACACCATCCTCAGCCGTCACCGTCACCGTCACCGTGTTCACACCCACATTCAGGGCACATGCGTTCCCGATGCACGCGCCGTCTGCCGTCGCAATCGTGTACGTCGCATTCGGATCATGCAGCGTCGGCGTAAACACCGCCATGGTGACGTCGTTCGCCACGCTCACTGAATAATTCAGCGTGCCGCTGACGAACACCGGCGTCAGCGCCCCGGCGCTCATCGTCAGTCCGCTCAGCGCTGCATCTTCCGCAAGCCGGCGCGTAACTACAACGGCGTACTCGCGCGTCGTCACGCCGTCTTCAGCCGTCACTGTCACCGTCACCGGGTTCGCACCCACGTTCAGCGCACATGCGTTCGCAACGCACGGACCCGCCGCCGTCGCAATCGTGTACGTCGCATTCTGGTGATTCGTAGTCGGGGTGAACAGCACCACCGAAGAATTTTTCGCCACACTCGTCGTATAACTCAACGTAGCACTGACGAACGCCGGCGTCAGCGTACCGTTACTCAACGTCAACCCACTCAACGCAGCGTCACTCGATAGCGCACGCGTAACGATCACCACATACTCGCGCGTCGTCACGCCGTCTTCAGCAGTCACCGTCGCCGTCACCGGGTTTGCACCCACGTTCAACGCACATAAGTTTGCAACGCACGGACCGGCCGCCGTCGCAATCGTGTACGTTGCGTTCGGATCATGCAGCGTCGGCGTGAACACTACTGAACTCGATAAATTTTCCACGCTCATCGTATAACTCAGCGTACTGCTGACGAATGCCGGCGTCGGCGCCCCGGCGCTCGTCGTCAGCCCGCTCAGCGCCGCATCGATCGACGCTGCGCGAGTCACGATTACGATATATTCCTGTTGCGTATTTGCCTGTGACGTCACCGTTACGGTGAAATAATTCTGACCCACCACCAGCGTATTCGTGCCGGATATCGGGGCAATTGAATACGTCGCCAATGGGTCATGCGTTGTTGGTGTCAGCACAAATGTTGTGACATCGTTGGCTACGCTGGCTGTATAAGTCAAGACATCGCTCACGAACACCGGCGCCACTGCCCCTGCGCTCGTCTCCAGCGCACTCAACGTTGCATTATTCGATATGAACGTCGTTGAAAACGAAACCGTCCCAGTCAATGAAAAAACGCACTCGTCAATGCCAGTGCAATCGCCAGACCAACCTATGAACCCATATCCATCCAACGGACTCGCCGTCAGCGTGATTACGTCCTCCCAATAGCCAACATATGTGCAGTTCGGCGGACACACACCAAATGGGCCAGAAATTTTGCCGTGAATCGGAGTAGGAACGTTCAACGTCTGGCGCAGCGCCTGCAGCAGCACCACCTTCTGATCGTTTTGCCAGCGTGACACCAGACGGTTGTTGGACAACTGACCGAATACGTCGACATACTGATTGCTATACGCATGGCCCGAGTCAGCATCGACGCCATACACCGCAAGATTGACCAAACCACCGACGGTGCCAGTAGCGGCGCGGTCACTGCGCAGCCACACTACGGCGCCGCGGTTCGCGAGACCCGAATTCGGATCGTCCCAGCTTGGCGCAGTAATTGCGTAGTCTCCCTCAACAAGCGCATGCACTTCACCGACAGCGTCGCCAGCTGAGTCGCCAATGACGGAGTTGCTCGCATTCACCTGTCCATGAATCCCCTCGACTCCACTGCCCCACGTCGTGGCACCGGTGTCAAAATCTGCGCCATTGTCCCAATTTGGACTAGCAACGACGTAGTTGCCATCGACAAGCGCCACCACACCGCCGCCAGATACAAAGTCTTCCGTATCACGGCCAACCAAGCTGTTGGACGCAGACACCGCACCCTTCACACCGCTGGCTCCGTTGCCCCATGTGGCGGCGCCGGCGTTCATGTACACACCGTTGTCCCAGCCCGAACTCGCCACGACATAGTTGCCATTCGTCAGCGCATACAACTCCTTGCCGACGAAGTCGTAGCCCGAGGTTCCATGCAAACTGTTCATCGTCGATACCGCACCGATCAGGCCGGTCGACCCAGTAACCCACGTGGCGGCGCCGACATAGCTGGTGAGGCCGTTGGCCCAGTCTTCGCTGCCAACGACATAGTTACCATTCGTCAACGCAATTGCGCGAAGGCCGACCTTATCCGACGGCTGGCTGCCGACAAGGCTGTTCGTAGTGCTGACGATGCCAGTGATGCCGCTCGTGCCGCTCGCCCACGTTGCAGCTCCCACGTTGGCCAGAATTCCGTTGTCCCACATGCTGCTCAACACGACATAATTGCTGTTCGTCAGCGCCGTTACGCCATTTCCACACACTTCGTTGCCGGCGTCACGGCCGATGAGGCTGTTCGTCACCGTCACGGCGCCTGTAATCCCCACCGCGCCGCTCCCCCACGTCGCCGCACCAGCCAGCGATTTGCCCCCATTGCTCCAGTCGCTGCTGCAGACGACGTAGTTGCCATTCGTCAGCGCCGTCACACCATTACTGCCGACCATATCCCACGCCCGCACACCCACCAGGCTATTCGTGATTGAAATCACCCCACCTGTCGCAGTGATGCCGCTGCCCCACGTCACCGCGCCAGCATTGATTGCTGCACCGTTCTTCCAATTCGGCGTCACCAGCACATAGCTGCCATTCGTCAGCGTAGCAACGCCAGAACCGACGGCGTCGGCGGCGGTGAAACCGACAAGGCTGTTGGATGTGCTCACCACGCCGGTGATGCCTGTCACTCCTGCACCCCACGTCACCGCGCCAGCGCCGGCCTTGCCACCCATCGACCAGTTCGTGCTGCGCACGAGGTAATTGCCATTCGACAGCCGCGTCAGATACGTCCCGACACGGTCATTCGCCTGCACACCGATCAGGCTGTTTGCAGCGGAAACGGCGCCGACCGTGCTTCCGTCCGCCCTGCCCCACGTCGTCGCGCCCACATTGGCGACGCTGCTGTTGTCCCAGTTCGGGCTGGCCACCACATAATTACCATTGCCCACCATCGTGCTGCCGCCGCTCCCGACGCCATCGTTGGCATGCGTGCCGACGAGGCTGTTCGAAACCGAAACCGTCCCCGTCAGGCCGGTCGTTCCGTTGACCCAGGTGACGGCGCCGGCGTTGGCCGTGGAACCGTTGTCCCAACTGCCGCTGTTGACGATGAAATTGCTATTCGTCAGCTCGACAATGCCGTGTTCGCCGACCTGATCACCCGCCGTGCTGCCGATCAGCTGGCTGATCAGTGCGCCATTCACACCGTTATATAGATACACCGCGCCAACATCCGAGGCGGTCTCGCCGTCCCATCCCCAGTCGGCTACGACCACATTCCCGTTGTCAAGTAATGTCGTCCAACGTGGCTGCGCAACGGCAAAATACTGGTTCCCATTCGGTCCGTCCAAATCAATACGATCGATGCCAGAACCAGCAGCCGCAGCCAGCGATGGTGCCATCAGCCCTTCCAACATGAGAAATGCCACCATGATCAAGGCTCCCATCAATCCGCTTCTATTCCTCGTTTTGTACAACATTTCTCTTTCTCAAGCATTCAATTTCGACTGCATTTTTACGCAGTCACGCTCAACGGTGAACCGCACACCAGCACAATCCCTTAAGCCGAATAAATGCAAAAACACTATTTTTACAACCCATCGTTGTGAATAAGCCGATTTTGCTCAAAAAGCACACCTTGCGAATGTATATTACTTTCAATTCCAGTATCAAATGTCCTCAATTTTTGGGGATTACGTCGGGCAAATCCGGGGATGCATTCCGCTGTTTGAGATGCGCCCGCATACACGGGTGCATTCGCCAAAAGGGGCAAACTTTCGACCGTCGGCGATCGACACTGATTGGAATCCTCGAAACGCGCTATCACCCTCCCCCTTCGGGAGAGGGTGATAGCGCGTTTCGAGGGATTTACCAACGAGGGGCCGCACGCGATGGCGGATGACCAAATCGCCCCTTTTGGCGAATGCACCCCGCATACACCTGCACAATCCGGTTACGCTATGCTTCGTACTCGAATATGAACGCGCCTTTTGAAATCGGTCTTTATTCATTCGTTGAAAACACGCCCGACCCGCGCACTGGAAAGCAAATCTCTCCCGCACAGCGCATGCGCGAAATGCTGGAGGAAATCGAACTTGCCGATCAGGTCGGCCTCGACGCATTCGGCATCGGTGAACACCACCGCACCGAGTATCTTTCCTCCGCACCTGCGGTCATTCTGGCCGCCGCCGCTGCACGCACCCAGCGCATTCACCTCTGCAGCGCCGTCAGCGTGCTCAGCTCGAACGACCCAGTGCGCGTCTTCCAGGATTTCGCCACGCTCGACCTGATCTCGAACGGCCGCGCAGAAATCGTCGCCGGCCGCGGTTCGTTTATCGAATCTTTCCCGCTCTTCGGCTACGACCTCGACCTGTATCACGATCTCTTTGCAGAAAAAATCGAGCTGCTGCTGCAGCTGCGCGATTCTGAATACGTCACCTGGTCGGGCGAACACCGCCCGGCGCTGGACAACCGCGGCGTCTATCCGCGCCCGCTTCAGAAATTGCTGCCGGTATGGATCGCCGTCGGCGGCACACCGCAATCGGTCGTGCGCGCTGCCGAGCTCGGCGTGCCGCTCGCCATCGCCATCATCGGCGGGGCATGGGAACAGTTCGCACCGTTCGTACGCCTGTACCGCGATGTGCTGAGCGAAGTCGGCCGCGACCCGCAGTCGCTGCCCGTCAGCATCAATTCGCACGGCTTCATCGCCGACGACTCCCGCGCCGCCATGGATATCGCATGGCCAGCCTTCTCCAGCGTGATGGACAAGATCGGCCGCGAGCGCGGCTGGTCGCCGATGTCGCGCTCGCAGTTCGAGGCCACCTGTACACCGCGCGGCGCGAATTTCGTCGGCTCGCCACAACAGATCGTCGACAAAATCCTCGCACAGCACAGCATTTTCGGCCACCAGCGCCTGCTGTTGCAGCTCACCGTCGGATCCATCTCACATGCGCAGGTCATGCGCGCCATCGAGCTGCTCGGCACGGTCGTAGCACCGGCCGTGCGCACTGCGCTGGCTGGCTGAATACGCCATTCCTACTTTTCGCGCCGGCCATCGCGCAGCAGCAGCACCATCTGCGTGATGCGCACTGCGCGCGTTTCCGGCTGCTTCGCCTCTTCGATCCAGCGCACGTAATTTTTTCGATAAAACGTCGGCAGGCTTTCGAAGAACACCAGCGCACGTGGCTCAGCGTCGAGCGCCGCCTGCACATCCCCCGCCAGCGTGCCGCGCTGCGGCCCTTCCAGCGCCAGCATCGCCTCGAGCTCCTGCGTCAGGTCGATCGCCGCATCGCGCAGCCACGCCGGCCCGAGCACCAGAAACCAAACGCCGCCCACACACTGCAACTTGCCGCGCACCTTCACCCCACCGATGGTCCCGGTTACGTCATGCCGCTCGCGTACGCCCCACTCGACATTCGGGTCAAACGGCAGCACCAACCGCGCGCGCTGTTTCTCGTGCACGAGCATGGTGCGAAAATCGCTCACGCCGTCACCCATTCCATCCATTCGGCGAAGCGCTCGATCCAGCCGTCCACCGGCAGCCCCAGCCGACGCATGCCGAAGCCATGGTCGCCGCGCGCGTACATATGCAGCTCAGCCACGCGGCCGGCGGCGGTCCAGTCTTCGTACATGCGCACGCTGTCCGGCGCCAGCCCCAGGCTGTCATCGGCCGCCGCGCACAGAAAGAGCGGCGGCGCGTCGGCCGGCACCACCCCACAGCCGGGCACCATGTTGTAAGGCAGGTAAATCGGCGCAGCGAACGCCGGCCGCGAGTCAGCGTCGTAGTTCAGCGCCACCGACGCCGTGACTGCACCGCCGGCGGAGAAGCCCATGATCCCGACACGCGCCGGGTCGACGCCCCATGCTGCGGCATTGGCACGCACGTGCCGCACCGCCGCCAGCCCATCGGCCATCGCCAGACGCACCGTCGGCGCCAGAAACTCATCGAGGCTCGCCCGCCCAGCCTGCCAGCGCGCATTGAATTCTGCCCCCGGGTCGTCTGTAAAGCATTGCGCCAGCCGATAGCGCAGGATGAAGCACGCCACGCCGCGCGCCGCCAGCCAGCGCGCCACATCGGTTCCTTCATGCTGAATCGCCAGCAGGTGAAAGCCGCCGCCCGGGCAGATCACTACCGCCCGCCCATTGCCCGCGCCGGCTGCCGGCAATATCGGCTCCAGCGTCGGCTGCACAACGTTGAATACGATCGGCGTCTGCAGCCCAGAATTAAAAATTTCTCGTTCAGCGTGCGTCCAGGATTCGGAACCGGTGAAAGGAAGCGTGATCATTTCAGATTTTGGATTTCAGATTTTGGATTTTGTAACTCTTCAGGGTTACATCAGTATTTCCCACAAAACACGCGCATGTTTCGCGTTGGGAAACCGGATGGCCTGAGTAGTTACCGGATTTTAGATTTCGGATTGTGCATTCAACAGCCCTATTCTTCAATCTGAAATATAAAATATAAAATATAAAATATAAAATTCCCCCATGTCTGGATACATCATTGTCGATATCGTCGTTCACGACCCCGTCGCCTACGAACCCTACAAGAAGATGGCGCACGCCGCCGCCACGAAATACGGCGGCCGCTATATCGTGCGCGGCGGCACGGTCGAAGTGCGCGAAGGGAGCTGGAAACCGTCGCGCGTCGTCGTCATCGAGTTCCCCAGCATCGAGCAGGCGCGCGCCTTCTACGACTCCGCTGAATACGCCCCCGCCCTCGCCATCCGCAAGTCGGTGGCGACGAGCAATTTGATCATCGTGGAAGGCTGGGAGGAGAAGTAGATAGTAGATAGTGGATAGTAGATTTCGCACAAATGCACTATCACTATCCACTATCACTATCACTATCTACTTCCCAACAGGCCGATTCACCGGACAGCGCGGCGTGTTTCCGCTCAGCACGCGCACGACTTCGTCGGCGCCCTTCGAGCGCATATCGATCATCGCGTCATCGGAGTACCACGCCACATGCGGCGTGATCAGCACGCGCGGGTCCTGAAGCAGGCCCTGCAGCGCAGCGTCATCGGCGCGTGGGGGTTCACTCGTCAGCACATCGAGTGCTGCGCCGCGCAGCTGGCCGCCGCGGATCGCCTCGAGCAGCGCAGCTTCGTCGACGAGGCCACCGCGCGCGGTGTTCACCAGATACGCGCCCGGCTTCATCAGCGCCAGCGTGCGCGCGTTCACCACATGCTTCGATTCTTCCGTCAGCGGTGCGTGCAGTGAAATGAAGTCCGATTGCCGAAAAAGGTCGTCCAAGCTCACAGATTCGACGCCGACTGCGCGCATGTCCTCGGCGCTCACGAACGCATCGTGTGCGATCACGCGCACGCCGAAGCCGAGTGCCTTCGCCGCGAATGCGCGCCCAATGCGCCCAAAACCCAGCACGCCCACAGTTTGTCCACGAAAGCGCCGGATCGGCTTCGCCGGTGACGCATCCCACGCCCCACCCCGCGTCGACGCAACCAGCGGCACCACGCCGCGCAGCTGCGCCAGCAACAGCGCCATCGCATGCGTCGACACTTCATCAATGCCGTAGTCCGGCACATTCGCCACCCAGACTCCGCGCTCCTCCGCCGCCTTCAAATCGATGCTGTCCAGCCCAACGCCCAGCCGGCTCACCAGCTTGCACTTCGGCATTGCATCGAGCACCTCGGCCGTCACCCGCTGCAGCGTCACCATGAGCGCGTCCGCGTCGTGCAATATTTCGCGCGATGCAGCGGATTCAAGACCATGCGACGGAATCAGTTGGTGCGGCAACGCAGAAAGGACGGATTTCTCAACGTCCATGTCGAAATCATCAAAAGCGTAAACGATGGTGTACATGAATATTCCTCGTGACGACAGTTATACGCGCACCACGCGATGTGCGCTGAAAAGGCTTGCGCCAACGCCGCCTTCAAAACGCCGCCCATGCTCGTGCAGCCACACCACGCGCTGGCTCGCCGTATTGATCAGATCGAAGCGGCGCTGAAAATTCTGCTCACTCCGACGCGATTGAATAGCAATTGAATGGCCGCACCGAACCAGCCGGCTGATCAGGTTGAGCATGTTGCCGTCGTACAAATAAATCGCAGCAGCGACGCCACGCACGAGGAAATTTCAAATCTGGTTCAGTTTGCCCCTGCTCACGTGTTGTTGTTCCTCCGTAAATCAATTGCCCGTGTCGCCCATACGCCCAACCCTGCGGCGTTTTCACTATGGCGAAGCACCTCTGCAAAGATATGCAGACGTCGTCGAACGGCAATCGTCCAGTTGAGGTAATTTCGCAAACGAACGCGGACTGCTGACAAACGACCGCCGTTGTACATTTGCACAAACGCCTCTTCGGTACACAATACTGAGGTTATTCCGCCGCCTTCCTCCATACCAAAGCGTCGGATCAACCCCAGGAGTTCATGCCAATTACAGACAGAATTATTTTCATCATCGGAGGTGCCACCGGCATCGGACGTGCCACCGCTACGCTTTGCGCCCAACGCGGCGCACGCGTCATCATCGCGGACGTCAACGAAACTGCCGGCAAAGCCGTCGCAGCTTCACTGCACGTTCCCTTCCATCACCTCGATGTCACGCGCGAAGATGAAGTCGCCGCCGTGTTCGACAAAATCGCACATTCACACGGCCAGATCAACGCACTTATTCAAACCGCCGGCATTCTGCAGGGCGCCTTCGTGCCAATCGAGGAATTCGAAGTCGAACTCTTCCGGCGCGTGCTCGATGTCAACACAGTCGGAAGTTTTCTTTGCGCCAAATACGCCGCACCACTGCTGCGCAAAAGCGACAAACCCGCACTCGTGCTCATTTCATCCGGCGCCGCTCACAGTGGCAGCAGCTCATACGCCTACGGCGCCAGCAAGGGCGGCGTCAGCGCACTCGGCATCACCCTCGCCAACAAACTCGCCCCCGAAGGCATTCGCGTCAACGTGGTCTGCCCCGGTGGAATTCAAACGCCGATGAAGCTCTCCGTCGTCGAGGCTGAAGCACGTCGCGACGGCCGCAATGTTGACGAAGCGCTCGCCTCAGCAGCAGCCGAACTCGGCAACCCGATCGGCATCGCACAAATTCTTGCCTTCCTCGTCAGCCCCGAAGCCGATTACATGCGCGGCTCGATCAACACACGCTGACCATTTCATCATGCCAATCGAATATCCCGTCCCCATCCTCGGCCTCGGCGCCGCACCACTCGGCGCCACCGGCACCGATCCTTTCAGCGTGCGCTCTGCTGCGCTCGCACACGACACCATCCACACCTGCATCGACCGCGGCATCCGCTTTTTCGACACCGCGCCGCTCTATGGCGCCGGTGTCAGCGAATCCCACCTCGGTGACGCACTCGCCGATGTGCCCCGTGAACAGTACCTGCTCGAAAGCAAAGTCGGCGTCGTGGTCAATGCCGACGGCACACTCACCCGCTCATACGCCCGCGACATGGTGCTGCGCAGTGTCGAGGATAGCTTGAAAAGGCTGCACACCGATCATCTCGACATGGCGCTGATCCACGACGCCGACGATCATTTTCGCGGCGCGCTCGAAGAGGCCTACCCCACACTCGCCGAGCTGAAGTCGCAGGGCGTCGTGCGCGCCATCGGCGCCGGCATGAACCAGTGGCAGATGCAGGCCGAATTCGCCCGCAGTGCCGATTTCGACTGCTTCCTGCTCGCCGGCCGCTACACGCTGCTCGAACAGGAACCCATCGATGAATATCTGCCGCTGTGCCTGAAGAAAAACATCAGCGTATTCCTCGGCGGCGTTTTCAACACCGGCATCCTCGCCACCGGCGCCCGACCCGGCGCCCGTTATCAATACACCGACGCGCCACCGCTCATCATGGAACGCGTGCGCCGCATCGAGGCCGTCTGCGCACGCCACGGCGTACAGCTGAAATCTGCCGCGCTGCAATTTCCGCTCGCTCATCCCGCCGTGCGCGCCCTCGTCGTCGGCATGGTCTCGCCGCAGGAGATCGACGAAAACCTAGCCGCCCTGCGCGCGCCCGTCCCACCCGTATTCTGGGATGAGATGCGCGAAGAAAATCTCGTCGACAAACGCGCGCCGACACCGAAGTAGTTACGGATTTCAGATTTCAGATTTCAGATCGGCGGTTCGCTGATTCGAACTGCTCACGGCCATGGGAACACAAAAATCTGAAGTCTGAAATCTGAAATCTGAAATCCAAATTGCCCATGCTCGACACTCACCTCCATTTCTGGGACCTCGATCGCTTCGAGTATGCCTGGATTACGCGCGGCGCCGAGCCGCTCGGCCGCAGCTTCCTCGCGGATGAAGCCGAACACACCCTGCACACAGCCGGCGTCGACGCCGCCATCTTCGTGCAGGCCGACGGCAGCATCGCCGAGGCCGCATGGGTGCTGCATCTCACGGATGCATTTCCATGGATTCGCGGCGTCGTCGGCTGGGTCGATCTTGCCGCGCCAGACGTCGCCGACGTGCTCGCGCGCCTCACCGCCCACCCGCGCTTCCGCGGCGTGCGCGCCGGGTCTTCCGCCGCAGCCTGGCTGCTCGACCCCGCCGCACAGCCCGGCCTGCACGCACTCGCCGCGCACCGCCTCACACTCGATGTGCTGGCCGGCCCGCGCGAACTCGAACTCCTCCCTCACCTGCTGCGCGCACACCCCGATCTCACCGTCGTGCTCGATCACCTCGGCGCGCCGCCGCTCGCCGACGAGCCGCTCGCCATGGACGACTGGCGCCGCCGCATCGACGCAGCCGCCGCCTGCCCGAACCTCGTCGCCAAAGTTTCCGGCCTGCTCACCCAGGCGCACGGCGCCGACATCACGCCCGCCATTCGTCACGCACTCGACACATTCGGCGAACGTCGCCTGATGTTCGGCGGCGACTGGCCCGTCGCCCTGCTCGCCGCCGAGTATTCAGAAACGCTCGCTCGCCTGCGCACCACCCTGCGCATATGCGGCATCGCCGACGACGCCCCGCTCTGGTGCACAAACGCACAGCGCGTGTATTCCATCTGAAACCCGGCACTCAGGCCTCGTCAGAATCCGTGGGCTTTTGTAACGATGAACCTGAGTAGTTAAAAAACTTAAAACCCGAATTGCGTTCCCGCCTCACCCACATCAAACTCCACCATCATGAAGCTGATCGTCACCGATATCGAACGAATCACTGTGCGCGCGCCGATGACGGCGCGTTGCGAGGAATGGAACGCCCGCGAAGTCTGGCAGTGGTGCATCTGTGAAATCACACGCGTCACCACCGATGCCGGCTTCGTTGGCTATGGCGAAACGCTGCCGCACTACACATGGGGCCGCGTCACAGACGAAGCTGTCGCACGTGTCAAAGGCCACAACGCCGCAGATTTTCTCGGCGACGACTCGCTCGGCGCCGGCCTGCAGATGGCGCTCTACGACGTCGTCGGCAAAGCGCTCGGCGTGCCAGCCTTCCGCCTGTTCAATCTTCCGCAGGTGCGTGAAGCCGTGCCGATCGCGTGGTGGAACATCGACTTCCCACCCGAGGCGCTGGCGCTCGAAGCACAGAACGCGCTCGCCCGCGGCTACACCGCGCTGAAAACCAAGGCGCGCCCGTGGTGGGACGTCTATGAACAAGTCGATGCGATCAGCGCCGTCACACCGCCGCATTTCAAGATCGACATGGACTGGAACCAGATGCTGATCAACGCGTCGAACGCTGCGCCGGTGCTGACTGAGCTCGACAAACAGGAACGCGTTGCGCTCTACGAATCGCCGATCTTCCAACGTGACGTCGAAGGCCAAAAATTGCTGCGCTCGAAAACGAAAAAAGCCATCGCCCTGCATTTCGGCGACCCGCCCTTCCCCGTCGCCGCGCGCGGCGAAATCTGCGACGGCTTCGTCGTCGGCGGCGGCGTCTCGCGCGTGCTGCGCGACGGCGCCATCGCCGCACAGTTCGACAAGCCCTTCTTCCTGCAGATCGTCGGCGCCGGCCTGACCACCGCGCTCTCAATTCAACTCGGCGCCGTGCTGCCGATGGCGCAGTGGCCCGCCGTCAACTGCCTCAACAATTACGCCGACGACCTGATCGCTCAGCCGATCGTCGTCTCCGAAGGCTACGCACACGTGCCCGACGCGCCCGGCCTCGGCGTCGACATCGACGAAGCCGCGCTCGTCAAATACAAGATGGAGCCGCCCTACGAAATCCCGCGGCCGAAACTGCTGCTGTCCGTCTCGTGGCCCGGCAAGCGCGTGCGCCACTACGCCAACATCCAGCAGGCCTGGACCGACGCCTTCGCCGGCAACATCCCCGTTCAGGACCGCGGCGCGCGCATGCACGTGCGCGCCGACGACGGCTCGTCCGACTGGAACGAAAAGTTCACGCGCGCCACGGCCGCGCCGTTCTGGTCTTCCTCTCTGTAGCACGCCGCGAGGTGAGCTCCCTGCGCACGCAGGGAATTCACCTCACGAATTCTCCATATGACTTACTGTCCCTTCAACCTGTCTCGCGAAGAGATGATCGACTACACGCGCGAGTGGACCGGCGAACGCTTCGATGACGGCCGCCCGCGCATCCCCGATTCGCTCATCGAGCGCGCACGAAAAGTCAGCATCACCGGCGCGTGGCATATCCTGCGCGGCGAAGGCTTCCACCACCAGTACGAAGGCGGCTTCGTCTGCACGCACCCGGGTGAAGTGCTCGCCGGCCGCGCGCTCACTGCCATGTACATGCCGCGTCGCCCCAATCTGCGCGCCATCATGGAGGAGAAGGGTTTCGCCGCCGGCTGCATCGGCGACCAGATCTCCTGGCCCATCGATCTGCTCGTCCCCGGCGATGTCTATGTCGCCGATGTCTACGGCAAGATTGATCAGGGCCCGATCATCGGCGACAACCTCGCCACCTCCATCCACGCCAAATCCGGCAACGGCGTCGTCCACGATGCCGCCGTGCGCGACCTCGACGGCATCAAGGAAATTCCCGGCTTCGCTTCGTACGTGCGCGGCTGGCATCCCAGCTTCGCCTCCCCCACGATCATGCTCATGGGCATCAACTGCCCGGTCCGCATCGGCGGCGTCACCGTCATGCCCGGCGACCTCGTGCTCGGCAAGGAGGACGGCGTGATTTTCATCCCGGCGCACCTCGCCGAAAAAGTCGTCAAGACCGCCGAGCTCGTCGCGCTGCGTGACAAGTTCGGCAAGCAACGCCTCGCCGAGGGCAAGTACACCTCCGGCCAGATCGATACGCGCTGGGCCGACGACATCGAAGCCGATTTCTCACAATGGCTCGAAGCTCACATCGACGAGCTGCCCGTCCCCCGCGAGGCGATTCAGGAAATGCTAAAGGAACGCACCTGGTGAAACCGCGCGACCAGCACCGCAGCATGACCTTCGCGCTGATCGGTGCACCGTTCTACGGAGCATGGTGGTCGGTCGCGCTTGGCACCACCACCGTGCTTTATCTGCGCAACCTCGGATTCGAGAAGGCACAGATCGGATTCCTGCTTGGCCTCATCCCGCTCATCGGCGTGATCTCGCCGCTCGTGGCGCCGTGGACCACGCGCTTCGGGCTCAAGCGCAGCTACATCACGTTCTACGGAACGCGCAAGTTTGTCGTGGCCACGCTTATCTTCGCGCCGTACGTGCTGCAGCAGTTCGGGACGACGGCGACGTTCGTCTTCGTCTCGCTGGTGCTGCTGGTTTTCTCCGTGTTTCGGGCGATCGCCGAGACCGGGGTGATCCCCTGGCAGCAGGAGTTCATCCCGCACGCCATGTGGGGCAAGTTCGCCGCGGCCAGCAGCATCGCCGTCTCACTCGCCGGCATGGGCATGTCCGCAGTCGCAGCACACGTACTCGCGGGCGCGAGCGGATTCGCGCCGTATCAGATGCTGCTCGGCATCGGTGCGCTGCTCGGTGTGCTGCACGTCGCCGCCTACATCGGCGTCGCCGGCGGCGGCCCACAACCGGCACAGTCTGCGCACGCCGATGTGCAGGCGCAGATGCGCACTGCGCTGCGTGACCGTGCCTTCATACGGCATATGGCCGGACTCGGAGCCATCGCGTTCGTCACTGCCGCATGGCCAATTTTTCTACCGCTCTACATGAGCGACCAAATCGGCCTCGACGCCGGCGCGATCGTCCGGCTGCAGCTGATCACCAGCGCTGGCACGTTGCTCAGCAGCTACGCCTGGGGCGCCGCCGCCGACCGCATCGGCAGCAAGCCCATCCTGCTTTCGGCGCTCGCTGTATTCGCGCTGCTGCCGCTCGGCTGGTGGTGGATGCCGCGCAGCGGCGTCGCCACAGAATGGGTCGCCGGCGCACTGGCATTCGTATTCGGCGTGAGCAGCGCCGCATGGGCGATCGCACAGGGCCGATTACTGTGGGTGAAAATCATCCCGCCTGCACAGAAGACCGGCTATAACGCCGTCTACTACGCCTGGCTCGGCGTGCTGATGGGCCTCGGCCCGATCGCCACCGGCGCCGGTCTTGATGCCATGCGCTCATTACTCGCCAACACCTATACGCCCGTCTGGCTGCTCAGCATCGTGCTCGTCCTCGTCGGGCTGGCTGCGTTTCGCTCAGCAGAAAATGATCAGAGGGCGAATGTGTGAGGCGTCGTCCGTCGGCAGTCAGCGGTCGTCCGCCGCAGCTTCAGTCCTTGAATAAACAGCCCATGAAAATCGAATCGATCGACCTTTTCTATCTCTCCATGCCGGAAGTGCTTGACATCGGCGACGGCAGCCAGGACGCGCTGATCGTGCGCGTGCGCGCCGGTGGCCTCGAAGGTTTCGGCGAATGTGAAGCCTCGCCGCTCACCACCATCGCCGCAATGGTCTGCCCGCTCTCGCACAGCGCCTGCAAGCCCGTGCAGGCCTCCGTGCTCGGGCAGGAATTGAACGAACCCGCCGACGTGCTGCGCATCGGTCGCCTCGTCCGCCAAAACAGCTTCGACCTGCTGCAGGCCGACCACGCGCTCAGCGGCGTCGACATGGCGCTGTGGGACCTGCTCGGCAAAAAACGCGGCGAGCCGGTCTGGCGCATGCTCGGCTGGAATGAATCGCATGGCAAAGAGCCCTACGCCTCGCTGCTCTTCGGCGACACACCGCAGGAGACGCTCGAGAAGGGCCGCGCCATGCGCGCGCTCGGCTACCGCGCCATCAAATTCGGCTGGGGCCCGTACGGCTGGGGCACACTGGCGCAGGACGAAGACCAGGTGCACGCCGCGCGCGAGGGCATCGGCGCGGACGGCATCCTGCTCGTCGACGCCGGCACCGTCTTCGGCGACGATGTCGAAGCCGCAGCGCTGCGCGTGCCGTCGCTGATCGAGTGCGGCGCGACATGGTTCGAAGAGCCCTTCGTCAAGGACGCATTCGACGCGCACGCTCGCCTCGCTGCACGCTGCGGCCCGGTCAAGCTCGCCGGCGGCGAAGGTTCGCACAACGGCTACATGGCGCAGCACATGATCGACTACGCCGCGCTCGGCTTCGTGCAGATCGACGCCGGCCGCATCGGCGGGCTCGCCGTCGCCCGCGATGTGGCGCACTACGCCGATGCGAAGGGCGCCATCTACGTGAACCACACGTTCACTTCGCACCTCGCACTCAGCGCCTCGCTGCAGCCCTTCGCCGGCCTGCGCGAACACACGATCAGTGAATACCCGGTCGAACTCAAGCCACTCGCCCGTGACCTGACGCACACGCGCATCGAGCGCGATGCCGACGGGCTCGTGCGCGCACCGGACGCGCCCGGCCTCGGCGTCGACGTGGACATCACCGCAGTGCGGCCGTACCTCGTCGATGCGGAAATCCGCGCGGGCGACAAGATCTTGTATCGCACACCACAGATATAGCCGATGCCGCGGCTGGCCTATTCATTCACACAGAACCATGCAATACGATCCACACACCCGTACCTTCGACTGCGACCCGAGCCTGACCGATTCACAGGTCGTCGCTTTCTGCCGCGACGGACATCTGCTGCTGAAAGGCGTCGTGCCGCCAGAAATCAATCAGCGCGCCATCGACTATCTCGAAGGGCGCCTGCCAGCCAACCCATCGTGGATGCCACCCGGCATGACGATGGCCGACGTCGAGCGCATCCGCGGCTCGCACGAGCCGAGCGTCATCATGCTCGAAGACTGGTTCGTCGAGGGCGTGCTGCTGAACCCGCAGGTCGCCGGCGTCATGCGTGCGCTGCTCGGCCGCAACGTCGGCCTGCCAGTGCTGGCCAGCAGCCATCGCATCGAATGCCCCGCGCCGGCGCAGCCGTGGCACTATGACGCCGACCACGTCTTCGGCCCGGAACTGAATTTTCTCGAAGTCTTCTACTTCCCGCAGGACACGCCGATCGAACTCGGCCCGACCGAATTCGTGCCGGGCACACACGTCGCACCGGTGCAGCGCGCCGAGGAGCACGGCGGCCAGTTCGCCGCCGGCCCAGCCGGCACCATCGGCATTCACCACCAGAGCATCCTGCATCGCCGCGGCCGTTCAACCGCCAGCGGCACACGGCACATGCTGAAGTACAACTACTGGCGCACCACTGCGCCGACGCGCGACTGGATCGCCGAGCCGGACTTCGATTTGCGCACCGCCGACTATGGCGGCCACAATCATGCGCGCTACGCTGCGCACACTTTCTGCTGGCTGTGCGGCAAAGGCGACGAATATCGCATCCTCGGCGGCCAGGCCTGGCCCTGGCGCAGCCGCAATCAGATCGGGCCGAGCTACGGCTTCGGCGCGGATCATGGCTATCTGCCGGACTGGCGCAAGCAGAAGCAGGACGGCTACGCTTGAGGGCATCGCATCCGCCGTTTGGGGCAGATTTTTACGAAACGGCGGCGACGGTCACCTGGACCGGACCGAGGGTCCGCACAGGGGCAGCGTCTTTTCCGCGGAACATGAGCGCCGGAGGCGCGGTCCACCGCGGCAGCCCAGCAGCCAGCCCCGGAGGGGCGACGCTGCCCCAGCCCGGGGCGGAGCACCGGAGGTGCGCAAGCCCCGGGCGGTGACGGCGACGCAGCGACGCGCTGTCAACGTGCACCCCAACCGACAAACGGCGGATGCGCACCCGGACCGAGGGTCCGCACAGGGGCAGCGTCTTTTCCGCGGAACATGAGCGCCGAAGGCGCGGTCCACCGCGGCAGGCCAGCAGCCAGCCCCGGAGGGGCGACGCTGCCCCAGCCCGGGGCGG
>CANJQH010000071.1 GCA_947476335.1 Anaerolineae bacterium | reverse complement strand
TCGAAGTACGCCCTTTCAAGGCTGAAAAAGCGCCAAAGGCGCGACGCAGTCCTAGCCCAGACCATCGGTCTGGGATGCACAACCGCACCCGTGGGAAATTGCTGCGTCGCAATGTGAGCGCAATGTGGGCGCAATGTGGGCGCAATGTGGGCGCAACGTGGGCGCAATCTGGGTTGTAGGCAAGGTTCGCACAGGGCAGACGCTCACAAGTTTTGCCTGGACGGACTACTAATTTCCTGTCCATAAGTTTTGTCCGGCAGATTCGCCTCCCCCGCAAAGCGGGGGAGGCGAATCTGCCGCCAGAACTTTTGGCGACTCACTTAGTCATCGGACTCAAACGAAGCAGCGGGAAGTTCACGCGGCAGCACATCGATGTCTGTGGCGAATTCGATCTCCTTATCAATGCCGGCGAAAGATTTAAGGCGACGCAGGCTCGGCAGCACGCGGCCCTGCAGCGAGCCGATCATCTCATTGTGAGCGTCGACGGTGCTGCGCAGATGACGGCTGAATTTGTTGACCAGTTCGGCCGCCTTCGTCAGGCGCTTGTACATCTCCTGCGCCTCATCAGCAATATGGCGCGCATTTTCACTCAGATGCACCTGCTGCCAGCCGAGTGCGATGGACTTCAGCAGTGCAAGCAGCGTCGCAGGTGTGGCAATGATGACCTTCGCAGCGATTGCTTCATCAAAGAGCGCCGGGTCGACAGCAAAGGCGGCGCTCATCACCGCTTCGCTGGGCATAAACATGACGACGAACTCGGCACTGCCTTCGAGTTTCTCCCAATATTTTTTGCTATTGAGATCGCGAATTCGGCTGCGTACGGCCTTCGAATGCTCAAGCAGTTTCGCCTGGCGAACGCCATCGTCCACGGCCTCGATTGATTCGAGCCATGCGGACATCGGTGTTTTTGCGTCAAGCACAATTTGACCCTGATTCGGCAGGTGAACGATCATGTCCGGCTTGCTTTCATCGTCGATAGAGACCTGCTCAGAAAAAGAGATATGCCGGTCCATACCGGAGAGTTCGGCGATGCGACGCAGTTGAATTTCGCCCCAGCGACCGCGCACCTGCGACGAGCGAAGCGCAGTGGAAAGCGATACCGTTTGTTGTTGCAGCGATTGATTGGCCAGCAGCAGATTACGGATCTGTTCACTGACGCCAGCATAAGCACCCTCACGCTTCTGTTCGAGATCGCGAACGCTGCGATCGAGGTCAGAGAGTTTCTGGCCGAGCGGTTCGATGATGGAAAGGCGGGCATCGGCGACAAGCTGGGCGGAATTTTCGCGCAGCGACTGGCTGGAGAGTGACTGAAAGGCATCGCGCATACCGGATTGTGCGCGGTCGATCCATGCGAGTTTTTCGGCGTCAGCAAGCTGGCGGGTGCGGTTTTCAGCGAGCAGCACATCGAGGCGGCGGACGTCTTCGCGGGTGGTCTGGAGTTCGGCCTGGGCGCGAGAAAGCTGAGACTGAACAGCCTGCAGCTCGGCGGCGGCGTGCGCCTGCGCCAGGCGTGCGGATTCGAGATCAGTGCGAGTGCGCTGGGCGGAGAACAGCCAGGCAGCAGCAGCAGCGGCGGCAGCCAGAAGCAGCGCAAACACGAGCGACAGGAGGGTGGTCATTGGCGTGAGGATACAGCGGTTAAGTGGTTAAAGCTATGGTTTACCACATAAAACTACGAAACTTCGTAGCATTAGACAAATAGTTTTCATGCATACTCCATAACGTGCGGCAAAGTGCTAAAACTCAAGCCAAATATGAAATCTGGTAACGACTCAGGTCATCCGGTTTTCCAACGCGAAACACTGATCTAGGACTGAGTCGTTACGAAATCCGTCTTTGCGTCCGTCTTTGCGTCCGTCTTTGCGTCCGTCTTTGCGTCCGTCTTTGCGTCCGTCTTTGCGTCCGTCTTTGCGTCCGTCTTTGAATTGACGTCCACACCCATACAGGAAAAAGACATGCATAGGCAATCAGGCTGAGTAAATACCAGAGCTTACAAGTATGCAAAAGGAATACGATCAACCAAGGCGTAGAGCTGAAGTAATCTCATTACAATTACGCAACATCGGCATTCACGTAATGTCACGCGTCGCACCGATGACGGTGGTTGACTTATTCTTCCGCAGCGACAATCTTAAAGATTACTACGATGCCGTAATCACAACGGCGAAAAAAGCGCAGCGAAGGGACGAACAATATCGTGGAATTCAAGATTTGCAGGGAGCCGTCAAACTTATTTCGTTTTCACTTGCTCGAGAGCATACGCCACAGCTAAAAAACAAGCTGGCACTCATATATTTACATCTCGGCATCCTGCAGACGAAGACACAGCAAAGTCATAATGCAGTGCAATCATTCCGGTGCGCGGCGAATACGGCAGGACTTGGACAGGCGATTCACGAAGTTGCCCTGGTCGAACTACTAAAGCTCAGCTCAGCTGAAGTTGAGGATACGCAGAAATATGCAGCGTATACAGCGGCAGATACGATAGATATTGCCATTGATGATGCATTCGTCATAGCACTACGAGAAGTACTGCCAGAAAAAATATTCGGTACATCAGAATCTCATGAACTGGCAATTCAGATAATAGACAATCTGCGCCGACGAGGTTTGGCAGCCCCGTGGCTGCTGCGGCTGCGTGCAAAGGCACTGGCAGAACAACGTGACCACACCACATGCATAGCAGAACTCACACAGCTTCTGCAGCTTGCCGAAGCAACTCTTGAAGACCATTATTTTTTTGGCCTGCAGCAGGAGGCACTAGGAGATCTCTCCGCTGCACTACATACATTCGAAGCAATTCTCAGCAAAAACGACATCAGTTTCGACGTACTACGAAGTGCAGGCGAAGCAGCACTGAAAATTTATTCTGAAAATCCGTATGGAAGTACAGCACTGCTTAATGTGGCGATTCAACATCTGACACATGCCACCGAGATGAACTCTGGACATGCCGAAACATGGATGCATCTGGGAAAATCGCTAACCATACGTGGTGATTTTGAGCAGGCACGAAGAGCATTTGAGCAAACCATTGCGTGCGGAAACGACAACGTGGCCATGCGCATAGCACTGGGAGAAGCAATTCAGAAACTGGGTGATCTGCAAGGGTATCAAGAACAACTACGGAACGCAGCGGATATCGCTAAAACAGATGGCATCCTATGGCAGCGCGCCGGTGCAGCGGCGGTTCAAGCGGGCGCATTTGCCGATGCCATTCGTTTTCTCGATCATGCAGCGCATGCAACACCGATGCCGCCCGAGGCTCTATTGCTGCTTGCTCAGGCTCACATCGAAGCTGGGAACCCACACAATGCCGCCGAAATACTCATCGGCACCTCAAATCTTTCACAGCAGAATTCCCTTTTGCTGGCGCGCACGCTGGCAAGCGCAGGCGACGCAAAATCGGCCATGGAAAAGTTTTCGGCATATCTCGCGCAGGATCCAGGCAACGAACAAGTGTGCTTCGAGTTGGCCAATACACTATTCAATGCCAGCAGATGGAAAGATGCGGCGGGGCACTTTATGCGCATTCGCACGCCTGCACTTCGTACACAGGCCATGTCGCGTGCAGCATATGCATTTCTGCGCATCGGAAATCTAACCGAAGCAGATCGCATCTGCGGTGAATTGCAGACATTGAATTCAACATCCGGACTGCTTCACCATGTGCGCGCATCTCTCGCATATCGACGTGGTGATGCATTCACAGCCCGCGCCGAATGGAATCGCGCGCTGCAGCTCGAACCGACACTCGCTCCGGCATTGTACGGAAGCGCACGCTTGTACGAGTCGCAAAAAGACTTCATACATGCAGCCGATATTTGGACTGAACTGAGACGCACAGCGCCGACTACACCAGGCCTTACTTCACGAATCGCAATTTGTATGGCACGCGCCGGTGAATACGAAAATGCCGTCGCCATGCTCGAATCAGCCAATACCAGCGACGTGGCAGACAATGCGACACTCGAATGTCTGGCGTACTGCTATACGAAGCTGGAGCAATGGAGTAAGGCTACAGATGTATTGGATCGCATGCCTGAAAAACTACGCACATCTGCCACTGTCCAACGCACCAAATTTATCGCAACCTACGAAAACGCACGCACAGCCCACTCAGTTGGAAATTTGCAAAACGCTGTCAGACTGCTTCAGCATCTCGCTGATGACTTCCCAGAGAAGCCTCTGGCAGCACGCACTTTAGCAACAGTCGAACTTTCACTCTCGTTGAATTCCAACAACAGTGACCAAGCCAGTACAGAATCTATGCTGAAAATCCTGGCACGGGCAGAACCAAACGGCTTTGTTGCACGTGTGCTTCCAGCATTGCTTGATCTTTTACAAAGCACTTCGTCACAGGCAAAATGGAGCGAAGTCGCAAATGTAATACCGACGAACGAAATGCAGCGCCTGATACTCGCAGCTATCGCTATAGCAAAGGAAGAATGGTCCGCCGTTGCAGATTTGGCCAGATTGAACAGCAGCGAAGAAAATAACTGGCAGCCAGCATACCTGCGAGGGGTCGCGGCACTGCACACACAGCAATGGAACGACGCATATGAAAATTTGCGCGCGGTTCTGGGCAAAAAAACCGATCTGAATAAAGAAGACGCTGCCCAAATTCTGCGCATCACCGTTGCCGCAGCAGTCAAGGCATCGCGTATCGCAGATGCACAATCGCTGGTGCAGACGCACACATCGAAGGATGCACAGCGGATGCTCAGCATACTGCTCATCGCCGCAGGAGAAACCGACGCAGCAGCGCTGCTTCTCACGAACATCGATCCAAAAACGCCTGACATGCAGGAAGTCCGAAGCACAATCGGAATCACTAAAATCAATAAACTCATCGCTGCATCAGATTGGGAAAGTGCACTTAAAGAAATTGCATCTCTGCCGCAAAACATGCGTGAATCTCATGAAATTCGCAGTACCGAACTCGAACTGCAATTGCGTATAGCTGAAGCCACCGCTACGTCACAAAAGCCGTCCTCGATTTCCGTTCTGCAGAACAGCATTGCCAACCTCCTGCTGCAGCAGCAATATTTACGCCGAGCCGCTATCTTGGCGACGTACGAGGCAACCACCTCCGAAGAACCTGCACAGCGCGTGTGTAACCTATATCGACTCGCTGCAGCGCTATGGGCGAGTGCGTTGGAATCGGAGCCTATGTGGGCTGCGTTCGATGCCGAACGCATCAAGCAGGGGCGCGATGCAATGCGCGCAGACAAAAGAGCCGCCATAATCGGCGCCGCACGTACACAGTTGCACAGCAAAATTCACGCGCACAGCATCACCGGCTGGTCAGCAAACGATGTCGATATGCTGTGCAGCTGGGTTGATTACGAATTCACATGCTGCGCGTTGTTCACACAATCTGGAGTCGGTCACACGATTCCAGGATGGATAGATGGACTATCCACTTCGCCATATCTGCTGATGCAGAACCATGCCGTGAGCTCATCAGATGACAAACTAAAGACACTGTGTTCTGCAGCATACGCAGCTCTCGAAAAACACGCCGCACAAACCAGAAATCAAACCGGTCGGCTGTTCGCATATTTGAATGCATCAACAGGGTTTGCAGAATTTCTTATTGATGCAGGCACGCCTGCACTTGCGCTCCTGCATCTTGACGAAAAAAGCAGCAGCACAGACGCTGTAACCAAGACGCGCACGCGTGCGCTCATCGCACAAGCAACGTTGCTCAGCGTCAATGTCGGCACAGCACATGAAGCACTGCAGATGTTTGAACAGGCTGCGGCGCTCGGTGCTGATCTAAGCGCGACCATGTCGGTGATCGTCGCAGCGGCTGTCACAAAATCACGCAGTACGTTACAGGCAAATCCAGAACGACCAGAGTCTGCGCTGCAACCGCTTGAAACAGCAAAACGACTCGGTGCTTCTGATTCAAAAATGAATGTTGCATTTGGTGACGTATATCGGCAACAAGCACTGCTTCTCGAACGCCGCAACGAATTTGCAGCAGCAGAAGCGAAATATCGACAAGCACTGCAGCTCGACAACGCCACAGCAACCATTGAACTTCTAAATTCGCTTCTGACCAAGCTAGGGCGAACGCACTAAGTAAGTCGCCAAAAGTTCTGGCGGCAGATTCGCCTCCCCCGCTTTGCGGGGGAGGCGAATCTGCCGGACAAAACTTATGGACAGGAACTTAGGACAAACTATGGCAATTTTCGAACCAGATCCCTACGAAATTCTCGGAATTCTCCATACGGCAAAGCCGAAGGACATCATTCTTGCGCAGACCAAAGCGATGCAGCACGGCCTGCATGATCGATCCACGATCACTCAGGCAATGCAGGATCTGACGGACAACGACAAACGCACCATAGTAGATGTACTGCGCGTAGGGGAAGCACCATCCGATTTCACACTGCAACTACCGAAGAGCGACATACATGCATTACTTCAGATGCTCGCTGAAGATCAGCCTGAACTTCCCCCAAAGATGCTTGTGCCTTGGAAAATGTTGCAGTCGACCGAACTCCGCTTCGAAAAATGCCCTTTCGAACCCGTGCTGCCACTGGTAATGCCTACGAACCTAAATGATGACGAACCCAACCCATTCTTCCGCACCTGAATCAGTAAAGTCCAGATTTTTGCAGCGGCTGCTCGGCCGTCTCAAAACACAAACTGTGTATCAATTGGACAATCTAACGCACATCGATGCGCAGCCTATTGAAATTCCGCAATTGATTGCAGATGCTAATCCAGTCACTGCTTTTCAAGATCTACTGATTTCACACAATGGACTGGATCGACAAATTTTGGAAATCAGGCGCGCCAATGAAGAACAGAGAAGAACCATACTGCGCTCGATGCTCGACGTGGCGGATAGTCTAGATCGCATGATCCGTTTCGCACTTTCACAAAATGAATTAAAAACGCCGACGGCAGAAAAACTGATCGAAGGTCTCGAATCGACAAAGCGAATCACACAGCGCAATCTCGGAAAAGCCGGGGTAAAACGCTTGGAAACGATCGGCACAATTCCAGACACTGAGTTCTGCGAAATCCACAGCGAACGCAAAGCCGACGGAGCACAGCCAGGAACCGTCATCGACGAACTTTTGTCCGGCTACACCCTCGACGGAAAATTGTTGCGCGCGGCGACTGTAATCGTCGCCGCAGAATGAATAGAGAAATGCCATGAAAAAAATACTTGGAATCGATCTCGGCACCACCAATTCCGTCGCTGCTTTCATGAGCAAAGGTGCGCCGATGCCCATCGGCTTCACGGCGAACGAACAAATTTTCCCATCGGTCGTATCGCTCGAACGCAATAACAAACTAGAAGTTGGCGCAAAAGCCAAACGAAGTCACAAAAACAAAATTTACAGCGCCAAGCGCTTCATCGGCCGCAAATTTGCGGATCCGGAGGTCCAAGAGGCGCTGGGCACATTAGCACAAGAGTTGCCCTACAAAGTCATCGAAAGCGTCGATGGAGGTGTGCGATTCACGTTGGATGGATATGAATTCAGTCCGGTCGAAATCAGCGCACTGGTGCTGCGCAGAATCAAGGAAGCCGCTGAATCACAGTACGGTGAATTCTCACGTGCGATCATCACCGTGCCGGCCTATTTTCGCGAGGGTCAAATCGCAGCTACGCGCGAGGCAGGCCGGCTGGCAGGCTTTCATGTCGTGCAAATCGTCACCGAGCCGACCGCGGCAGCGCTTACCTTCGGGGCGCGCAACGCCAAACTCGCGCAGCAGAAGCTGATCCTCGCCTACGACTTCGGCGGCGGCACCTTCGACGTATCCCTGCTGATTCCGGATCAGGGCGCATACACTGTGCTCGAAATCGGCGGCGATGCGTTCCTCGGCGGCGACAACATCGACAACCTCCTGATGCGCCGCGTGCGTGACGCAGTTAGAAAAGAGCAAGGAATCGACCTGTTCAGTGGCGATGGCGCTACCGAGGCCAAGGTCCTTCTCAAATTAGAAACCGAGCGCATGAAGATCGGCCTTTCCAGCAACTTGGAAGAGTCGATCGACCTGCCAATGCTGAACAGTGCAAATGTGTATCACGCAGTGCGCCGCGAAGAATTGGAAGCTCTCATTGAGCCGATGGTTCAGAAGAGCATTGACATCACGAACGACACATTAGCAAAAAAAGGCCTGACGCCGACCGACGTTGATCTGGTGCTGTTGATCGGCGGCACGACACAGATTCCGCTGATCCGTCAACGACTCGAAGCGCTCTTCGGTCCCGGCAAAGTTCAGTTTGATGTCAATCCGATGCTGTCAGTCGCAGAAGGCGCTGCAATATTAGCGGCAATCTGTAAAACCATCGATTGCACCCGATGCATGACATCCAACGACATCGAACGCGATACGTGCGCGATGTGTGATGCTCCACTGTTCGGGTCCGGGAACGAGATCGCAGATCGCATGCACGAGCGTTTCGGCGAACAAATGAGCGCACCACTGCCGATCGCCACAAATAACGTATCGAGCACTGGCCTGAAATGCATGGAGTGCGGCCACATTTGCCCACCTGGTGTCACGACTTGCCCAAAGTGCGGATTCGACGTCGCGGTAAAGGAAACCATCGACATGACGGCACACACTATCGGCATCGAACTGCAGGACGGCAGCTTTGCGCCCATCGTTCCAACCGGCACCTATGTTCCAATGCCAAAACCGGCCATCGGCTTGTTTCGCACATCCATTGACAATCAGCAGAGGCTGGAAGTCAATGTGTATGAAGGCGACGACGAAATCGCAAACAAAAATGAACTGATCGGAACAGTCGATATCCCGCTGGTCAGTCAGTACAAGAAAGACACGCCGATCTCCGTCGCCATTCGCGTAGACAAGAATCGCATCACTGAGGTCTCCGCTCAGATTAGCCCGCCGCACGGCGAAAAAATCGACGCGAAGTTAAAAAGAAATCAGCTCACCCCAGAACTCAAAGAAAAAATTCTTGCCTCACGCCAAAAACTAATCAATTTTCTGGATGAGTGGAAAGATGAAATCACACTTGCAGAACAGGTTGCGCTACGCAGTGCGATTTCTGAGGCGGCGAAAATTCTCTCCGGCGAGAGCGTAGATGCGCTCTCACGAGAAAATCTGGATGAACATATCAACATTTCTACGGAAATGCTGAAGCACTGTACTCGCGTTCGTGGTGAGCAGGCGTCGCTATCGCACGCAATTCCGCGCCTAGAAGGATTGGTTCCACCGAATGATCTCCAACCGCTGCGCAACATTTACAACAGCCTTGAAGAAGCGCGCGAACAAGCAAATTTCGATGAAGCGCTGCGCCTCGCAAATGAAAGCACGGAGATGCTGCGTAAATTCGGCCGATTCATGGACATCGTTCATGCCGAAGCACTCGCAGCCAGCGGCCGACTCTCTCCAACCTTGTCCGCACGCGTGCAAAATGCTGCTGGCGCGATCCGTCGCAGTGTGCAAAACAACAATGCAAACCAGGTCAAGTCTGGGATGACCACATTGGACGTTTTGTGGGATGAAATCCACGTCGAAATCGCCCAGCGAAAAGATCGTCCTAGCGAGATCGTCCTCCCGAATAAAGGTCGATAACCCATGAGCACCGCCAACACACCCCGCATTACCTGCCCGGCCTGCAAAGTGCGCCTGCCGGCCGATTCCACCGTCTGCCCCGAATGCGGTCAGAATCTCGCCGTGCTCGTGCGAGACGCACGCCGTGTCGATGTGCTCTACAACGAAGGCCTCGCCGCGTCGCGCAAGGGCGACGATGCCGCCGGCATCCGCCGCCTCGAGGACGCGCGCACCCTCGCCCCGCAGCGCACCGACATTCTCGACCTGCTCGCGCGCCTCTACCTGCGCCACGGCCGCCGCGACGACGCGCTCGCCGCATGGTCGCACCTGCTGAAAATCGATCCGTCGAACGCCGCCGCACAAGCGGCCGTGAAAAAACTTACCGCCGACAGCGAGCTCGTGCAATCACGCACGCGCCGGCGCACCGGCCTGATCCTCGGCGGTGGCGCAGCCGCCGGCGTGGCCATCGGCGCGGCACTTATGCTGCTGACCAATCGCCCGCTGCCCGCTGCAGCGCCCACCGCCGCAGCAGCCCTGCCCAGCGCTGCGCCGCCACCCACCGCCACGACCGTCCCGCCCCCCACCGCCACGGCCGTCCCGCCTACGCCCACGGCCGTGCCACCCACCGCCACACCGGCGCCCACCATGACGCCACCACCCACCGCGACGAACATGCCGGACTACGCCGCGCGCGTCAAGGATGCCCTGGCGAAGGAATCGCGGCTGGCCAACATGGGTCTGCAGGTGAAACAGGTAGGCGAAGTCGTCTCCCTCAGCGGTGAAGTACCCGACCTGGCCCTGATCGACTTGGCGAACAAAACGGCGCAAAACGCGCCCGGTGTGAAAGTCGTCGACAATCGCATCACGATCGTAAAAGCCTACGTCGTTCAGCCCGGCGACACGCTGCAAAAAATCGCGAGACGTCTCTACGACGACGCAAAACTCGCCACGGAAATCGCGCGCATCAACAACATCACCGATCCGGAAAAACTTCAAATCGGCCGAACATTGAAACTGCCGCTACTACCGTAGCCGAACGGGCTTCCAGCGTCCGCCCCACAAAAGGGCGGACCTCTCATCCCCCCACGAACTCGACCGTCTGGCCCGACGGCAGCCGCAGCACCGTCACACCCTGCGCCTGGCCCAGGTCCTCACGGTCGAGCGTGACGTCCAGCTTTGCCTCGTGCAATTCGTTCGTAATGCGTTCGAGGCTGTTCACATGCAGGCCGAATTGAACACTGCCATCGAGCTCGGCATCCGCATCGACGGCGCGCTGCAGCACGAGCTGCGCACCGCCCGTCGCGAAAACGACGATGTTCTCGTCCTCATAGGAAATGGGAATGCGCAACACATTGGCGAAGACATCGCGGTTGCCCACAAAATCCTTCGACCAGATAGACACATAACTCACCTGAAAGTCAGACATCGTTTGGATTATCGCGCGACTTCGCGATACACAGCGAGCAGCTTCGCCACAATTTTTGGCCAGCTGAAATCTTCGGCATAACACGACGCACTATGTCCCATGCGCCGCCGCAGCGCCGGATCTTCCAGCAGTATTTCAAGCGCGTGTGCCATCGCCGCCACGTCGCCCACTTTCACACGCATGCCCGTCCGGTTGTGCTTCACCAATTCCTGCAAGCCACCCACGTCTGACACGACGACCGGTGTACCGCACGCCATCGCCTCGAGCGCCACCATGCCGAATGATTCGTAGTGTGACGGCATCACCAGCACATCGGCCGCCGCGTAATAAAACTGCAGCGAATCCTGGTCACGCGCACCGAGAAAAGCCACGAGATCGAGCAATCCAAGTTCTTCACGCAGCGCATGCAGTCGCGCCATTTCTTCATTTTCACGCTGCCCCTGCTCACTCGGATCGCCACCAATTAGGCTCACACACAAGTTGTGCCAGTCGAAGTCGGTGCGCTTTTCGCGCAACAGCGCCACCGCATGCAGCAGCGTGTCAATGCCCTTCAATCGCTCGATGCGGCCGGTGAACAAAATCATGCGCCGGTCACGCGGCACACCGATCACGTTCTTCGCATATTTCTGTTCGATCGGGCTAAAGCGCGACAGATCGACGCCCGGCGGCACAATGCGAATCTTCGACGAGCCCGCACCAAGCATATGCACAAGCTGCCCTTTCTCCACCGTCGTCGATGCAGTGATGCGGTCGGCCGAATAACACAAGTGACATTCCTGCGACAATCGCAGATCTCCTTCAAGATCCTGCGGACGCTGCGCAATCTGGTTTTTCATTTCCGCGATCGTGTGAAATGTCATCACGAAACGCGTGCCCCAACACTCGCGCAGCCGCTCAGCCACCAAACCCGACAGCCAGTAATTGGCGTGAATCAAATCGTAACGGCCGAGTGCTTCACCCTCAGCACTCTCACGCGCAGCAAACTCACACATCCAGTCAGCGAAAGCCGGCACATACTGGAACAACTCATCCTTGCGCACCGGCTCCTCCGGACCGGCCGGCACATGAATGACGCGCACGCCCGGGGCAAGGCGCGGATCAATGCGCAGTGTGCGCGTGCTTTGGCTGCGCGTAAACACGTCAACCTGTACACCCTGATGCGCCAGCTCGCGCGCAATCTCACGCACGAATACATTCATCCCACCAGTGTCTTTGCCACCGA
The DNA here is from genome assembly GCA_947476335.1 of Anaerolineae bacterium. Taxonomy (GTDB): domain Bacteria; phylum Chloroflexota; class Anaerolineae; order J036; family Brachytrichaceae; genus CANJQH01. The sequence continues at coordinate 5,739 of CANJQH010000071.1, read as the reverse complement.
GCGTCGCCAGCGGCGATGTGTGAAAACTGATCAACGCCACACGCATCAAAAATTCACCTCGGCACCCGACCAGGCGCACTCGAACAACCTTCGCACATCGTCCTCCGAGGGCTGACGCGGCGATGTGAAAATCACCGTATCGCTCAGCGCATTCTCGATCAACGCCGGCAGCGCCGCATCAAAATCGCCGCGCACAACACCAGCCGCCTCCAATGTCGTCGGCTGGCCAATCTGCTGCGCCAACGCGCGCACGCGCACAGCCAGTTCACGACACGCCGCTGCTTCCTCCATCACACCAACCGACACATCGACAAAGCGCAGGATTTCCGCACAGCGTGTGCCACACTCTTCACCTGCGTAATACCACAGCACATACGGCAGACACAGCCCAACCGCGCGGCCATGCGAAATTTTCAGCGCCGCACCCAGCGCATGGCCCATCGAATGAGCCAGACCTACCATCGAGTTGATATAGCCAAGGCCACCGATCGCCGCAGCATTCGCCATACGCTCACGTGCTTCACGATCCTGCCCATCCACAACGACACGCGGCAAATAATGAAACACCAGCCGCGTTGCAACCAGGCACATGCCATCCGAAAAATCATTCGCCCATGTTGCCAGGTGACCTTCAATCGCCTGCGTCAACGCATCCATTCCTGTGTCAGCTGTGACGCGCGGCGGCATGCTCGCGCTGAGTGACGGGTCAACGATGGCGTAATCGGGCACAGCCAACGGATGCCCACTGCCAAATTTGCGCGCCGGGCCATCGATGCTTTCCGGAATACTCAACACAAAAGCCCACGTCGCCTCGCTGCCAGTGCCAGCCGTCGTCGGCACGGCAATCATGCGCGCATGCTCGCGCAGACGAATCGGCTCAAGCGGGCTGATGGATTCGAGCGGCAATTCCGGGTTTTCAAAGCGCACCCACATTGCCTTCGCCGCATCGATCACGCTGCCACCGCCCACGGCAACGATCCAGTCCGGCTCAATCGCCGTCATCGCAGCCACACCAGCTTCGATCGCATCAAGCGCCGGCTCCGGCTCGATCGCGTCATACACCGTCGCTGCCATGCCAGCATGCTGCAGCTGTAACAACACCGGCGCCAACAATCCATGGCCACTCACAACTTTGTCCGTGACCACAAACGCATGCCTGCCGCGCAGTTCGCGAATATGCAGCAACGCTTCCTCACCGAACACAAACTGGGGGGAACGAAAAAACCACATGGTCGATGCGGATTGTGCCACAACGACGAAAATGCAGCGACTCGAATTACTCGGTTGGTAACTACTCAGGCCCAAATCAGTGTTTCGCGTTGGGAAAAATTGCTAAGTTCCTGTCCATAAGTTTTGTCCGGCAGATTCGCCTCCCCCGCTTTGCAGGGGAGGCGAATCTGCCGCCAGAACTTTTGGCGACTCACTTAGCCGGAGTAGCTACCTCAGTTGACACTCACGCCAAGACAAATCAAACTTGCCTGCATGCTTTACTATGAACTTCTCCACCCAGAAATTCTCGGTGCGCTGGCTGCGTCCGGACACAGCGGCAAAATTCTGATCGCCGACAGCAATTTCCCAGTCGGCACACGTGCATATCCGGCAGCCAAGCGTGTGTACCTCAACCTTGCACCCGGTCTGGTCGACGCCACGACAATCCTCGAAATACTGCTCACTGCAGTACCGATTGAATCGGCAGCAGTGATGCTGACGAACGAAGGCATCACCGCACCCATCGTCGATGAATTTCGCGAGACGCTCGGCTCAGAAATTCCGGTGACGGCACTCGAGCGCTTCGCCTTCTACGACGCTTGCCGCGACTCAGACACCGCACTCGTGATCGCCTCAGGTGAGCAGCGCATCTATGCAAACATCCTGCTCACCATCGGCGTCGTGCCGCCAGAAGAAGAAGAAGAGGAGGAGTAGTAGATAGTGAATAGGTAACTACTCAGGCCAGCTATTTTTCCAACGCGAAACACACTATTCTCTCCCCCTTCGGGGGAGAGAATAGTGTGTTTCGCGGGAAATACTGATTTGGGCCTGAGTAGTTACGTGAATATACGTGAATAGTGGATAGTAAAAAACTATCCACTGCCTACTATCTACTTCAAAAAAGCATTCAACGCCCACAGTGCTGCCATACCGATGGCAATCGTCGCCAGCACATTGCGCGTCCACAGCGCGACGATGGTGGCGACGACGCCGGCGATCATGCGCGTGTTTGAAAGCGATAGATCGAGCGAACCGCCGTGCAGCACCAGCTCCGGCGTAATGATGGCGGTGAGTGCGGCGATCGGCACGAAGCGCAGCGCACCACGCAACCACGGCGGCACATTCAGGCGTTCGAAAAGAATAATAAACGACCAGCGATAAGTAAACGTCAGCGCGCCGATCACCACGATCGCCGCCCACATTGCAAAGTCGCTCACGATGCCTTCTCCATTTTGACGGCGCCGAAGCGCGCTTCCACCAGCATGCCGATTGCGATGCCGAGCAGCGTCGCCGTCACCAGGCCGAGCTTCAATGGCATCGCCGCCGCAGCCACCGCACAGATTCCCGCAGCCGCAGCCGCCGCAATTCCGGCGCGATCGCGCAGCGCCGGCACAACGATGGCGATGAACGTCAGCGGCAGTGAGAAGTCGAGCGACCACGACGGCGGAATCTGGCCACCGATAAAAATACCGACAGCAGTGCTAATCTGCCAGCCCAGCCACAGCGTGAATCCAGCGCCGAAGACGTACCACTGCTTGTGCCAGCGCAGCAGCGGCGCGTTCGGAGGCAGCGTTTCCATATGGCTGATCGCGATCGCATACGCTTCGTCGGTGAGCAGATACGCCAGAAGGAATTTCCACTTGCGACTGAACGGCTTCAGAAAAGGCGCAATGGACGCGCTGTACAGCACATGGCGCAGGTTGATGATCGCCGCCGTCAACACAATGGTGAATAGCGGGGCACCTTCACCGAACAGCCGCGCAAAGATCATCTGTGACGCACCCGCGAAGATAATCGAGCTCGTCGCCTGCGCCGGAATCGCCGGCATCATCGCCGCATTTACGGCCACACCAAAAATCAGGCCGAACGGGACCACGCCGAGCATCATCGGCAGTTCGGTCGCGGCGCCGCGCATGAATTCACGCAGGCGCGTAGTTTTTAGTTCGTCCATGATGTAAGCGAATCAAGCTGCACATTTTCTTCCGTGCTCAGGCGATAGCCGACTGCACCAAGCGCTTCATCAAGCTGCGACAGTGCACTCGCTCCAACAATCGGCGCTGTCATGTAAGGCCGGCTCAGCAGCCACGCAAGCGCAGTCTGCGCGATGGTCTTGCCATGTTCACGACCGATATCTTCAAGCTTCGTCAGCGTTGCTTCGCCGTGTGCGCTTTCCGCATAATTCTGAATGCGCGTGTTGTTCTCGCCGCGTGTGCCTTTCGGAATCGCCTGCCCTTTGCGGTACTTGCCGCTGAGATAGCCACCGGCCAGCGGGCTGTACGGAATCACAGCGAGCTTCTGATCCTGAACCAGGTGCATCGTCTCGCGTTCAAATTCGGCGCGATGCATCAGGTTGTAGTGCGGCTGAATTGATTCGAAGCGCACAAGCTTGCGCAAATCACTCACCCACAACGACTTCGTCAAGTACCACGCTGGGAAATTGCTCGCACCGATGTAGCGAATTTTTCCGGCGCGCGTCAGATCATCAAGTGTACGCAGCGTCTCATCAAGCGGCGTGTCGTAATCGGGCCAGTGAATTTGATACAGATCGATGTAGTCGGTCTGCAAACGGCGCAGGCTGTCTTCAATCGCGCTGACGAGATGCACTCGCGACGCACCCTGCGCATTCGGATCATCGCCCATCTGCGCACGACCTTTCGTCGCATAAATCATCTGCTCACGCGGAATACGATTCGCGCGCTGCCATTTACCCATCACCGTCTCCGCTGTGCCTCCGGGATTGTTCGGCGCCCAGCGCGAATACACATCGGCCGTATCAATGAAATTTCCGCCCGCCGCACGAAAAGCATCCAGAATAGCGAACGAAGTTACTTCGTCACACGTCCACTGAAACGTCATCGTACCCAGACACAGCTCACTGACCTTCAGGCCGGTCTCACCGAGTTTTCGATAGTGCATAGGCAGGAAGTGTAGTTCCGAGTTCAAAGTTTTGATTTTCGTAACTACTCAGGCCATCCGGTTTTCCAACGTGAAGCATGCTGTTTCTTCCTCATCGGAGGAACAAGCACACTCAACATGCCGAGAGTATCCTGCTCAGAATTCGGAAATAATTTTAATGAAAATCACCAATATCACTGGTTACCCCGTTTGGGGCGGCTATCGCAACTACTTCTTCCTCGTCATCGACACCGACGATGGAATCTATGGCGTCGGTGAAGGTGGCATCCCAAGCCGTGAGCTTGCATCGATGGCGCTGCTCGAACATCTCAAGCCGCTGCTGATCGGTGAGGATCCTTTTCGCATCGAACACATCTGGCAGAAGTTGTGGCGCTGTGGTTTCTTTCCTGCAGAAGGGCTGCTCTCTGCAGTGATTTCCGCCATCGACATCGCGCTATGGGACATCAAGGGCAAGGCGCTTAACGTGCCAATTTACGAGCTGCTCGGCGGACGCGTGCGCGACAAGGTGGTTTGTTATCCGCACAATTCAGGCCACCACATGGATGTGCAGGCGATCGTCGATTCGTGTCTGCAAACGAAGGCTGAGGGCTGGAAGTTCGTGCGCTGGGGGTTGCCGAGCGAAGGTGAAATCCACGAACCGCGCCGCGCCGTCGACGCGTCAATTCGACAGATGCAGGCGGTGCGCGAAGCGGTCGGCGACGAATTCGAAATCGTCTTCGATGTGCACACGCGCCTCGATCTTGCCGATGGACTGCGTCTATGCGTCGAGTCAGAAGCACTACGGCCGTATTTCATCGAAGATCCGCTGCGCAGTGAGAATGCCGATTCCTATAAGACGCTGCGTCCGCGCACACGCGTGCCACTCGCAGCCGGCGAACAGTTCAGCAGCAAGTGGCGCTTTCGCGAAATGATCGAGAACGAATGGATCGACTATGCGCGTGTCGATCTATGCATCGTCGGCGGTTTTACCGAGGCAAAGAAAGTAGCCGGCTGGTGCGAAACGCACTACATCAACATGGTTGTGCACAATCCGCTCGGCCCGGTCTCATCAGCCGCATGTCTGCAATTCAATTTGTCCGTGCCAAATTTCGGCGTGCAGGAACAGCCGACGAAACCCGGCACACTGCTCGGCGATGTGGTGCCGGTACAGCCTGAATGGCGCGACGGATGCCTGCTCCCACCAACGCGACCCGGCCTCGGCATAGAGTTCGATCGCAAAGCCGCCGAGGCGCACCCATTCCGCATGGCCGAATTGCCACACCTGCGACGTGCAGATGGATCATTTACGAATTGGTGAGGCGTTGTTGCACAAAGGGGTAGCCGAGGGCACGGCTCAAGTTAGCTTGAATCGTGACAAACAACACAAACCAAAGACGTGCCCGCGACTGGTCTCAATATAACAAAGCACTGGTCAATCGCGGGCGGTTGCAGATGTAGATCAGCGTGCACGTGCTGACAACATGGGAGCAAGGTCAGTCGGCAGGGAGCCCTGGGCGGCCAAAGACGTACTCAGATGCGGCCATCGAATGCATGCAGACATTCAAAGAGGTGTATCACCTGCCGTTGCGTGGAACACAGGGACTGATGCAGTCGGTCTTGAACGCGCTGCACAGC
>CANJQH010000070.1 GCA_947476335.1 Anaerolineae bacterium | reverse complement strand
TACCGCTACTAAGTTCCTGTCCATAAGTTTTGTCCGGCAGATTCGCCTCCCCCGCTTTGCGGGGGAGGCGAATCTGCCGGACAAAACTTATGGACAGGAACTTAGTAGTGGTAACATTGACCGCCCGCGTGTGCCGAAATGCATACGCTTCACCAATTGATCCAGGATCAAGGAGAAACCGTGGACAACTCATATAACGAAGATGATTCGTCGGACTCGCGCGGCGGCCGCCGGACTCGCCGCCCGTCATTCCGCCAAGGCGATGGCGCCGCCAAGCCCAAGCGCGTCGATGAATTCGCTACAACGAAGACGACGCCGAACTACAAAAATGCGGAGCAGCTGCGCCGCTACGTGAACGCACAAGGCAAAATTCTGCCGCGCCGCCGCAGCGGTCTGAGCGCCAAGAACCAGCGTTTGGTGGCCCGTGCCATTAAGCGCGCCCGCCTGCTGGCGTTGCTGCCCATCCCGGGCGCAGCCAAGTTCGGCTAATTACGCGCGGCGAGGGCTTTGCCCACACGCCGCAGGAGCATATTAACTATGGCCAAGAAGAAAGGATCGCGTATCGTCATTCGTATCAAGAGCTCGGAGAGCGGCCACTTCTACCTGACCGAGAAGAACCGCAGGAACGACACGGCTCGTCTCGAGCTGCGCAAGTACGACCCGTTCGTGCGCAAAGTCGTCGCTTACAAAGAAGAAAAGTAGGCCGTCCTGACGCCCGCGACAATCAAGACCTTCGGCTTACCACCGAAGGTCTTTTTTTTATACGTCACAAGGCGGACGCGCGGCCGCATCAAATGAAGTACGGTTAATGAACTGTAGTGCAGCAATTCCCCCTCCAAAATTCGTTCCTGAATCACAATTCGCGGAATGAATCAACACAAGGCTGGGCGTTGCGCGTGTTTTTTTGATAGAGTATTACAGTTTGTTTTTTCGTAATTACTCAGTCCCGGTTTTTCAACGCGAAACATGCTGTTCCTTTTCTTCCGTGGGAGCCCGCGGGAGCCCGCGGGAGAACAGCATGTTTCGCGGGAAATGCTGATTTCGGTCTGAATAAGTACGTCTTTTCTAACTTTCAGCCCGTTGCATGTAAATCTCCTGCATCGCTGACTCAGCCCTCCCCAGGGAAGTGGTGGCAGTTCAGGGCGGATTTCATTGGAACTACGTAATTATTGTTTTTTCGGATGCCTCCTATGACCAAGATGGCCAACCGACTTCCCCATTTGCCCGTACTCGGCTTCACACTCGCCGCACTCATACTCGGTGCATGCCGAGATGCCACACCTCGCCCCGGAATCCCAACGCCGCAGCCGGCCGTCACAAATGACGCCGCCCCAAGCGCCCCAGCCAGTGCCACCGAGGTAGCCACGCCCATCGCCACTTCGGCCGATAACGAAGCTGCACCAGCGCCGGAACCCACTGCAATCGATCCGGCCAAGCTCGCCTCCGCAGCGGCGCTTCCCGCTGTGGTCAAGGTCGACCCAGCCGCGCTCGGTATCAATGTCGAACCCGTCACTGTGGCGGGCGTCGTCGATCCTCTCGGCACACCATTCGTCGAAGCAGGCCTGCCCGCCCACGTGCGCCTCGTCTTCGGCGGCATCAAACCAGACACGGCTCGCGTGAACCCACGCGAAGCACAGGTGCTGGTCATCCCGATCGCCGGCTATCTTGCCAAATTCGCGCAAATGCCCGAATTACAGGAAGAAGTCCGCGCACAGATCGACGAACTGAAGAAATTTCTGAAGGACCGCACGATCACCGACGCGGAAACAATCACTGTGCTGCCGCCGTTCAACGCCGCACAGCTGATCCATTCACGCATCGAATATCTCAATCTGCCCAACGGCCAGGGCGTGCGCTTCCTCACCGCATACGCAACGGATCCGGCGCCGATCACCTCCGCCGACCTGTTCTATACCTTCCAAGGCTTCACCAACGACGGCCTCTACTACATCGCAGCTTTCTTCCCGCTCGAAACAAGCACTCTGACGAAGTTGCCGGCCAATGTCGCCGCAGCAGAAGCGGATGAAGCGGCCAATCGATTCGGCGACTACCTCGCCCGCATCACGCAGCAGCTCGACGGCGCCAACAACGGAAATTTCAAGCCCTCGCTCGATGCGCTTGATACCGTCATGCGCTCGATCGACCCGCTGGCTACCGCTCCCGGCGCCGTCGCTCCCACCGCCCCGCCCGCCGTCACCGCTGAACCAACCGCCACTACGGCTCAGATTACCGCTGAACCAACCCTGGCTATCATCGAAGCCACCCTGACGCCGGACATCGAGCCCACCGTCGCAGCCACCGTCGCAGCCACCGTCGCAGCCACCGCCGTCGATACTCCTGAAGCGACGCTCGAGCCCGCAGCCACGGATGCGCCTGCAGCAGCTGAAGCCACAAACACCGCCCGGCCAGTAGCACAACTGCAATCCGGCCGCACAACCACGGTCGTCAACCTGCGCAGCGCAGCCAGCACCCGCGCCCGCATCATCATGCGAGTGCAACGCAACACCACAGTCACTATCCTCGGACGCAACGCCAACAACAACTGGCTGCGAGTACGACTGCGCAACGGCCGCGTCGGCTGGATGGCCGCCGCATACGTGCGCGGCGTCAACCTGCGGCGCGTGCCCGTCGTGCGCTGAACCAGATCAGCATTTCCTGCAAGGCGCGCGATCTCTTCCCCCTTTCTTCCGGAGAAAAGATCGCGCGCTTTGCAGGAAAAATTGGCTCGCAGGGCAAATCGCCAAACGGCTGACTTCGACGCGGATGACGGGAGTGCTCACACTAAAACCATTGGCGCTCGGCATGTTGCGTGCGCAATGCTTCAGCCCTGAGCGCACCTGTGCATTCACATCACGAGGCCCCGTCATTTTTAGTTTGAATACTCCCCGGACGGCCATTTCCATCCGCGTCGTGCTACCATCCGCACTGTATGGCGAAAACGGCTTTGTTCGTCACCTGCATCGTTGATATGGTCTTCCCCGATACGGGTGAAGCAACGCTCGAAATCCTCGAAAAAGCCGGCGTTCGCGCCGAATTCCCGGAGGGCCAGACTTGCTGCGGCCAGCCGGCCTTCAACAGCGGCTTCCAGGAAGACGCGCGTGACGTCGCACGACAGTTCATCCGCACTTTTGCCGGATACGATCACATCGTCACTCCGTCGGGTTCATGCGCAGCGATGGTGCGCCACTACTATCCGGAACTTTTCGCACACGATTCACTGCGCGATCAAGCGCTGCACGTAGCTGCGCACACCTGGGAGCTCAGCGAATACCTCGTCGATGTGCTCGGTATCACCGACCTCGGCACGACGCTGCCAAAGCCAATGCGCGCAGTCATCCATGACGCCTGCCATGGCATGCGCGGCCTTGGCATCAGCCAACAGCCGCGCACACTGCTTTCACACGTGCGCAATCTCGAACTCGGTGTGCTGAACGGCCACGATCAGTGCTGCGGCTTCGGCGGCCTGTTTGCCGTGAAAATGTCTGATATCAGCGGCGCCATGCTCAACGACAAGCTCGCCAACATCACAACCAGCGACGCCGATTTCGTCATCACCAGCGACTGCAGCTGCCTGATGCACATGAACGGCGGCCTCTCACGTCGCAATTCACCCAAGCGCGTGGTTCACCTCGCCGAAGTGCTCGCCGGCCGCGTCGCCGCCTGATGTCGGATCTTTTTCAGACGGATCTTTTTCAGACGGATCTTTTTCAGATCTATGAACGCCTCTAACTCTTTCAAGTCCTCCGTCGTCGTCGCACTCGACGATATTCAACTACAGACGGCACTCGACCGCGGCACCACGCGCGCGGTGAACGGCCGTATTTCGGCCATGGGCGAAACCAGCGCCGCACCCGAGCTGCGCGCACAGGCGCGCGCCGCACGACTGCGCGCACTCAATCAGCTGCCGGAACTGCTCGACACGCTCGAACGCAACGTCACCGCCAACGGCGGCGCCGTGCTCTGGGCACGCACCGGCGCCGAAGCCAACGACACAATCCTGCAGATCTGCCGCGAACACGGCGTGCGCCGCGTGACGAAGGGCAAGAGCATGGTCACCGAGGAATCCGGCCTCAACCACGTGCTCGAAGCGCACGACATCGAAATCAACGAAAGCGATCTCGGCGAATACATCATCCAGCTCGCACACGAGCCGCCCAGCCACATCGTCTTCCCCATGCTGCACAAGACGAAAGAGGCCACCGCCGAACTGCTGCACGAAAAGCTCGGCATGCCGATGACCGATAAGCCCGAGGATATGACGCGCTTCGTGCGTGGCGTGATGCGCCGCAAATACATCGAGGCCGACCTCGGCATCAGCGGTGTCAATTTCGCCATCGCCGAAACCGGTACGATCATCACCGTCGAAAACGAAGGCAATAACCGTCTCTCCTGCAGCACGCCGAAAATTCACATCGCCGTCATGGGCCTCGAGAAGGTGCTGGCTACGTGGCACGACTGGACCACGCTCGCACAGCTGCTCCCGCGCAGCGCCACCGGCCAGCGCATGACCGTCTACACGAATTTGATGAGCGGTCCGAAGCGCGAGCACGAACCCGACGGCCCAGAGAAGTTCTATCTGCTCATCCTAGACAACGGACGCAGCGACATGCTCGCGGGTGAATTTGCCGAAAGCCTCGCCTGCATCCGCTGCGGCGCATGCCTCAACGTCTGCCCCGTCTATCAAAACATCGGCGGCCATGCCTACGGCTGGGTCTATCCCGGCCCAATCGGATCGATCGTCTCTCCCCTGCTGCAGGGCATTCAGAAGGCGCCCAGCCTGCCCTACGCCAGCAGCCTGTGCGGCGCCTGCCAGGCTGCATGCCCGGTCGACATCGCCATCCCCGATATGCTGCTCAAACTGCGCCGCGACCTCGTGAAGGTGCACGATCCAGCCAGCGCCTCGCTCCCGTGGCGCATCGGCATGCGCGCCTGGCGCATTGGCATGCGCTCGCCACTGCTCTACCGCATCGGCGGAAAGCTGGCCGCTGTCGGCACGCGCCTGCTCGCACGCAATGGCAAAATCACGCGACTGCCCGGCATCCTCGGCGGCTGGACGAAGTCGCGCGACTTCCCCGCCTTCCCGGCGGAAAGCTTTCGGGAACGCCTGGCGCAGAAGAAGAAGAGAGTAGAGAGTCAAAGTAGAGAGTCAGAGTAGAGAGTCAGAGTCGACTGTCTACTCTTTACTCTGACTCTCCTATCCCACCGCTGCCGCACTCAGCCCACCGTCCACCACAATCGATGTCCCAGTGATGTAGCGCGCGTCATCGGAAGCGAGAAAGAGCGCAGCGTGCGCAACGTCCCACGCATCGCCCATGCGGCCCATTGGCGCCTGCTCATGCCGCCGCCGCACGATTTCGTCCATCTCCGCACCATCGTAGGCGCTCGACAACGACGCACGCACCAGCGGCGTGTCGATCAGCCCCGGAACCACCGCGTTGCAGCGAATGCCCTTGCGCGCATACTGCAGCGCCACCGACTGCGTCATTTGCAATACCGCCGCCTTGCTCGCCGCATAGGCGATATACGGAATGCCGGTCCAGCGAATGCCCCCGACGGACGACACCGCCACGATTGCGCCTGCCCCCTGCGCCTCCATATGCGGAAGCACGTGCTTGCACGTGAGAAAAAAGCTCTTCATATTCACCGCCTGTGTGCGGTCCCAATCCTCTTCGCTCAGCTCAACCGGCCCGCCCGTGCGCACAATGCCGACGTTGTGATGCAGCACATCCACACGGCCAAATTCGGCGACGCAGCGCTCGACGGCGCCGGCCACGTCGGCCGCCTTCGACACATCCGCCGCATGCCAGACGCAGCGACCACCCTCAGCGACAATCAACGCACACGTCTCCTGCGCCGCCATCGGGTTCACATCGACCGCCAGCACCGCCGCCCCTTCACGCGCAAACAGCACCGCCGCCGCCTTGCCATTGCCCCACCCCGGCCCAGCCGATCCAGCTCCTGTCACGATCACGATCTTGTTTGCTAGTCGTCTCATCACACCAACTCCGTAACTATCTCTGACTCTCTGCCATCGCAACTACTCAGGCCCAAATCAGTATTTCCTGCGAAACACACTATTCGCTCCCCCTTCGGGGGAGCGAATAGTGTGTTTCGCGTTGGAAAAATGGCTGACCTGAGTAGTTACCTGCCATCTCTATAGCTTCGGCAGATTCAACAGCAGCACATCCAGCGACAAGCGCACATTGGCGTTGCGCTCAATGTTGCGCATGGTACGCGTATGCAGCTCAAGAATGCGACGCACTTCGGCCAGCGACGTGCGTCGTCGCACGCTCTCCAGAAATTCACTGCGGTCGGCATTACGCAGGTTCGCCAGCGCCGCCGCACCCGACGCAGCGGCCACATCGCGCCAGAAAAGCAGCCACTCGTCCAGCATCGCGCGCACGTGCGCATCGTCCTTCTTCGCCAGTTTTTCGGCACAAGCGAAACGCTCCGTCGCACCTGCGCGCAGCATGCGTTCGAGTTCAACCACGCGCTCGTCCCGCTCTTCGAGCACGGACTCGTCCTTCATCGCACGCAGCGCCCAGCCAACACGACCGCGCGCCAGACGCGCAATGCGGCCGGCGCGCTCTTCAGCTGCACCCCGCTCAATCAACGCCGCACACACATCGCCATACGCAGCCGGCCGCAGCGAAATCACCTGACAACGCGACACGATCGTGCTCAGCAAGTCATCGACCGACCCAGCCACAATGACCAACACGATCGACGGGGGCGGCTGCTCCAGCGTTTTCAAAACCGCATTCTGCGCCTCTTCCGTCATCGGAAATTCACTGCCAACCACGCCGACGCGATATCGCCCTTCCACCGGCGCAAGCGTCAACGTTCGCAGCCACTCACGCGCAGGGTCGATGCCGATCGACTCTTTGTCCTTCTCCGCCTGCAGCTGCAACACATCCGGATGCCGCCCGATATCCACCAGCCGCCGCGTCCGCTCGTCTGTGCCCAGCAACGTGCGCGCAAGGGCGTGCGCCAGTGTGGTCTTTCCCACCGATGACGGCCCGACGATCAGATTCGACTGCGCCACCTGCCCGCGCTCTATCGCCGCCTGCAACCGCCGCACGACCGGATCATGTCCGATGACTCCCCAGTTGTTCATGTCCTCTGCACCAGCTTATTACGCATACGACGCGCCACACGAAACACAGCCACGCCGATCAACACGGCGAACACGACAAACAGAAGCGGAGCAAATACCGCCAGCACTGTGCCAAGCACAGATACGATGTCCTCGGCAATGCTCATAAACGGCGCCCCGATCCCCATCGTGCCAACGTTCACCAGCGGCCGCACCGCCGCCTTCGCTCCATGCATGCCCAGCGCCGCCACCAGCCCCAGCGCCAGCGCAATCGCAGGATCGATGCCATAAATCACGCCCGCACTCGATGCGAACAAAATCGCACCCGCCGCCGGACGCACGATGGTCTGCACCACGTCGTTCACATGATCCACACCCGGAATCTTGTCAACTGTGAATTCGATCAGCAGCAACGCGCCCAGCACGATGATGACCGGCCAGCTCGTCAACACATCATATGGCTTTGATAAATGCAACACTTCGAGCCGCCCAAGCACGGCGACGATCAACAGTGGAATGTACGCATTCAAACCGGCTGCCGTGGAAAGGCCGAACGCGGTGATGAGACCGAAGAGGGAAGACATGGGAGATATTTTAGATTTCGGATTTCGGATTTCGGATTTCGGATTGAACTTTGTAATCTGAAATCTGGTAACTACTCAGGCCCAAATCAGTATTTCCCGCGAAACACACTATTCTCTCCCCCGAAGGGGGAGAGAATAGTGTGTTTCGCGTTGGAAAAATGGCTGGCCTGAGTAGTTACGAAATCTGAAATTCACAAGATCTTCCGCCCGAACAAACTCGCCGTCAATTCCACCGCCAGCCGGGCCGTGCGGTTGCGTTCATCCAGAATCGGATTCACCTCCACAATGTCCAGCGAACGAACTTTGCCAGTGCGCTGCAGCAGCTCCATCAGCAAATGACCTTCGCGGTACGTCAGACCACCGGGAACCGGCGTGCCGACGCCCGGCGCTTCCGACGGATCGAGCGCATCAAGATCGAGGCTGACATGAATGCGTGCGCATCCGCGCAACAAACCCAACGCCTCGCGCGTGACATGCGCAATACCGTGTTCGTCGATGTCATGCATCGTGAATGCACGCACCCCGGCGTCGCGCAGCGCCGCGCGCTCGAGCGCATCGATGTCGCGCGTGCCAATCAGCACCACCTGCTCCGCAACAAGCTTCGCACCAATGCGCCCAATGTTCACCAACTCCAGTGCACCGCGGCCGAGCAGCGCAGCAAGTGACATGCCATGTATGTTGCCCGACGGCGTCGTCTCCGGCGTATTGAAATCGCCATGCGCATCGATCCACAACACACCCAGCTGCACATCCGCTTCAGACATGGCCGCAATCGTGCCGATGCTCAGCGAGTGATCGCCACCGAGAAAAATTGTCACATCATCGCTCGCCTGCAAATCACGCGCCGCCACATGAATATCCGCACACACGCCTGCCACTGCGCGCAGATGACGCGCGTTCGCATCGCCCGGCAACTCATGCTCAGCCAGTGGCACAGCCAGGTTGCCGCGATCGACGACGCGATAGCCCAGTTCGCGCAGCGCATCACCAAGGCCGGCATAGCGCAGCACGCTCGGCCCCATGTCGACACCACGACGCCGCTGGCCCAGGTCCATCGGCACCCCAATGATTTGTATCGTGCGATCGGTCATGTATGAATTGCTCCAGGTGCCTCACTGCCTGCCCTCTCCGCACCAAGTATGTGCGGTCTTTGCATGGCTCCAGCAGAACGTCAAGACAGCAGTCAGTACGATTCACACATCCCCGGCTTTTCCTGACGCTCTGCTATTCGCTTATTCGCTCTCTGCTTCCACAACCCGCATTTGCGCTGCGAGCGCATGCCCATGCAGCCCTTCAGCTTTCGCCAGCTGCACCGCCACCGGCGAAAGCTGCCGCGCCGTCTCCGCATCAAGTGCGACCACGTTCGTCACACGCAAAAAATCCAGCACGTTGCACGGCGATGTGAAACGTGCAGTTCCACCCGTCGGCATGATATGGCTCGGGCCCGCAACGTAGTCGCCCAGCACTTCGAACGAATGTTCACCGACAAATAAGCCGCCCGCATTACGAATGCGCCCAACCCATGACCACGCATCGCGCACCGACAAACAGAAATGCTCCGGCGCGAAATCATCGCCCAGCGCCACCGCTTCGAGCACATCCTCAGTGATCACCGCACCACTGCGATTTGCAAAGCTCTCTCGCACATCCGATGCGTTCGGCTCCGGCAGTTCCGCCACAAGATCCTGCAGATGTCGATCGACCGCCTCTGCCAGCGCACGCGACGGCGTCAGCAGCAGCGATGTGCCACCAGCATGTTCGGCCTGCGCCAGCATATCCGCAGCAACCCACTCAGCACGCGCGGAATCATCCGCAACGATGACGGTCTCGGTCGGCCCTGGCAACGCATCGATGCCAACCGTGCCATACACATCACGCTTGGCGAGCGTAACGAACAAATTTCCAGGCCCACAAATCTTATCGACGCGATCGATCGTATCCGTGCCATACGTCATCGCCCCAATGGCCTGCGCTCCACCAATGGCGTACACCATATCGACGCCGGCAATGTCGGCGGCCACCAGCACCACAGGATGCGGCACCGGATTCCCAGCGGCATTGCGATGCGTGCGGCTCGGCGGCGTGCACACGATGATTTCATCGACGCCAGCCTGCCGCGCCACGAGTGCGCTCATCAGCAGGCTCGACGCCAGCGGCGCTGCACCACCCGGCACATACACGCCGACGCGCCCGAGCGGTTGGATCAGCTGCCCAAGCAGGCCGCCCATCGCCGTCTCCATCCATGACTGCGCCACCTGACGCGCATGAAACGCAGTGATGCGCTCCGCAGCACGCTCGAGCGCCGCCACAGTCTCAGAGTCGACCTGGTCGTACGCAGCAGCAATATCCTCGTCACTCACTTCGAGCGCCGCTGCCTCCATCTGCACACCGTCGAGCCGCTGCGTCCATTCGAGCAGCGCCGCGTCGCCGCGCGCACGCACATCGCGCAGAATGCGCCGCACAGCCTGCTCCGGCGTCAGGTCTTCACCAAACGCGGCAATCGTGCGCTTGCGCATCGACTCGGTGACGACGATTTCATCCAGCGGCACACGCTTCAACAGCGTGGTCATCGCTTCATACAGTTCAAGTATTTTCAACATTTCAGTTCCGAAGGTTCCGAGGAGTCCGAAGAAAAAAGCCGCCCAAATCCTGGGCAACGCCCCAGCCTCACCGATCACGCCTGCGTCGACGTCGGCACACCCGCATCGATCAGTTCGCGCGCGCGCAGTTCATCCCAGAACGCCGCAGGAATCGGCACATCAAGCAGCCTGATGTTTTCATCAACCTCGCCTGGCTTGACCATGCCAAGCACCAGCGTGGTCACAGCTGGATGTGCGGCTGCGAACTGCACAGCTGCAGCACGCAGCGATACGCCATGACGTGCACACACGCCTTCGATCATGCGCGTCAGCCGCAGCACCGGCTCCGGCGCAAGCGCATACTGATAGCGTGCACCCGCAATCGCACCCGTTGCCAGAATGCCGCTGTTGAACACACCCCCGAGGAAGATGCTGATCTTCTTCTCCAGCATCAACGAAAAGAATTCACGCGCCGGCGCCTGCTCAAGCAGCGTGTAACGACCTGCCAGCAGGAAGCAATCAACATCCGCGTTGCGCGCGTAGTCAGCCAGCAGCGGCCACTCATTCATGCCAGCGCCAACCGCACGAATCACACCCTGCCGCTTCAATTCATTCAGCGTCGGATACGCCTCCTCCAAAACCTCGTGCCGAAAATCCCCGAGATCGGCGTCATGTACATGCACGATATCGAGATGATCCGTCTGCAGGCGTTTCAAGCTTCCCTCGACGCTGCGCAGCACCGCATCGCGCGTATATGAACGCACACCGTCAGTGAAATGATCGCCGCCGAGCGTGCCCGGCAGCCAGCCAATTTTCGTGCCAAGAACCAGCGTGTTGCGCACAACGCCCAGCTCCTTCAGCGCCGCACCGATGCGCACTTCGGCCAGGCCATTGCCGTAGAGCGGCGCAGTGTCGATGAAATTCACGCCGGACGCCAGCACGCGCGCAATCGTATTGCGTGCATCTTCATCACTAACGGCGAAGCCGAACACCGGCGCCATCGATCCAATCGGCGCAGTGCCGAGCGCAATTCTGGGAACGTGGAATGAAAGAGCCATGAAGTGATTCTACGTAACTACTTGGATGCACCGCCACACGGGTGCATTCGCCAAAAGGGGCGATTTGGTCATCCGCCATCGCGTACGGCCCATCGTTGGTAAATCCCTCGAAACGCGCTATCTCCCTCCCCCTTCAGGGGAGGGAGATAGCGCGTTTCGAGGATTCCAATCAGTGCCGATCGCCGGCAGTCGAAAGTTTGCCCCTTTTGGCGAATGCACCCCACACGCAGGGTGCATTCGCACACGCTCAGCTTTTCATTGCCACTTTCACCGACTTCCCGGCAGCGACGATTTTCTCGGTCGCGAATTTGGCGACCACAGTGCCGTCAAGCGCCACACTGCGCACCTTCAACAATCCACCGAGCACCTTGATTTCCATTGCGCGCTTGCCATCCTTCGACGACACAACGCACGTGCCCCACGCACTGCCATTCGACCAGAAATGCACGCCGTCGCGCGCAGCGAACTGAATGCGGCCGCTCACACCGGAGTAATGGAAACCGGACAACGCCGGCACTGCCGCCCACGCCGCCATCGCGCGCGCGTAGTGATGGCCGCACTCGGCCTCGTCGAACGGATTGCGCCGCAGACCGTCGTAGCGCTCGCGCACTGCGCGAATTACTTTCAAACCGGCGGCGCGCTGGCCTTCATACAACATGCCAATAGCGGCGGTGTACTCAAAGCCAGTCATCACTTCGTTGAAATACGGGAACGGCCGCGCCGGGCGCCGACCACGCGGATACGTCGCCATCAGCAGTGCCGATTCATCACCCAGCACGAAGCTGCGCAGATGATTGAAGTGATCAGTAAAGCCGCTGCGCCAATTGAACTTCATGATCGACTGCAGCGTCTTGCGCACTTTTTGCTTATCAAGCAGATAACCCAGCCCGCACACATGCGCGAAGTACTGACCCACCAGTTGATCCACCAGACATCCAGCGCCGAGCTGCAACGCCGGCTCTTCGACGTCGACCGATCCCATGCCCACGCGCAGTCCGTCAAGGATCAGCTCATCACGCCGCGGCGCACGAATGTGCTGTTCGTAGTAATCGCCGTTGAACAAATTTGCGTCGATCCACGTACTGCCCTGTTCAAACAAGCGTCTGCACTTCGCAGCAAAGTCTGCTTCACCGAGATGCATCGCCATCTCCTCCATCGCGCGCAGCGCACCGAGGTACCACGTGCCCATCTGCGGATTCGGGCCATAGTATTCGACGTCCATCGTGTTGTGCTGGCAGCCTTCCATGACGCCGTCTTCGTCCGCATCCCAGCCGCCCGGGCGCCAGCAGAACTCGAGCGCGCGCCGCGCGTTCGGCCACAGCGAGCGCAGCATTTCGTCATCGCCGGAAAGCTGCCAGTCGCGATACAGTTTCATCAGGCAGCCCATCTGCCCGTCGGCAGCGGCGTTGATCCATTCCAGTGCATGATGCAGCGGAAGGTCGGCGCGAAACGCCATCAGCCCATCATTGCGCGTGGAGTACTTAAATTCGATTTCACGCATCGTGCGCGCAAGGTCACCAAACAGGAAACCCGTCGCCTGCTCATAGTTCCACACATGCGTGCACGAGCCCCAGCAGCAGCCGGCCTTGTCACCGCAGCCTTCCCAGCCCATCAGATGGCCGCTCGTCGTGCGGAACGTCGTCTGCGAGCGCAACGTGCTGACGTTGTAGAGCGCGGATTCCTTCACTTCCGCCGGCAGGTCCGACGAGAGAAACGCATTCACGAAGGACAGCGTGTCTTTTTCAAGCGAAGCCAGCTGCGGCGCGACGCGCTCGACGACGTCCCATGCATCGGCGAACTGCGTGGTGTAGTGATTGCCGATCAACTCAGGCACATCGCGCGTGCCGGTGCCGTAGCTGAGCGATGGTTCATTGCGCACGCCCCATCCGCGTCGATTTGGAAAATGCCATGCCAGCAAAAACACGATGCTGCGCGTGGCATGCGGCGGAATGCGCAGCTTCACCGCGAGTGAGCCGATCGGATTCGCCACATCGGCCATGCGCTCTTCCACAACGCCGTCCGCGCTGAAGTCGTCCCAGTAATCCAGCAGCGTGTCGCCCCAGTTCAGATCGGCCCACGTGGTGCGATGCGAAACACCGCGCGTCGCCGTGGTCGCCAGCGCCAGCGTGCCCCACTGCTCGGCGTCGGCGGAGATGCCTTCGGAGCGCATGAACAAGCCGTGCAGCGCGTCATCGCCCGACGCGCGCATGCCGGTGATGTTTTTCGCGCTGCCGCGCTCGCCTGTATTAATGCGGCCGTCCGCGACAACGCTGCCGTCCTGGCCGATGAAATTTTCAAGATTGCCGCACACGCTTGCATCGACCGGCTTGTCCGTACGGTTGGTCAGTTCGAAGCGCAGCACAGCTAGGGGCAGACTACTGCGCGCCGAGTCGGCGGGGATAAGCGGATTGAATGCTTGAATGCGCACATTGAGCGGCACGGCGGAATCGTGCAGCACAACCTGACCGAACGGGTACGCCGCTTCAAACGAGCAATTGCGAAAACGTGGCAGACCATGATTGCCGACGGTGCTGCCGAACGCGCCTTCGTACTCGTGCGGATCGATGACGCCTTCGAGCGCGCGCGTCACCGCTTCGCCGCCGGCCGGGCGCGCCCACAGTGCGAAGAATGTCTGTCGCGGCCGAAATCCCTTCGCCGGACGATTGACGATTTCCCAGTCGCGCAAATCCCCACGGCCACCAAGTGAAACGGTGCCGGTTCCGATGCCGCCGAGCGGCAGGGCGATGCGCCCGAGACGGCGCTGGTCATACCGAGTAAGTACAGGCCACATATGGATAAGATGATATGACAGGCTCGGGAAAGTGAGATAAGAGTAGAGAGTCAGAATAGAGAGTGAATTGCTCTGACTCTCCACACTCCTCCCCCGCCCTATAATCCTGCCAGCCATGAAGATCACCAACATCAAATGCATCCTCACGGCGCCAGCCAACATCGGCCTGGCGGTGGTGAAGATCGAAACTGATCAGCCCGGGTTGTACGGCGTTGGCTGTGCCACATTCACGCAGCGCCTCACCACAGTGAAGGCGGCGATCGAGGATTACCTCAAGCCGCTGCTGGTCGGCCGTGATCCGTCGCGCATCGAGGAAATCTGGCAGCTGAGCTACCAGAACAGCTATTGGCGCAACAGCCCAGTGTTGAACAACGCCATCTCCGGCATCGACCAGGCACTGTGGGACATCAAGGGCAAAGTGGCCGGCCTGCCGGTCTACGAACTCTTCGGCGGCAAGAGCCGTGAAGCGGCGGCGGTATATCGCCATGCCGACGGCCGTGACCCACAGGAAGTGGCCGACAACGTACTCAAGCTGGCCGAACAAGGCTACCAGTACATCCGCTGCCAGCTCGGCGGCTATGGCGGAATCGCCAAGCAGCAGGGCGCCGGCACGAAGGCCGTCGGCTCGTACAACAACGTCGGCGTCTACGGCGGCATCAAGAACCAGACGCGCAGCCCGTACGGTGCGCAGCCGGGCGAATACTACGACCCTGACATTTACTGCCGCACCGTGCCCGAAATGTTCGAGCATGTGCGCAAGGTCGTCGGCTTCGACCTGCAGCTGCTGCATGATGTGCACGAGCGCATAGCCCCGATGGACGCAATTCGACTGGCCAAGGCACTCGAGCCGTATCGCCTATTCTTCTTTGAAGACCCACTCGCACCCGAAGATCAGGAATGGTTCAAAGTGCTGCGCCAGCACGCAGCCGTGCCGATCGCCATGGGCGAACTATTCACGCATCCGCTCGAATGGCGCCCGCTGATCGTCAATCAGCTGATCGACTACATCCGCGTGCACATCAGCGACATCGGCGGCATCACGCCGGCGCTGAAGCTGGCGCGGTTGTGCGAAGCGTTCAACGTGCGCACCGCATTTCACGGGCCAGGCGACGTATCGCCGATCGGCCACGCCGCCAACGTGCACATTGACGTGCACGTGCACAATTTCGGCGTTCAGGAATTCAGCGGCTTCAACGAAGTACTCGAGGAAGTATTCCCCGGCTGCCCGCAGGTGCGCGAAGGGTACATCTACCCGAAT
This sequence comes from Anaerolineae bacterium, assembly GCA_947476335.1. GTDB lineage: Bacteria > Chloroflexota > Anaerolineae > J036 > Brachytrichaceae > CANJQH01. Next base: position 3,331 of record CANJQH010000070.1, on the reverse strand, counting down.
GAAGGGCCCGGCCTCGGCATCGACATTGACGAAACCAAGGCTGCGAAATATCCGATCCACAACGACATGGCGCAGTTCAGCGGCGGCGCCGTAAACTGGACGCAGTCACGCCGCCCGGACGGCACCGTCGCGCGGCCGTAGTTTGCTCGTCTCGCACGGGGCGCTTCGGCGCTCCGTGCCGAGCGCAGCGAAAGGACGAATCCATTGAAACCCAAGTTCATCATCGGCATCGGCCTGATCATTGGCGCAGTCATCGCAGTCATGATCTTCACCATTGCCGGCAACAGCAGCCAGGAAGTGAAGGTCGTTGACCTGCTCGCACAAACTGCGGGCGGCGCCATACCAGATCGCAGTTTCAAAGTCACCGGCATCGTCGTCGGCGACAGCATCGTGTACGACCAGAACACGCTCGATCTGCAATTCGATATCGTCAACACGCGCGATGATCTGCACAACAATCTGGCAACCGCACCACGCGTGCGCGTGCAATACCGCGGTGTGCGGCCAGATACGCTGGTGAACGAAGCCACGGCGATCGTCACCGGCAGAGTAGGCCCCGACGGCCGCCTCGTCGCAGCAAGCTCACCCGATGCGCTGCTGCTGCAGTGCCCGACGAAGTACCAAAGCGCTGCGCAGGCGGCGGCGAAGTAGAGAGTGATAGTGGATAGTAGATGTAGCACTATCTACTATCCACTCTATTGCAGCATCCCCAGAATCGTCGGCAGCAGCTGCTTCTTGCGCGACACGACGCCTGGCATTTCCCAAATGTTGTCGGTCATGCGTGAAAACGGCATACGCTCGAAGTAGCGCGCATCACCGACGCAAATCAGCAGGCTGTCGTTCTCCACGATATCGGTGATCATGAGTGCGGCAAAGTGCAGGCTCTTCTGCTCCTGCAATGTGCGCAGCGCTGAGCGCACTTCCTCTGCGCGGCCAAGCACAGCATCGTAGTGCGTCACTTCGACCTGCGCTACACCGAAGCGGACCACGCCGGATTCGAACATCTTGAAGTCCGCCTGCACGATGTCCTGCGCCGAACGGTTCGACAGGTCGGCGCCGGCGCGCAGAAGTGCAGAGCCGTACTCCTGCATCTTCTGTTCAGCATCGTCGACGCCAAATGCATGCCATGCCAGCCAGATGGCCGAACCCTTGTCACGCGCCGTCGTCGTCGGCGACTTATACATCAGCGTGTCCGACAAAATGCCCGACAAAAGAATTCCTGCGATTTCGGGCGGCGGCGTCTGACGCGCCAGGCGCATGCGTTCAGCCACCAGCGTCGATGTCGAGCCAGTGATGTCGATATGAAACGCAATCGGAATCGCCGTGTTCACCGTACCGAGCCGGTGATGATCGAGCACTTCGAGCAGGTCTGCTTCCTGCAAACCATTCACCGCCTGCATCGCTTCGTTGTGATCGACGAGCACGAGGCGCATGCGCGGCGGTTTCATCATGTCCGCCCGCGTGCAGGTGCCCACATACTTTCCCTCACGGTCGATCACCCAGTAATCATCATTCTGGTCGCGCAGCACGCTCTCACGGTGATCGCTGATACGATCAGTGGCCAGGAAACGCGGCACATTGCGATCGCACGCTTCGCCACACGGCACACGAATCAGCTCACTGAACGGCTCATCAGCCATGTTCAAGCGCTTCGAAAGGTAGTCGAAAACGGAACGGCCGGTCACCATCCCAAGCGGGCGGCGCCAGATGTCGAGCACCGGCGCCACACGGTTCGTACGCGCAGTGAATTCCCATGCTTCAGCGAGCGTCTGCGCCGGGTTCAGCGCATCGATCGGCTTGACGATCTGGTCGAAGCGCGGCGACGCATCTTCGAGCAGCACGGGCAACGGCAGGCCGAAGTGGCTGAGGGCAAAGCGCGTCTGCGCATTCAAACTGCCCGCGCGCGCCGCAACGGTATCCATCCCATCGCGCTCGCGCAGCAGCCAGGCATAGCCGATCGCGGAAGCAACGCAATCAGTGTCCGGGTTTTTGTGGCCGACGACATAGACGGGTAATGTACTCATAGCTTGTAAATGGCAACGACCTGGCCACTGTCATATTTCCCGCAAAATACGCTGTCCCTCCTCCCTTCGGGAGGAGGGACAGCGTATTTTGCGGTGGGAAATAGATTGACCTGAGTCGTTACTGTAAATGACTTCGTGCGTAATTATCGCCGCGCACGCATTTACGCGAAAGGCACATCCGGCGTTGGGGTGAATGCCAGGGCCGCGCCTTCAGCGCCGAAGTACGCCCTTTCAGGGCTGCTTTCAGGGCTGCTTTCAGGGCTGAATGTGCACCGTGGAAAACGAACCGCGATTTTCAGCCCGCAAGCTCTCGTTCACGCCACATGCGCGCGAGCCTGCGATACAGATCGAACTGGTAGTACGCCATCAGCAGGCTGAGGCGCAGGCCATGCAGGCCATCGACGTAGCCACGCAGCGCGAAGAATCGCCGTTTAAATTCGCGCAGCGGCTGCAGCACGAAATTGCGCGGCTTCGGACGAATATTCTGCTTGAACAAAATACTGGCATCGTATTCGGTGTAGCGGCGCTGCTTGGCGTGAAACTGCGCGACGTCGTCGTAGTTGAAATGCGTCAGCTCGTTTTTCAGAAAGCCGTGCTCGCCATCGAAGAGCGCGACTTCGTGCACTTCGCGCAGCGGATCAAAGCGCACGCGGCCGACGCGAAACAGGCGCGCCTGAAAATCGGGCCACCAGCCGGCGCCCTTCGTCAGCCGGCCGAAGAGATAGTTGTTGCGCGGCACGGACCACACGGGCCGCTCATCGGTGCGCGGGTCGGCGACGACGGCGCGAATTTCGGCGGCGAGCGCCGGCGTGCAGCGCTCGTCGGCATCGACGAAGAACACCCAGGCGTCGGCATGTTGCGCTGCGACATGCTCGAGCGCGGCGTTGCGCTGCTGCGCATAATTCTCGAAGCGCAACTGAGCCACGTCAGCGCCGGCCGCTTGTGCTAGGGCGACGGTGCGATCGGAGCTGAACGAATCGAAGACCAGACGGCCGTCAGCCCACGCGAGCGAAGCCAGACAATCTGCGATGTGGCGCTGTTCGTTCAGCGTGAGGACGACGGCGATGAGCATGGGCGGGATGGTAGCAGAGGGGAGGAGAAGTAGAGAGTCAGAGTGCATCCGCCATTTGGAGCGGATTGCACGAGACGGCGCGTGCCATCACCCGGACCGATGGTCCGGGCTGGGGCAGCGTCGCGCCTCCGGCGCTTTTTCGACGGAACATGAGCGCCAACGGCGCGGTCCGCTGTGGCAGACCCGTGCCCAGCCCCGGAGGGGCGTTCGCTTCCCCAGCCCCGGGCGAAGCACC
>CANJQH010000069.1 GCA_947476335.1 Anaerolineae bacterium | reverse complement strand
GGCGCTGACAATGCCATTCGTCTGCAACTATGGGCCACATGGCTGCTCTATGCAGTTCTGGTGGACGTGACGGATACCATGGCAGAGGCGCTGAAGCACCCGTTCGCAGACATTTCAATGGAAATGGTCTATCGTGCACTGTCTCACTATGTGCACGTTGCCAGTCAAGGGGAAGCCGATGATCCGATTGCCTATCTGGTCGCTAACCACAAGTTGTACGGACTTGTGAAGCGTAAAAAATCGCCCAGGAAGATCAAAACGGATACACCACTTCTACCCTTGACAGACGATGATTTTTCTTAAGTCGCGAGTGGATCAGCCACCACAGGTGCACCACTTGTCAGTGCTTCGAGCACCTTATTCTGAACGCCAGCACCATACACGAGCGGCGTCACAGCCACTGCAGCACGCTGCAGCCATTCGGCCATGTCAAACACCGCACATACAGCATCAGCAGCGCAATGAAAGTGGCAAACACAGCCCAGACGATCATACGCATGCGCCAGCCCATGAACTGCGCAAATCATCTACAGGCAAAAAAAAGCGGGCCGGCCTTCGTGCAACGCGCATAAACAATTCAAAGCATCATGCATACGCAACAGAAGCCAGAAGCAGAATCGCCGATCTCCTTTGCCAGTCGAACCACCCGCTCAACGGAAGAGCCCGTATTTCAGAATGACATATGCAGCCCGGAAAGCATCCTTCAGGCCGATTTTCTTACCCTGCTCGTACGTGCGTCCGTAGTACGAGATGCCAACTTCATAGATCGAAAGTTTTAGCCGCGCTACTTTTGCTGTGAATTCAGGTTCAAAGCCGAAGCGATTTTCTTCGAGCTTGATGCTTTTCAGAATGTCACGCTTGAAAACTTTGTAACAAGTCTCCATGTCGGTCAGATTCAAATTTGTAAACATGTTCGACAGGAGTGTGAGCAACTGATTACCAACCGAGTGCCAGAAGTACAGCACGCGATGTGATTCGCCTCCAATAAAGCGTGAGCCAAACACCACGTCTGCACGCTCGTCAAGGATTGGCTGCAGCAGCTTCGGGTATTCGTTCGGATCATATTCGAGATCAGCATCCTGAATGATGATCACGTCACCAGATGCGTGTTCGAAGCCGGAACGCAAAGCCGCACCCTTTCCCTTATTCACTTCATGCACCACCAGCTTCAGACCGAACTGTGGCTGCAGTTCTTCCAAGCGGCGGCGCGTGCCATCACGCGAGCAATCATCGACAACGACAATTTCGCGGTCGCATCCTTTCGGCAAAGGTGCGGAATAAACCTTTTCAAGGATCAGGTGAACGGTATGTTCCTCGTTATAGCAAGGGATGACGATCGAGATAAGCATGGGAATTGACGAATCATATCCGCGATCGCCGAACGACAAACCTCCACAATCCCAATAACATTGCGATGCTGAAAGTTGCCCGCGGAACGAACGCCACCACCTCCTGCAGACCAAGTATGGTTGCCCCACGCGCGATATTGCCTGCCAGCACTCGGCAGCACATGATCGAGCCATGCGATTTGTGGTGCGCGCGTGGCGTTGTTGCACAAAAGGGGTAAACGGCAAGCACGAGACGAGAATCTGCGCGCGATACGCAGGAAAGGGCGCAAGGCATGGAAGCAGGAGATCGGCTACCACCGTCGATCACTGGCAGAAACGACGATGTTTAGATTCAAACGAATATGCGGTCCATCGACCAATGCAGCATCGTATAGCGGTCAGCGCGCAGAAATTCTGACGCGCTGCAAGATTCTGAATGTGATGACACTGGCGGCAAACCAGCCACACCATCGAATCCAATAAACGCAGTTTCAGACGGGCGGATTGTGCCTATCGTAACTACTCAGGCCCAAATCAGTATTTCCCGCGAAACACACTATTCTCTCCCCCGAAGGGGGAGAGAATAGTGTGTTTCGCGTTGGAAAAATAGCTGGCCTGAGTAGTTACCTTTTATTTATCCTTTTATTTATCCTTTTATTTATCCTTTTATTTATATTGAGATACACATGCAAACCAGCATCGGAAAATCCCTGACAGGCAAACGACTAATCGGTTTGACGGGAAACATTGCTACCGGAAAAAGCACGGTGCAAAAAATGCTGGCTCAGCAGGGCGCGATCGTCATCGACGCCGATGCAGTTGCGCGCGCAGTCGTGCAACCCGGACTACCGGCGCTGGATGAAATTGTGCGCAGATTCGGATCACACGTGCTGCAGGCGAATGGCGCACTCGATCGGCGCGCACTCGCTGCGATTGTTTTCAACGATCCCGAAAAACTGCGCGTACTCGAGGGCATCACACATCCAGCTGTGCGCACCGAGGTCACAAATCGCATCGCTGAACTTCCACGCGGTGTCATCGTTGTGCTCGAGGCAATCAAACTGCTGGAAAGCGGCTGGAGCGCGCATTGCGAAGAAATCTGGGTGGTCATGTGCTCGGCTGAAAAACAATTGCAACGCCTGATTCACACGCGCGGCATGACCGAGCAGGAAGCGCGCATGCGCATCGACGCACAGCCGCCACAGGCTGAAAAACTCGCGGCCGCCGACGTAGTGATCGACTCGAACGAGACGATAGAGCAGATGCAGGCACGAATTAACACTGAGTGGCGGCGGTTCACTTTACAATCCGGCCACGCATGAAGCAGCGCAACATCGGACGCTACCAGATCAAGAGTGAAATCGACCACGGTGGAATGTCGGTTGTGTATCTTGCGCACGATCCACGTTTTCGCCGTGACGTGGCGGTCAAAGTCTTGTCGAGCAATCTGCAAGGGCAAGCACAGGTGCGCGCGCGCTTCGAGCGTGAAGCGCGCATCATTGCGTCGCTCGATCATCCAGCGATCGTGCCAGTCTACGATTTCGGCGAAGATGAAAATCAGCCATATCTGGTGATGAGGCTGATGCCCGGCGGCTCGCTGTCTGATCTGCTGACCTTCGGACGTCTGAATTTGTCCGACACCGCGCACATCACCGAACGCATCGGCAGTGCGCTTGACATCGCACACAGCCATGGCGTAGTACATCGCGATCTCAAGCCGGCAAATATCCTCTTCGATGCGACAGGCGAAGCATTCCTGACCGACTTCGGCATCGTCAAATTATTCGAAGGCGAGTCTGCACAGGTCGACATGACCGGCAGCATAGTGCTGGGCACGCCAGCCTACATGAGCCCTGAACAGGCACTCGGCAAGCCCATCGATAAGCGCAGCGACGTCTATTCACTGGGTGCGGTGATCTATGAGATGCTCACCGGCCTGCCACCGTACAAAGGGCCCACAGGCGTCAGCGTGGCGATGAAACACGTGATGGAGCCGGTGCCTCATGTGGCGGAATTTCGCTCGGACATCCCAGCAGAGCTGGACAAAATCGTCGCTCGTGCGATGGCAAAGGAGCCGATGCAGCGCTACGACAGCGCCAGCGAACTCGCGCGTGCCTTCGCAGATGCCGTGCATGCACGGCCGCAAACAGAGCAGCAAGGCGACGTCCCGGCTGCAGTCACTGCGCGCAAACCAATCACCGAAGCCTCCACACGATTGCGCTTAGCACCCACAGCGCACACACCCAAAACACCGAACGATACGCAGATGCAGCACAGCCGTCGCTGGCTGCTGTGGCTGGGCATCACCGCCGGCGTGCTTGCATTCATTGGCATCGCACTCGTGGTGGTCGCTGCATTGATCGCACCAGCAAATGAATCATCCGCTGTGATTCCGCCACTGGCCACAGCCACAAAGCTCATGGCGCTGCCACAAGTGGTCACAAAAGCGGCGTCCACGACAACGTCGCAACAGCAGACGAACACCAACGCAGCGACGGCCACAACGCCGAGCGACGACGTCGGATCTAAAAAGCCGATCATGATCGTCAACGCCGGAGGCGGTCGTGCGCGCAGCGGCCCAGGCACCAACTACCCGGTACTCACCGCACTCAGCGAATCAACGCAGTTGCTCGCTACAGCTACCGTGCGTGGAACGGATGGCAGCCTGTGGCTCGAGTTCACACTGCCAGAGGGCCAGCGCGGCTTCGTGCGCGAAGACGTCGTCACGCTGATGAACGTCGCCGCCTTTGATCTGTTGCCAACGGCAGCGAACATCCCACGCCCGCCAGCTCGCACAGCAACCGCCACAGCGACAGCGACGATGACACCGCCCCCCCTGCCCACCGCCACATTCCTGCCGACGCAGACGCATACGCCGACACCGATGATTGTGCCGGTCACAGCCACGCCGATCCCACTCGTCAGTGCCACACCTATCATCGGCAGCGACACGGCAACACCGACAATTGCACCGAGTGCGACATCAATGACCAGCGGCACACCAGATTCACCGCCAACGCCGCCAACGCCACCGCCAACGCCACCTCCGGCACCATAAAAATCTGCGGGTCAATCCCGCAAAATTTCCCCGGGGGTGTGATTTTCCCATTTCTCAAAAACACGTTTTTTGCAAGACGATCGCTTTGCCTCGCTACAATTCCACAGCGTGACCGAATTGCATTCGCTCTCCTCACTACTCGACGGACTCAATCCACAGCAACGCACCGCCATTGAGGCAAAAGATGGGCCGACGCTCATCATCGCCGGCCCAGGCAGTGGCAAAACGCGCGTATTAATTTCGCGTGTTGCGTGGCTTGTCGGCATGCACAATGTGTATCCGTACCGCATCATGGCGGTCACGTTCACAAACAAAGCTTCACGCGAAATGCGTGAGCGCATCAACAATTTGATCGGCATCGAGAAGACCAGCGAGTTGATGCTTGGCACCTTCCACTCGATCTGCGCACGCATTCTGCGGCGCGCTTCGGCGACGAACGAAATTCCTGGCATCGACCGCAATTTCGTCATCTACGATTCAGACGATCAGCTCAACGTGGTCAAGGCGATTTTGAAAGAGCTCAACCTCGACGAGAAAAAATATCGCCCACAGGCTGTACATGCTGCCATCAGCAGCGCAAAAAACGAGCTTATTGCACCAGAGAAATATCACGCCGAGACGTATTTCAACGAAATCGCCGGGCGCGTCTATACGCGCTACAACCAGGTGCTGCGCACAAACAACGCACTCGATTTCGACGATCTACTGATGGAAACGGTGCACCTGCTGCGCGACAACGCCGCAGTGCGCGAACGGCTGCAAGAGCGCTACACGCACATCCTGATCGACGAATTCCAGGACACCAACATTGCACAGTACAAACTCGTACAGACGTTGTCTGCACAACACGGCAATCTCTATGCCGTAGGCGATCCTGATCAGAGCATCTATGCATGGCGCGGCGCCGATTATCGCAACGTGCTGCGCCTGCGCGAAGATTATCCGCAGCTGAATACCATCGCGCTGGAACAGAACTACCGCAGCACACAGACCATCCTCAATGCAGCGATGGCGATCATTCGGCGCAACCCAAATCGCCAGCACATTGATCTGTTCACACAGCGCCAGGGCGGCCCTGCCATTGTGCTGCGTGAATTTTTCAATGAGGATGAAGAAGGTCAGTACGTCGTCGACACCATTGCCGACCTGGTGCGCCAGAATCTTGCGCAGCCACGCAACATGGCAGTGATGTATCGCACCAACGCACAGAGCCGCGCCATCGAAGATGCGTTCATCCGCGCCGGCCTGCCCTACAAGCTCGTTGGCGGCACGCGCTTCTATGCACGTCGCGAAATCAAGGACGTGTTGGCATACCTGCGCATCGTGAACAACCCGCGCGATGCAGTCAGCCTTGCACGCATCATCAACGCGCCGACGCGCGGCATCGGCGAAAAAACGCTGGCACAGCTCGAAGCAACTGCGCGTGCCGAAAACATCAGCATGCTCGAACTGATCACACAGCGCGAAATGGCCGGCCGCGGCGGCCGCGCGGTGAAAGAATTCGGCGCACTATGGCAATCATGGATCGCGCTGAAGGATGAGCTGCCTGTCGGCCGTCTCTTCGACCACATCCTCGAAAGCAGCGGCTACGCCAAATCCGTCCGCGAAGAAGACGAGAACGGAAGAAAAACGGAAGAAGGGGACGAGCGCTGGGCGAACCTCATGGAGTTGCGCAACGTAGCAGGCGAAGCCGGTGATGCACCGTTGACGGATTTCCTCAATGACATCGCACTCGTCAGCGAGACGGACAATCTGGAAGCAGCAGATGCGCCGACGCTGCTGACGCTGCACGCAGCCAAAGGCCTTGAATACGGTGTGGTTTTCATCATCGGCCTGGTCGAAGGCGTGCTGCCACATCAGCGCAGCCTTGAAGATACCGAACAGATGGCCGAGGAGCGCCGCCTGATGTACGTCGGCATCACACGCGCGCGCGACCGCTTGTATCTGCTGCGCCCAATGCGCCGCAGCCAGTGGGGCATGAGTGAACCAGCTGAACCGTCGCGTTTTCTGACCGACCTGCCCGCTGAACTGATCGACGGCAAGGTGCGCAAAGGCGCCGCCGCCGCACAAAGCACAGCAAGCTGGAAACCGCAGACGCGCGAGCGCACGTCGACGCAGGACACACAATTCAAACCCGGCGACAGAGTTTCACATCCAAAATTCGGTGAAGGCATCGTGCTGCGCAGCACACGCTCACGCGATGACGAGGAAGTCGAAGTGTTTTTTCAAAACGCCGGTGCAAAGCGCCTGTCTGCCTCCCTCAGTGGCATTACGAAAGTCATATCACGGCGCTGACCACACACTGGCCGATCGGCCGTTTGACGCGTACGCATTCAGCGTACGCTGATTACCTGGCAATGTGTGATGCACTTGATCACACAGCGTTTACAAATTCTTCATCACAAAAAATTATCCTATCCACACATGTGGAATGGATCACAGCAACTGATCATCATGAATGAATCCATCAAGCGCATCGTTCTTTTGTATGCAGACACAGGGGGTGGACATCGCGCCACAGCGCAGGCCATCGCTGCTGCGCTGCACGAGCTGCGCGGCAGCGACGCGGGTGTTGAGCTCGTCAACGCCACGCCATATATGCCGATGCCGTACAACCTCGCCGAACGCGTGTACCCATTTGCGATTGCACACACACGGCTCGGCTATGCAGCGTTTTGGCACATCACAAATAATCGTTCCTACACACTTGCAGCACGCGCATCGATGGAGATCAGCGGCCGACGCTCAATCACACGCTTCTTCGCAGAGCACCCGGCCGACGTCTACGTATCCTGCCATCCGCTGGTGAACCAGATGCTGCCCGGCGTTGCATCACAGATGTTTCCAAATACACCGTTCCTTGCCGTGGTCAGCGACATGGTCACCGTGCATGCGCTGTTCTGGTCGGAACACATCACACACATCACAGTGCCGACGCAGCAGGCGCGCGCGCTGGCCATTCGCCGCGGCATAAACGCCGATCGCATTTCAGTGACCGGGCAGCCGGTGTTGCCCGACTTCGCCGAACGCGTCGAACGTGCGCACGGCCGACGCGACGAACTCGGGCTGGACCCGAACGCGTTCACTGTGCTGCTGATGGGCGGTGGCGACGGCATGGGACGGCTGACGCAGACGGCATACGCACTTGCCAACAGCGGCCTGCCAATTCAGCTCGTGGTGCTGTGCGGCCGCAATGAACAGGCGCGCATCGATCTGAGCGCCGCCGGCATTCACGCCGTCGGATTCACCAATCGCGTACCCGAGTACATGGGTGCAGCGGATATGCTCGTCACCAAAGCCGGACCGGGTGCGATCTGCGAAGCCTTCGTCGCCGGTCTGCCGATCGCGCTGTACGACGCAGTTCCCGGTCAGGAAAGCGGCAACGTCGATCTCGTCACTACGAGCGGAGCCGGCACCTGGTGTCCGCAGCCGCACGAGGTCGTCACTCAGGTCGAGCGCTGGCTGCACGATCCCGGCGCCCGGTACGCAGCAGCATGCGCATCACGGGCACAGGCGCAGCCCGATGCAGCGCTCAATGTGGCGCACATCATCTTGCAACACGCGAAGTCGCATTCGCAGGAAAGGATCAACCAACTTGAATACCACGAAGGTATGGAATTTTGCTGACCTGCACTTACACACCACCTACAGTGACGGCGGCGCAACCGTAATCGAAGTGCTCGAACACGCGATGCGCAACACAAATTTACGCGCAGTTGCCGTCACCGATCATGATGAAATTGAAGGCGCATTCGAAGCACAACGACTCGCTCCACACTTCGGCATCGACGTCATCGTGGGTGAGGAAATATCGACTGCACACGGCCACCTGCTCGGCTTATTTTTGCAGAAGCGAATTCCCCCCAAGTTGAGTGCATTTGAAACCATCGTGCGCATTCATGAACAGGGCGGGCTGGCGATCGCGCCACATCCGTTCGACGCCAGCGTACCGTCATTGGGATGCAGACTGGGCGCAGTAAATTTATGCGCGCTTCCGTTCGATGGAATCGAAGTTTTCAACGCCAGCATCTTCTGGCCATGGCGTGCGGCAAATCGTACCGCGCAGAATCTGGCCATGAGCATGGGAATGGCACAAATTGGCGGCAGCGATGCGCACTCACTGTGTGCTGTGGGCAGCGGCCGAACTGCATTTCGCGGCAGTCGCGCCAGCGATGTTTTCGATGCCATTCGCACGCGCACAGTATGGGCCGACGGCGTATATCTTTCACGCCGCAAGCATGCACGCCAAGTCGTTGACATGATGCGCAGCATGGGCGTCGGCGCATTCGCACGATGGGTGGTGCATGTCGCACTTCCAGCAGGAGCGTGAAGCGTGAAGAATTCATCCGCCATAAATATCTTCTGGCGCATCGCGTAAAATTTGCCCCATCAGCATCGACGCGAGACGCTCGCGAACACGAAGTACAGAGAGCCGGTGATAGGTGCGAACCGGTCGACGTGTGCGCCACAGCTTCCATTCGCTGAGCCGTCTGCGACGAGCAGGCCGGGGTCGTCCCCGTTACAGGACGCACGAGAACCAATTCAGGTGGCACCACGAGCGCCCTTCGTCCTGAACAGACGATGGGCGCTTGTTGTTTTCCGCCGTCATTTTTAAACCATGCTTGATATCAACCTCATCCGCAAGGAACCCGACGCCGTGCGCGCCATGCTCACCGCACGCGGCGGCAGCGCCAATTCGCTCGACGCAATTCTGACGCTCGACGTGCAGCGCCGCGAAATTCTCACGCAAAGCGAAGTGCTGCGCGCCACGCGCAACACCGTCAGCAAGGAAATCGGCCGCATGAGCGATCCCGCCGAACGCGAAGCGCGCAAGATGGAAATGCGCAGCGTCGGTGATCAGATCACCGCGCTCGAAGCCGACCTCGGTGGCATTGAAACGCAACTGGCCGACCTGACTGCGGCACTGCCCAATATGCTTGATCCGCGCACACCCATCGGCCCGGATGAAGATCACAACGTCATCCTGCGCGTTGAAAAAGGCAGCGCGCCCGAAGTCACCTTCGCGCCGAAAATGCACGATGAACTCGGCGTCGCCCTCGACATGATCGACTTCGAGCGCGGCGTCAAACTCAGCGGTTCGCGCTTTTACGTGTTGAACGGCTGGGGCGCACGCCTGCAGCGCGGCCTGATCGCATGGATGCTCGACCTGCGCCAGGAACAAGGTTACGCCGAACGCTACCTGCCCTTCATGGTGAAGCAGCAAACGCTCTTCGCCGCCGGCCAGCTGCCGAAATTTCGCGACAACCTGTATCACGACGCCGAAGAGGATTTCTGGCTCGTGCCCACCGCAGAGGTGCCGTTGACCAATCTGCATGGTGATGAGATTCTCGACGTCGCCGACCTGCCACGCCTCTACTGCGCATACACGCCATGCTTCCGCCGCGAAAAGATGAGCGCCGGCAAAGATGTGCGCGGCATCAAGCGCGGCCATCAGTTCGACAAAGTCGAAATGTACGCATTCACGCGCCCGGAAGACTCCGACGCCACGCTTGAAAAAATGCGCGCCGACGCCGAAGAAACGCTGCGCAAGCTCGGGCTTACCTATCGCATCAAACAATTGTGCAGCGGTGATCTCGGCTTCGGTTCGCGCATCACCTACGACCTCGAAGTCTGGTCGCCCGGCTGCAGTGAGTGGCTGGAAGTCAGCTCGGTCAGCAACGTCGGTGATTTTCAGGCGCGCCGCGCTGGCATCCGCTTCCGCCGCGAAAAAGGCGCCAAAGTCGAATTCGTGCACACGCTCAACGGCTCCGGCCTCGGCCTGCCGCGCACCGTCATCGCCGTCATGGAGAACTACCAGCAGGCCGATGGCAGCATCGTCGTACCGGAAGTGCTGCGCAAGTACGTCGGGACAGATGTGATCAGCAAAAAGTAGACAGTGATCGTGGATAGTGATCGTAAGTAACTACTCAGGCCCAAATCAGTATTTCCCGCGAAACACACTATTCTCTCCCCCGAAGGGGGAGAGAATAGTGTGTTTCGCGTTGGAAAAATGGCTGGCCTGAGTAGTTACGATCGCAAGCAAGCGGAATTATCACTATCCACTACTACGATTGCCCCCATGTCCCTCGATCCAATTCTCCTCATCGGCGGCTTCGGCTCACACTGGAGCGACTACAAGCCCGGCGCGCGTATGCTCAGCCACGTATCGGGTCGACGTGTATTTATTGTGAGTATCAATCGTCTGTCGTGGCTCGTCGGCGGTTTCGTCGACTACAGCCTGATGCTCACGCGTGTGCACAATGCCGTGCAGCATGCACTGCAGCAGACCGGCACCGAGCGCATCATGCTCGTCGGCCACAGTGCCGGCGGCGTGATCGGCCGCGCGTACCTCGGTGGCAAGAGGATGCGGCCGCATCAACCGACGTACAGCGGCCACGAACATGTCACACGGCTCGTCACGCTCGGCTCACCGCTGCGCGCCGTCGACGGATCAAGCCGCCCCGGCGTCTCGCATGCGGCGTGGGTCGACCGCAACTACCCCGGCGCGTTTTACCCGAAAGTGCAGTACCTCACCGTCAGTGGACGGCTGATCGAAGGCAAGAGCAACGGCTCGCCGCGTCAGCGCGCTGCTTATACGAGCTACGCATGGATCAGCACCACCGGCGAACAATGGGGCGACGGCGTGGTGCCGCTTTCCCTCAGCACGCTCGACAGCACGCCGTCGCTCGTCCTGCACGGCATCGGCCACAGCCCAAACTGGGGCCGCTGGTTCTTCAGCACGCCCGCCATCGTTCGCTCGTGGTGGAATTATTTCGACCTGGGCGATGCGCCGACGGGAGTGAATGCGTGAAGAAAGTAGAGGGTGATAGTAGAGAGTGGGCGACTGGTTTATTTGCGCCTGGCTCAGCTATCACTATGCACTATCACTAAGTGAGTCGCCAAAAGTTCTGGCGGCAGATTCGCCCCCCCGGCTTTGCGGGGGAGGCGAATCTGCCGGACAAAACTTATGGACAGGAACTTAGCCACTATCGACTTTCTTCTTCCCCCACAGCAGCAGCGCCGGCGCCAGCAGCAGCGCCGAGAAGCTAATCGCGCCGCGTGTGCCATAGCAATTGCCAAACCAGCCCACGCCCGGGCCGCCAGCGATCTGGCCGAGTGCGTTCATCTGCCCGTTCATCGACAGCACGGTGGCACGCACCGCTGATGGAACGTGCTGATTCAGCCATGTACGCTGAATCGGCCGCAACAGCGTCATACTGCATGCGCGCAGCACAAGCGCAATCGCAGCCAGCTCAAAGCGCCCAGCAGCGGCGAAGCCCAGTGTTGCTGCGAGCACGCACGCATTCAATATCGTCAGCGCCCGCGTAACGCGCGCGGATTCGTTCATATTCAGCCGACGGCGCACCAGCTCCAACAAAGTGAGGCCGATCATCGTCATCACAACATCGAAGACGACGAACCAGGCGATCACATCGAGCGGGCCGAAACCGGGCAGGTGCAACTGCGGCAGTGCGAAGCTTTTCAACAGATGCGCTTCCCACAACCGGTCGTAGCCTTCGCTCGCTGCACCAAAGACGAACTCAATCACCAGCAGCAGCAACAGCACAACTGAGCTGCGCACGGCAACGGCGCCCTGTGTGAACGTATGCGCCATCTGCGCAAACGTGCCGCGTTCCTCGCGCGGCGTCGGATGAAAACCGTGCTCCGGCATGAGCCGAAACATGGTGATAAACAGCACCGTCATCAATGCGCCACCGACGAAGATCGGCGTCGCATAGCCGTGGCGGCTGGCGAGCAGCACTGCAGCTGCACCGCCGCACAATCCAGCAGCGCGGCTGATCTGCTCAGCGCGCAAAAACAGCGGTCCAACGTGCTCAACACCAGCCTCATCGGTGATCCATGCTTCGTACGCACCGCTGAGAAAAGTCTCCCCGATGCCGCGCACGATTTCGGCGACGATGATGGCGCCGAAAATCGGCAGCGCGCCGGTCAGCATGTAGCAGACGCCAACGAGTACGCCGCCGATCACCACCGACAATTTGCGGCTGACCGCGTCGGCCATTATGCCCGTCGGCACTTCAAACAGAAAACATGTCGCCTCAACAGCGGTGCCTACGAGCACAAGCTGCAACGGGTTCATGCCGATGTCGCGCACATAATACGCGCTCAGCCCGAGGAAGATCAGCCCGCGCGCAAACGCATCAATCATCGCAGCAAAGAGATACGCAGTGCGAGCGGGAAGAAGCCCATTTTTCATAAAGCACCGAGTGCGTCTTCCCAGAGTGAATTCGCCAGCCGCATCGGATCGCCGTGCACACCGCACGTCGCAAAGTACTCGCACACGCGCAGCACATCGCGGTCGAAGAACTCGCGCGCGTTCGGATTCTTCCAGCGATTCACCGCCTGCGGAAAATCGATGATCAGGTATTCGCCCTGCCAGTACAGAATGTTGTACGCCGACAAGTCGCCGTGCACCAGGTCGTTCGCCAGCATGACGCGGATGTCCTCCACGATGCTGTGGAAAAGCGGCAACGCCTCGTCACGTTCGAGATGCACCTGCGCCAGCGGCACGGCCGCCATCTCGCGCTCACCGAGATACGTCATCAGAATGGCGTTTTCGTGCACGCCATACGTGCGCGGCACATGCGCTCCAGCCGCATGCAGCTGGTTCAACGCGCCATACTCGTTCTGCAGCCACGAACCATGCAGCATCTGCAGGCCGACCTTCGAACGCTTGGCGACGGCGCGCTGCTCACGACTCTTGAACATCGATTTTCCGTCATCGCCGATCAGATTGCCGCCGGCGCGGTACGCCGCGTCGTTTTTCAGATTGCGAAACATGCGCGGGCGATAGACCTTCGCCGCCACCAGCTCGATGCCGAGCTGCGCATGCGCACTGCAGCAGTAGACGTTCGCTTCTTTGCCACCCTTGACCTGGCTCAGGATATCGGCGATCAGGTGGTTCGAATAGAACCCACCCAGCGATTCAAGCAGCCAGTTTTCTTCGAACTGCTTGCCTTTGAAGGTCGGGTTAAAGACGTCGACCTGCGCTTCGGCCTTCGCCGCATCGCGCAGCATTTCCTTCACTGCACCGCTGAGCGACTTGTCGCGCGGCGAAGAATTTTTGCGTGCGATATCACGGCGCGTTCGATTGCTCGCGATCAGCGTCGTCGCGTCATCAATTTCAAAATCTTCGGTGATTTCGTTCGTGATTTCGCTGGCAATTTCATCATCGAAATCGTCAGTGATTTTGTTTGTGATTTTGTTTGTGATTTCGTTCGTGATTTCGTTAGCCATGTTTTTATACCTTGCGCGCGACAATGCGCGCGAACCCGAGCGTGTGGCCGGCGTCTGCGCGCAGCATGGCCGCTTCATCGGGAGCACGATGAGCTCCAGCGGCTTCACATATTTCCAGCCAGTACAACCAGTGTTTCCAGCCATCAGGCAGTAAGTCGGCGCATTCGACCTGCACCTTGCCGGTGCGCGCCCAGTGCCGGCTCCACCATGCCGGACTGTGAAAACTCACGAAGTCCCATTCCCAGTGCGGCTGCAAGTGTTCGGGCGTCACATCGAATTCCTCGCTCAGACCGGGCGAAACAACGCCGATGGCGCCACCCGGGCGCAGGAAGCGCGTGATCTCGCCGATGTACAAATCGTCGGTGCCGAAATAGTGATACGCGTCGACGCTGACGATGGCATCGAAGAAGCCCTCGGCGTACGGCAGCGCGTGCGCCTCGGCGTGAATTGGAAACACGCTCGATTCGAGGCCGGCGGCGCGGATGCGTCCCCAGTTTTCTGTGGCGGAAATCCACAAGTCGTTCGCCCACACCTGCACGCCGAATTCGCGCGCCAGAAAGATCGAAGTGAGCGCCTTGCCGCAGCCCATATCGAGCACGCGCATACCCGGCCGCAGCTCGAGCCGCTCGCACAGCGCTTCGGCCAGCCACAGCGGATTCGGCCCCATCAGATTGCACATAACCCACTGCGGGTCGTACTGCGCCGAACGCGGGTATGCATCAAGACGAAGCGCCTGCGCCAGTTGTTCGTTGGTAAATGTCATTGAAAATCCGAGTAACCACTCAGGCTGGTCAATTTTCCAACGCGAAACACGCGCGTGTTTCGCGGGAAATACTGATTTGGGTCTGAGCAGTTACAAATCCGATTGAATTTCAGAGAACTGGAAAAATAAAAACGCCGTGGCGAATGCGCCACGGCGATGCATAAAGATCGAACGAATCGATTTTTACGCCGAAAGAAGCGCACTCTTCAAAACTTTGGGAACGACAAGTTGCATATTCATCTGGACAGTGCGCCTCCTTTTTTAATTTTTTAGAATTTCGAAATCGGTTTCTTGGACACCTTCGCGTGCAAGTGGCGGGAGTCTAGCACATGACGTATCTTTGGCATATGGCAAAACTTACGGTAAAAGATCTGTTCGCATTGAAGGGTAAGCGACAGATGGCTCAAATCTACGTACGCAACCCGAAGGAAGCCGCTGCCTGCGAAGCAGCCGGCATCGACATGATCGTAACTTCAGAGCGCAGCAGCGACGTCGCTGGAATTCGAGCGGCGGCGCCGGGCACATTTCTGACCATCGGGCTGGCCTACGGCGAAGACTACACGAGCACAACGGACGTGCTGCGCGGCGGCTTTCGCGCCCTGAAGAACGGCGCTGATGCGGTGTACTGCGGGTCGAGTCTGGGCTTCGTCGAGGCGATGGCAAATGAGGGAATTCCGGTATGCGGTCATGTCGGCATGGTGCCGTACAAAGCCACATGGTTCGGCGGCTTCAAGGCCGTCGGCAAGACGGCAGAGGATGCGTTGCAGGTGTATCAGCGCACGATGGATTACCAGAACGCCGGCGCCATCGCCGTTGAAATTGAAATCGTCCCGCACAAAGTTGCCGCGGAAATTTCGAAGCGCGTCAACATCCTGCTCATCGGCATGGGCAGCGGCGCAGGCTGCGACGCGCAGTATCTTTTCGCGACGGATGTGCTCGGCGACAACGAAGGCCACGTCCCGCGGCACGCCAAGGTTTACCGCAATTTGAAGGCGGAATATCAGCGGCTGCACGATGAATCGATCGCCGCGTTTCGCGAATTCAAGATGGATATCGACACCGGCGTCTATCCTGCCAGCAACCACATGCTGGAGATCAAAGACGAAGAATTCGAAAAGTTCATGGAGCAAGTCGAAGAGAGCGACGATCTGCTGTTCTGAAATGTGATCCGGCTGGGCGCACCCGGCGTTTGGGGCGAAGGCAATTTGCCTCCAACGCCAAATGCGCCCATATACGGCTACGGATTCGGTGATCCGACATCGGCTGCGCCAGCTGGCGGCTCGCTCAGCTTCAGCGCTTTGATGCACTGTTTGGTGATTCTAAGGTTGCGATAATAAATCCAGCGCGGCGCAACGTTATTTTCGCGCGGCAGATACGCCACGTACCACTTCGCCGTCAGATCCAATCCAACGGCGATAACTTTTTCCCCGTACGGCAACTGCGTCACGATTTCATACTCGATGCCGGGGCCCTGGCGCACGTTCGTCAATGAGACGTTCACCAGGCCATCGCAGGCGCGATTGCCCTGCCCCGGCGCTGCTGCGCGCACAAAAAACGGTACGGACGACAGCAAAACCACCGCTCCCAGCACGCCCATTGCGCGCAAATTCAATCCAAGACGCATAGAAACCTCCGTGACTATTCATAGAGATTGTATAGAAATAGACAGGTTATGGGGTCAGACTTTCGAACGGTTGGGGCGGAGACGGACGACGACAAGCCAGTGCTTATCGTCGTCCGTCGTTATCTTGTTTCGCGTTATCTCGTTATCTGTTACCACCCGCTCGCAGCGAAGAGCGTGCGCAACAGTGCTGCGCGTTCCTTTGGCGTCATCGGCTGGGGCTGCGAGAAATCGCGGATAAACGCCGTTTTCACATCAACGCCGAGGTAGCGGCCGTTGTAGAACACGTGCCGATCCACCATCGACTGCTTCGGGCCATCGCCCGCCTGGTCGCCGAAGAACAGATTGCCAACGCCATAGTGCATGAAGCCCTGCTCATTCACAGCGAAGCCGGCGGCATGATGGCCCTGACTGCCATTGACCACGTCGGCACCCGCGGCGCGCAGCGCATTGAAGTCATCCACCTGCCCCGGCTTGGGATCATACTGGTAGTACTCGGCGTACTGAATCCCGACGATCACGTGATAGCCCTCAGATTTCAGCTGCTGGATCAGCGGAATGATCAGGTCAAGATCGCGCGGGCTTTTGCTGCCGCAGCGCGCCGAGCCGGGTTTTTCGTCTGTTGCCCAGTCGTTGCCGAACCAGTTGCAGCCGACGAAGGCGATTTTGTTGCCCTGAATGTCATAGCGCACCGGATCCAGCGCCGTCGCTGCGTTGCGGCCGCCGCCGAAGTAGACCCAGCCGAGCGAGTCATACGTGTCGAGGGTGGTGTTCAGCTGCTGCCAGCCGCGGTCCCACAAATGATTGCCGGTTAGTTCAATAATATCGGTGCCGACATATTTCAGCAGTTCGAGATAGCGCAAATCCGAGCACATCGTCACGCCATCGTTGAAGGTTGGGCGCGGGCATTTGTCCCAGAAGCTCACCTCGTTCGAAATATGCGTAATGTCAGCCGTCTTCAGCCAGTCGCGAATTTTCTCGCCCGGATACGTCAGGCCCTTCTTTTCCATCATCACGGCTGTGCCACGCACGAGTGCCGTCACACCGGTCATCGCCACAACCGTCATTTTGTTCGTATCGCGATTCGTCGCCGGGGCGGAGGCCTTCAGCGGGTACGCAGACACATCGGCCTGTTTATCGAAAAGTTGAATTCCGTCAACGGTAAGCACCTTGAGGCGCGGCTCAAGTTCGTCGAATGGCACGATGGCCAGCGCGGAGGGTTGTGCCGCCCAGACTGCGGACGCCAGCTCGCCTGGTGCGACGATCTTCACGCGCGCGTTTTTTGCCTGCGGGCCGAGCAGCGCGGCCAGGTGCTTCTGCGTGGCGATGGTGACGAACAGCGTCGGTGCTGAGCCGTCATTCGTAGCTCTGGCAAGCGCACCCGCGTCGCCCGCCCAGAATGCCTGAACGTCAGCGAACGCTACGCCATCAGCCACCGTCGGAAACGGCGCCGCCACAGCCAGGTAATACGGCGCTGCCGCCGTCACCTGCCCTGCACCGCACGTCATTCCAACGAAAATTCCAACGAAAATGCCAACGAAAATCGCCAAAGCACTGCTGACTGCCCGCAAATTTTTTCTCATCTCTCTCACTCCTGCCCTTTCTAAGCTACGATTCCTACAGTTCCGCCTGTCCGAGTGCAATTGCACCGAGCACGCCCGCACGCCCCCCCAGAGCCGGTGGCACGATGTACTCGTCGATGTGAGCCAGAATCTGCGGCATCTGCACGTAGCCATTCAGGTATTCCAGCGTCTTCTGCCGCACAAGCGGAAACAACTGTGGCTGCGACATCACGCCACCGCCCAGAATAATGCGCTGCGGAGACAACATGCAGATCGTCGTCTGCATGGCGAGCGCAATGTAGTGTGCCTCAAGTTCCCACGCCGGATGATGCGCGGGCAGCGTTTCCGCGCGCGCGCCCCAGCGCTGCTCGATCGTCGGCCCGGCAGCGAGCCCTTCAAAACAATTTGCATGATATGGGCAACTACCCGCAAATGAATCCTGCGTTTTGTCATGCGCCAGGCGCATATGGCCCATTTCAGTGTGCATCAGACCGTGCAACAGCTTCCCACCGACCATTGCCCCCCCGCCGATGCCGGTGCCGATCGTGTAATAGACAAAATCGCTCAGCCCCTGTGCCGCACCCCAGCGCTGCTCACCCAGCGCAGCGCCATTCACGTCCGTGTCAAAACCAACCGGTACGCCGAGCGCATCAGCCAGCGGCCCACGCAGATTCGTGTAGCCCCAGTTCGCCTTCGGCGTCGTGGTGATATAGCCATGGGTCGGCGAATCCTTATGCACGTCGACCGGGCCAAACGACGCAATGCCAATCGCGCACAACCCATCGCTATGCCTTTGAAAAAACTCGACGCAGAGCCCGATCGTTTCGTCGGGCAATGTCGTGGGGAACTGCGCCTGCGCAATAATATTGCGCGGATCCTGCGCGTCGCTCACTGCGCATACGAACTTCGTGCCACCTGCTTCGATACCACCAAGGGTTTCCATGAGACGATTCTAGACAAATTTTGCAACTGGTCAGGCCGGTCTGTTTCGCAGGAAATATCAACCGAGGCCTGAGTAGCTACCAGATTTCAGATTTCAAGCCAAACTGCCGCCGAAAATGCCTCATGGGTATCTTTTATAAAGATATTAAAGATCAAAGAAAGGCACCCGGCGGGCTTGCACATAAAATGTGAATCTAAAATAGGCGCTTGGATCGCCCTTCCATGGGCCCTTCCATGGGCCCTTCCATGGGCCCTTCCATGGGCCCTTCCATGGGCCCTTCCATGGGCCCTTCCATGGGCCCTTCCATGGGCCCTTCCATGGGCCCTT
>CANJQH010000068.1 GCA_947476335.1 Anaerolineae bacterium | reverse complement strand
CGCCCATATTGCGACGCAGCAATTTCCCACGGGTGCGGTTGTGCATCCCAGACCGAGGGTCTGGGCTAGGACTGCGTCGCGCCTTTGGCGCTTTTTCGACGGAACATGAGCGCCAACGGCGCGTACCCCACGGCAAACCAGTCGCCAGCCCCGAAGGGGCGATCGCTTCCCCAGCCCCCGGCAACGGCAGGCGCATCCGCCGTTGGGGGCGAAATTCACAGCATGGCGTATGTGTGGCCGAGCACCCAGACCGAGGGTGTGGGCTGCTCCGGCGGCCGGCGCCTTGGGGAAAGCGTGGAAAACGATCGAAGCGCCGAGGTGTACTCGGCGCTTCGCACTTCGAACTACAAGCTTCGCATCACCGGCTGTCCAGCGGCGCGTACGGCCGCCCGACATACGGGAAATACCACGTTTTCAGCACCAGCGTGCTCAGTGTGTAGCTGCTCATCCGATACAGCGGCGCCGTCACCACGCCATTCACTGCATCGTAGGCCTGACCAGGCACAAACTGCCAGTTGCCAGGGGCGGCATCGAGAGCCCGAGACTCGCCACCGACGCGATTCGAGGTTGATGGCGGCACGTATTCATACAAATACGGCGTCTCGCCCACCGGCACATCCGCCGGGTTCACCGACAACGTGATCGTGACCGGATTCGAGATCGTCGGAATCGAGTCGCCGTTCAGCAGCGCATCCAGCTGAAACGAATACATCAGCAGATTGCCGATGAACTGCTGCGGCGGCGTCGTCGGCGTGAACGTCAACACGAAGGATCCCCCCAGCCCTGCCACCACCAGCGTCACGCCGCTTGATGTGGTGATCGTGCCACCCCCCGCGCCCACCGAGCCGCTCGATGTGCCCAGGTAGGTGAAGATCTGCTGCGCCAGCGCAGACGCATCCGCCGACTCCACCTTTACGTCCACCTTCTGGCCCGCCGTGCCCGGCAGCATCACGAAGTCAATGCGGTTGTCGTTCACGATCGTGAACCGCTCCACTGCCGTGATGTCAACCGTCACCGTCAGCACATTCAGGAAGCCTTCGCCCAGCAGCGACACCGGCATCAGGCCCGTGGGCACGCCCGTCTTCGGCCACATATTGCCGATCACGAGCGTAATTTCCGGCGCCGCGCGCGTGATCGTGATCGTATAGACGCCCGTCGACTCGCCGCTATACACCGTCGCGGTGATGACGTTCAAGCCGACTTCCAGCGTGCACGGGGCACTTGTCTGAGAGAGGCCTTTATTCGCCGGGTTCGTGCACAACCCGGGCGCCGCCGAATACACCACGTATGCGCCTTCGTCGCTCGTCGTCGCCGTCACGGTGGCTGATGCCACGACATACGGCACCACCCCCGCCGTGTAGCCCTTCGTGCTGCTGATGAACGTCGGCGCCAGCGTGCCCGGATGAATCTCCAGATTCACCAGCGACGTGTCGTCGGGCAGAATCTCTGGCTCGCGCGTGATCGTGATCGTATAGACGCCCGTCGACTCGCCGCTATACACCGTCGCGGTGATGACGTTCAAGCCGACTTCCAGCGTGCACGGTGCACTTGCCTGGGAGAGGCCTTTATTAGGAATCGGGTTTGTGCACGACCCGGGCGCCGCCGAATACACCACATTCGCGCCTTCGGCGCTCGTCGTCGCCGTCACGGTGGCCGATGCCACGACATACGGCACCACCCCCGCCGAGTAGCCCTTCGTGCTGCTGATGAACGTCGGCGCCAGCGTGCCCGGATGAATCTCCAGATTCACCAGCGACGTGTCGTCGGGCGGAGCGTTGTTCGTCAGACTTGCAATGACCGGCGTTGCGACGCTCTGCGCCGCAACCGTCACGGCGTATGTTCCGCCGATGTCGTTGGCCCTCAGCGTCGTCGTCAAACGGCCGGAGGCATCCACCACACCGGTGATCTGTGTGTTTGGCAAAATGCTGGCGCCGCTGTTCGGCGCTGTCAGCGTGATCGGACCGCCTGGCCCGACCGGCTCGCTGTAGCTGCTGGTGTAGGCCACCACAAGCGGCTGCGCAAAGTTCGTACCAATCGACGTCGACTGCGGCGAGCCGGAGACGATGCCGAAGCGGAAGCCGCGTGACTCAAAGGCGCCGACATCACAAATGCCGACGCGCGCAATGCTGCGCTGGTCGGCCGTCGAACAAGCGGCGTCGTCGCCGGCATTGAGCGCGGGGGAGCCGGGGAGCAGCGGCAGCGTAGACGCAAAGCCGCCATAGTTGCCGAAGTTGCCGATGCCGACGGACGCATACACATCAGCGTTGCCGCAGGATGTGTCCGTAGCGATGTTGGCAGTGCCCGTGATCGTGCCTTCGCCGCCGCACTGAGCACTCCCAGTGCCTGCGAAGATGGTATTCACGAACACAAAATCGCTGCCCGCACTCGATCGAGGCAGCGCCGGCGGCGTCATGAACACGCCATCGCCGGAGCCTGAAGCGCTGTTGCTGTAGATCGTCGTATTCGTGACGAACGACGGGCTATGCAAGTACAGCGCACCGCCGTCGCCGCTCCCGTTCGCAGCACGACACTGCCCTGTGCAGGGACGCGTAAAGTTGGCAAAAGCAGTATTGTTATGGAAGGTGCTGTTGGCAATTTCGATGCTGATCAACGAATTATCCGTCGCAATCGCACCCCCGTTGGTCGCCGTGTTCGAGTAGAACGTAGTGCCCGTGATGCTTACTGGGATCGCTTGATCGCTGGAATGAGGGTTGGACTGCACAATTGCGCCGCCGTTTCCGAACGTGACGCGGTTATTGACGAACTCGCTGTCGCGCACAAAGAGTGCAGGATATGCTATGTCCGATGCGCGGCTGGCGGATGCGGACGGGCGCCCGTCAACAAATTTTTGCAAAGAAATTGCGCCGCCGGCTCCCTGGCTGCTCACGTTGTCGCGGAAACTTGTTCGTTCAATGACAACCTGGCCACTTTCCTGATGAATGGCGCCGCCTGCCGCGCCTTCTCCCGTGACCGAATTGCCTACGAACTGCGAGTCGAGAACCGTGTGGCTGCCGAATTGAGACCACAGTGCACCACCGCTGATCGCCGTATTGCCCTCGAATACGGAGTCGGCCACATGCGTATCGTTACCGTTGCTGTAAATTCCCGCTCCGTATGTGGCTGAATTTGAAATAAAAGTAGTGCCGGTGACGTAAAGCACTCCGCCCTCACCAGCGTTATATACAGCTCCGTAAATGGACGTGTTCGTTGCAAAGACGGAGTTGCGGATCGACAAGAAACTGAAACTCCAAATTGCGCCTCCACCACCGGTGCCTGAATTATCGTTGCTATTGCCGCGCAGCTGACTATTTTCGATCACCACCGGCCCGAACGTGAAAATTCCGCCGCCAGTGCCTGCAAAATTCGAGAAGATCAGCGTATCGCTGAGAAAAACGCTGGCTGGGGAATAGTCATTGTGGATTGCTCCTCCCTCATTCGTTGCAAAATTACTGGTGAAAGTGCTGCTGGTGACAGTCAGGGTATTTGTGTTGTAGATCGCACCGCCGAAATTGGCCTCACCATTACTGGACCGGTTATCGTCGAACGTGCTCGAGTCGACCGTCAGGTCACCCGCGTTATAGATGCCGCCGCCCCAGCCCGTGGCAGAATTGCTAATGACACTGACGCTGCGCAGCGTCAGATTCCCTTCGTTGTAGATGCCCGCGCCGTGAGACTCTGGTGCAGCAAGTGCAGACGATGCCCGAGGAGTCGACGGACAATCGTGTGAAGTTGAACGGGGCAAGATGCAATCGTGCGCCTCACCATGCGTAATGACGATATTCTCAAGGGTGGTCGTGGACAGCACGTGCATGACACGCACCTCGTGATTCCCGCTCAGGGTAAGCGGGCTGGTGATCAGCCGCGCAATGATGATGTTCCTGCCGATCTCCAGAGTCTCCGTAAGAACAATCGTCTGCGGCGTGTCGAACAACGAATCAAACGTGATCGTCGTCGTCGCGCCTGAGGCATCGGCATCAATAATGCACTGGCGCAGCGAACCTGCGCCCGCATTGTCGGTATTCGACACACAGCCCGACGGCGGGGCGGCGGATGCAGGTGCGTTCGTGGCGAATGCCGACGCCAGCATGACCGTCGACAACGCAAACCGGATCAACCAGTGCGTGTTTCGGATCTCATTGCGAGATGTTTTCTTCATTGATACACAAATCCTTGGCAAACCCTTTTCCGGCATTTGCTTTGCACGATTCAATACATACGTAGCGACGAGGCTCAATCCATTTCCCATGCGCAGCATTGTGAAATTTTGTAACTACTCAGGCCATCCATTTTTCCAACGCGAAACACGCCATTCCTTCCCCCGAAGGGGGAAGGAATGGCGTGTTTCGCGGGAAATACTGATTTAGGCCTGAGTAGTTACGAAATTTTACTATTTACAGCACACGCACGAAATTGAGGAGTGCTCAAAATTCAATAATTTAAATATAACCGATTTTTACAAAGCCGTCCGCACCGTCAGCGCTCCATCACCATCGGCAGATTAGTGCGGCGGTCTGGTGCGATCTCAATAGAGGCGTACGTCACGGGTAGAGAAGCGCCATCGTCGGTGACGAACTGTGCACCATAGAGCATGAGGCCGAGTGGCTCGCGCAGGTCACGCACGAACTCGAAGCGCCCGATAGCGAGCGTGAGCG
Organism: Anaerolineae bacterium; assembly: GCA_947476335.1. Classification (GTDB taxonomy): domain Bacteria; phylum Chloroflexota; class Anaerolineae; order J036; family Brachytrichaceae; genus CANJQH01. Next base: position 14,427 of record CANJQH010000068.1, on the reverse strand, counting down.
TCTGCGTCGTCTGCGGCGCGAGCGCCACGCTCTGTGCGCCCAGTTCGACGCGCAGAAAGCCGCTGGCAGCGATCTGTTCGGCATTTGTCGCCTCGATGACACGGCCGAGGCCGGAGGCGCCGATATCCAGCACGGCACCGGCCGGCATGCGCAGTGTGTCGGTCGGAATCGCCAGCTCGACGCGCGCGTAATGCAGCGTATGCGAGATCGTCATCGGTTCGAAGACGACCTCAACGGCCAGATCGAAGCTGCGCAGACCGGTCGCTGTGCGCGCGGCGCTCACGTTCGTCACAACGAGGCGCGCCTGCACCGGCGCATCCGCCCCGCGCCACAGCTGCCTCGACAGGACAGTGGTGCGGTTCTGCAGCCAGATTTGAAAATCAGCCTCATCAACGGCGCCGTCGCTGTTGAAATCGGCGGGCGCACGTACGCAGCCGCTCAGGCACGGGCTGCTCAGCCAGAGCGAATAGTCCACGCCATCGACCTGCCCATCGCAATCGGCGTCACCGCGAGCGGCGGATGGGCAGGGCGTAGCGGTCGACGCGACCGTAGCGGTCGACACTGCCGTCGGGGTGCGCGTAGCGCGCGGCGTGTGGGTTGGGCTGGGCGTATGCGTGGCCACCGGCGTCGCCGGCGTCGATGTAGGCAACGGACCATTTTCGACATCGTTGCGCAGCCAGCGGCTGGTATGCCAGGTGGAATCGCCGCGCCGCCAGACGCCGTCGGCGGTGGACAGCGTCCACCCACCCATGGTCAGTGTCGCTGCGTCCGGAAAGGCCAGGTGGACGTGAAAATTCTGCGGTTGCTGCGAAGCATAGCCGCAGCGTGCGCTATAGCTGCCGGGCTTGAGCGCGCCGAGTCGTTCGCCGCGTGCAAAAGATTCGCCGACGCGCAGGCGGTTTTCACTGGGCAGCAGATGCACGTACATAAGATTGCCAATGCGCACTGCCACGTTCACGCCGTCGTTGCAGACATAGGAAATCACACCTTCAGCCGCCGTGCGCAGCTCGTTCGGTGCGTGCCCGAGGCTGGTATTGCCATCGGAAAGAAAATCGACCGCCCTCCACCCCGCGATAAAGCCACCGCGGTGCACACCGAGCGAGCCGTACATCACGGCTGAGCCGGGTGTCCACGGGAAATCGTACGAAACCGTCGCAGTGGAGACGTCCGACGCGCGGAGGCGGCGATCGGCGCGCAGGCGCACAGCGGCGGGCGACTGTGATTCTGCCAGCAGCGCATCGGCCTGCACTTCATCCTCGCGCGCGGCGTCGTAGCCGCCGTCGGCGCGCCGGTTGAGCACGACGAGTGAGACGCCGGCAGCCTGATCGAGGGTCCAGGTATTCAGATCCGGCAGCGCATCGAAGCTGGCCAGTGAGGCAAAACAGACGCTGCCATCGCAGTCGAAGGCGGTGAGCGCGTAATAGGGATGCGCGGCGGAATCGCGGGCGAGTGCATCGCGCAACGCCGGCTCGACAGCAGCCGGAAGCTCAACCGTGCCGGGGATCAGCACGATGCGGCTCGGCTCAACCCGCAGCGAACGCAACAGCCGCTCACCCGTCGTCGTTTGCGTTGCCAGCAGCACTACGCCCAGCACTGTGATGCTGACGACCAGCACCACGGCAAAAGCGATGTGCATTCCAGATTCGAGCCTGCGCATACGGCCCTAGTGTAGAGCCATTCGCGCACTAGGAGTTCAGGCTTTCAGGGTAATCTCTTTTTAAATTCTATGTAATTTTAGAGAGTGACTGAACCCAAGTAGAGAGAAAAACGCGAAACACGCCATTCAGGCCCCTTTTTTTTGGGAGGGAGGGGAATAGCGTGCTTCGCAGGTTTTACTGGTTGTGGTTTGAGCACTCCCAATTTTGAGTTCCAAGAAATCATGCACGGTGGCTCACACCACAGCACGTCAAATCTCATTCGGAAATTTTCCCTCGGAACTCAGAACTTCCAGAGCGGCCTGTGCCGCTCCGGGGATGAGCTAATAGTCGTCGCCGTATTCGCGTCGACCACCTGGACGGCCGGCGCCACGTGAGTCCCCACGGGCATCGCCAGAACGCCCACCGCGCGCATCGCCACCGCTGCGTGCGCCACCGAGGCTGCCGCGCGAATCGCCGCCGCTGCGCCCACCGCTGTAACCGCCGCTGCGTGCGCCACCGAAGCCGCCGCGCGAATCGCCGCCGCCGAAGCGCGGGCGATCATCGGCGCTGGCGCCGAAGCTGGAGCGTGGGCGATCTTCCTTCGGCTTAGCGAAATCGATGCGCAACGCACGATTATCGAGGGGCTGCCCATTGAGAACGTTGATCGCCTTCTGCGCAGCCTCATCGGTCGCCATCGTCACGAATGCGAAGCCCTTGCTGCGGCCCGTCGCACGGTCGATCACGATCTCAGCCTCGGACACGTCACCCGCTTCCGAAAAGAATGCGCGCAAGCCGTCATCTGTCGTCGAGTACGACAGGTTGCCCACATACAATCTGTTCATTGAAATATCTCCCGGAAAATTCTGTCTTAATCTATCGTTTCAGCACGGATCAGTACGAACGAAACTCGATGCGCAGTCGTCACCGCGCACGAAACTGGGGGCTGTAAATCAGATCAAAAGCTTGACGCAGCGATGTCTCCTCGAGGACGCACGTCAACGCGAACGAAGCTGCGGCAGGCAGGCCGCGCCGGCATTCGGGACGAACGAATCGATGCATGAGAAAACAGGGCGGAGAGAATGCGCATAAGTGGGCTGCTCATCGAGGAAGGTCAAGTCTGCTGGTCAGGCAGCACACGCGCGCAGGCATCATTGCGATTCATTCTCTCGAACCGCCAGCACTTACGGCGTAGACCGTGGATGAATGGGAAGCGCGCTCTCGCATCTCCGTCTCAACTTGCGCACGGTTACCCGGCGCGGAACATACTATAGCATCGGATTCGTAGTTTTCAAGAGTGCATTCAGCATTTTGGACGAAACAACCAGCCGTCGATAAGCCACGCCCCCGGTCGTCATCTGGAGCGATGCCTGCGGCGTTTTTCTGCGGAATAGGTACCAATTTTTCATTACAAAACGCCCTGCCCCAGTGGGTGCATCCGCGCTATCTCCCTCCCCCTTCGGGGGAGGGAGATAGCGCGTTTCCAGGATTCCAATCAGTGCCGATCGCCGGCGGTCGAAAGTTTGCCCCTTTTGGCGAATGCACCCATCAGCAGGCGCACGATAGTAGACTAAGTGAGTCGCCAAAAGTTCTGGCGGCAGATTCGCCTCCCCTGCAAAGCGGGGGAGGCGAATCTGCCGGACAAAACTTATGGACAGGAACTTAGGCAACTGTGCACAGTTTCCGACCGACCACCATCGGTGGATAAACATTGCTGCAACCTGCGTAGATATTTCCCATGGCTAATTTTGAACTTCTCAAAGACCTGCTTCAGCCTGCATCGACAAAAATCGTATTGCTGGTGATGGACGGCGTCGGCGGACTGCCGCGCCCGGAAGACGATAAGACTGAACTTGAGGCTGCGCACACGCCCAACCTCGACAAACTGGCGCGCGAAGGCTGCCTCGGCCAGCACTACCCGGCCGGGCCCGGCATCGCCGTTGGCAGCGGCCCCGGGCATCTGGGATTGTTTGGCTACGATCCGCTGGAATATGAAATCGGGCGCGGCATCCTCGAAGCTGTTGGCATTGGCTTCCCCGTGACCGACCAGGACGTCTGCGTACGTGGCAACTTCTGCACGCTCGATGCCGATGGTCGCATCAGCGACCGGCGCGCCGGCCGCATTCCGACGGAAGTGTGTCAGCGGCTCGTCACCAAGATCAACGCCGCTGACATCCGCTTGTCGGCCGATGTGAAGGTCTTCGTCGAGGCGGTGCAGGACTATCGCTTCCTCGCTGTCATGCGCGGCCCAGGCCTGTCCGGCGCCATCGAAGGCACTGATCCGCAGCGCACCGGCGTGCCGCCGCTGCAGTGTGTCGGCGCCGACGATGCGTCGTCGCGCACCGCCGCACTCTTCAATGAGTGGATCGCCAAAGCCAGCGCCGTCATCCGCGACGACGCACCGGCCAACGGCATGACCCTGCGCGGCTTCAGCACCGACCCGGGCCTGCCGAAGTACCGCGAGGTCTATGGCCTCAAGGCCGGCGCCATCGCCGTATACCCGATGTATCGCGGCGTGGCCTCGCTCGTCGGCATGGACGTCGTGCAGCACCATGCGCATACTGTGGCCGAGGAATTCGAGGCGGCTGCGCAGGTGTGGAAGGACTACGACTTCCTCTTCATCCACGTGAAGTACACCGACAGCCGCGGCGAGGACGGCAACTTCGAAGCGAAGAAAGCCGTCATCGAAGAGGTCGATGCTGCGCTGCCTGCGCTGCTGGCGCTGAAGCCCGACGTGCTCGTCGTGACTGGCGATCACTGCACGCCCAGCCAGATGCGCGGACATTCGGGCCACCCGGTGCCGCTGCTGCTGTGGGCGCCGGCGACGGCGCGACGCGATCGCAGCGCTGGCTTCGGCGAACGTGAGTGTGCACACGGCGGGCTTGGCACGATCCGCGCCGCCGATATCATGCAGCTCGCCCTGGCGCACGCCGGCCGCCTCGGTAAATTTGGTGCGTAGCCTCCTGCCCGGTGCACAAATTTGTGCACTGGGCAGCTTATTTCTCCTTCCCCGACGACATGAACGCCAACGCACCCCGCGACCTGCACATCCGCCCTCTGTTACGCTCTCTCCCACTTATTTTCATTCTGTTCATCGCAGCTCTGCTGCGCTTTTCAGACCTGAACTGGGACCAGAGCCAGTACAACCACCCGGACGAACGCCACGTCACCAACGTCATCTCCGGCCTGCGGATGCCCGACAGCCTCAGCCAGTACTTCGATTCGGCCGCTTCGCCGCTGAATCCGTACAACATGCGCCAGAGCTGGGTCTATGGAACGTTGCCACTCTTCAGTGCGCGCCTGACGGCCGAATACCTGGACAAAGGCTGTGGAGCGGATCGTGCGTTGCTGCCGTGGCTGATCGGTCGTGCACTTTTCCCTGCAACTCCATCACCTTGTCCGGATGGCTTCTTCACCGCTTACGACACGATCCGCCTCGTTGGCCGCATGATCTCTGCGCTCGCAGATACACTGACCGTGCTGGCCGTCTACCTGACGGGACGGCGCTGGTTCGGCCGCCGCGCTGGCCTGCTTGCTGCCGCCTTCTCGTGCCTGGCCGTGCTGCAAATTCAGCATGCCAAGTTCTTCGTCGTTGAAAGCCTGCTCACTTCATGCACCGCCTGGTGCCTCTATTTCTGCGCGCGCCTGACCAGCCGTCGGCTGCACAGCCGCCAGCGCCCGTACGGTTTGTGGGCCGACGCCGCCCTCGCTGGCGTTTTCTCCGGCCTGGCCGTGGCATGCAAAATCAGCGTCTGGCCGACCGCCGTGCTGGTCGTGTTTTCCATTGGCATCGCGTTGTGGCGCGATCGACGCGCCGGCCTTGGCCCCATCGTCGACGCCGTCCTCGCTACGCTGATCGCCGGGGTGGTCACCTTTGCCGGCTTCCGCATCGCACAGCCGTACGGCTTCGTCGGCAACAGCGCCGTCGAATGGCAGTACACCCTGCGTGCGTGCGATTCGCTGCAGGATGTGCAGCGCGATATCTGCCAGAACACCGCTCCGATGCCCGAAAATGTGACGCGCCTGGTGCAGAAATTGCCTGCGCTGTTGCGCCCGGTGCTGGCGCCTTCAGCGCGCTGGGTATCCGAACTGCAACAGGCGGCATTCAGCGCCAGTGGGCAGTTCGACCCGCCCTTCGGCTGGCAGTGGGCCAATCGTGCGCCGATCACCTTTCCGCTCGGCAACATCATCTTCTACGGCCTCGGCATCCCGCTCGCGCTCGCCGCGCTGCTGGGTATCCTGTATTTCGCCCGGCAGATGCTGCGCGGCCGACGTCGCCATGCACTGCTCGTGCCGCTGTTGTGGATCGTCGGCTTCTTTCTCTATCAGGGCACACAGTACGTCAAATCGATCCGCTATCAGCTGCCGATTTACCCGATGCTGAGCGTGATCGCGGCGGCGTTTCTGGTCGCCGTCGCCCGCCATATCGCATTGCGACTGCGCGGGCGAGGCGCCCGTTTTCTGGCCGCCGCCCCCGCTGCGCTCGTCCTCGGCGGCACGCTGCTATGGACGATCGCGTTCATGCAGATTTACCGCGGCGAACTCACGCGCACCGAAGCGACGCGCTGGATATACGAAAATGTTCCAACTGCGGTGAGCCTCGAGGGCAGCAGCGACGGCGCCGCGCGCAGCTTCCAGCTGCCCGTCATCAATCTCTCACTGACAGCCGGCAATGGCGCCGTAATTCCGCTGCGCCTGAGCGAAGACGAGGACGGCCTGCATGCGCCGCTGACGAACATGCGGCTGCGGCTCAACAAAGTTTCCGGCTCTGGTTCGGTGCATGCGCGGCTTACCGACGCGCGCAGCGGCAGAGTGCTCACGGAAGTCACCACCGATATCAATAGTGATGCAAATAGCATCACGCTGCCCAACACGACGCTCGATCTTGATGGGGACTACATGCTCAATCTCGATCTGCAGCGCGGCGGCGGCATCGTTGCGCGCACATCGGTGATCGGCAACCAGCACTGGGACGAAGGCCTGCCATTCCGCCTGGGCGGCAAGGATGGCTATGGCGCTTATTACCGCGGCCTGTCCTTTGGCGGTGGCGAGATGCAAGTCTATGCTGAGGAAGATCCCTACATTGATGAAGGCAACCCCGGCAAAATGCAGTGGCTGCTGCGCGGCCTCGATGAAGCCGACGTGCTGGTGTTGAACAGCAACCGCCACTATGGCAGCGTCGCCCGGCTGCCGTGGCGCTTCCCGATGACGAATCGCTACTACGAGACGCTGATGAGCGGCAAGCTCGGCTTTGAACTTGTCGCCGATTTCTACCGTTTTCCGCAGCTCGGGCCATTCGTCTTCAACGACCAGGAAATGCCACAGCAGCTTGTGCGCGGTGCGAATGTACAAGGCACGCCGCCCGGCATTGAAGTGCCCTATCCAAAAGCTGAAGAGGCGTTCTCTGTCTACGATCATCCGCGCGTGCTGATTTTTCGCAAAACCGCCGACTATTCACATGCGCGCGCCGAAGCGGTGCTCGGCGTCTTCGACCTGACCCGTACGCTCAAGCGCACCGCCTTCGATTCGAGCAATACGCCAAACGGCCTCATGCTGAACGCGCACGATCTGGCGGCACAGCGCGCCGGCGGCACGTGGAGCGAACTCTTTCCGCGCAGCTCGCCGCTGAATCAGTCGCCATGGATCGCCGTGCTCGCCTGGCTGGCGCTGCTGGAAGCCACCGGCGTCGCCGCCTTCTTCCTCATTGCGGCGCTGCTGAAACCGCAGGCCGGCCGCGATTGGATTGTGCCCGACGGCGGTTACTGGCTCGGCAAAATTGCCGCGCTGCTGCTCGTGGCGTGGACGGCGTGGATGGCCGCCAGCCTGAAAATCGCCGCCTTCGAACGCAGCACGCTCATCGCGCTCGTCGCCGCTCTGCTGGGCGCAGGTGTGCTGATCGGCCACCTCAACCGCGACGCCATCCTCACACTCATCCGCAGGCGCTGGCGCATGCTCGCTGCGGCCGAAGTCGTCTTCCTCTTCACCTTCGCCCTGTTGCTGGCTGTGCGCGCTGGCAATCCCGACCTGTGGCATCCGTACTTCGGTGGTGAAAAGCCGATGGACTTTGCCTACTTCAACAGTATTCTGAAAGCCGTCAGCTTCCCGCCGCAGGATCCGTGGTTTGCCGGCGGCACCATCAACTACTACTACTTCGGCTGGGTGCTGATCGGCTGGCCGGTCAAGCTGCTCGGCATCGACCCGTCCGTCGCCTACAACATCGTGGTGCCGACGCTCTTCGCGTTGACAGCGCTGGGCTCATATGGTGCGGCGGGCTGGCTGACTGCGGCTGTGCACAAATCGCCGCGCGTAATCATTGTGGCTGGGCTCGCCGCTGCCCTGGGCGTAGTGCTGCTCGGCAACCTGCAGCAGCTTGATGTGCTGCTGAAGGCGTTCACGCAGCTCGGTGATGGCAGCGTCATCGCCGGCATATTGAAGCGGCTCGGCGGCACACCGCTGCCCATCGGCGACTGGACGTTCTACTGGGATGCCACGCGGCCGGCGCCCGAAGTGCTGATCGCAGAATTCCCGCTGTTTACTTTCTTGTACGCCGACCTGCACGCGCACATGATGGCGATGCCGCTGGCGCTCGGTTCTATTGGCGGTGCGATCCTGCTGGCGGCGGGTGCACTGCGCAACATGAACTTCGGGCGCCGCATCGCGCTGCTGGCCGGCGTTGCGCTTTTCGTCGGCGCGCTGTGGCCGGCGAACACATGGGATTACTTCCCGTATCTGCTGCTCTGCCTGGGCGCGCTCGTATGCGGCGAACTTGATGTGCAGGAATCTTCACCGTCAAACTGGCTCGCCGCCGCACTGCACATCGTACCGACCGCGCTGGTTCTCGTCGTGCTTTCGCGCGCTTTCTTCGCCCCGTACTACGAATCCTTCGGTGCGGGCTACAACCAGATCGAACCTTGGACGGCTGAGCGCACACAGATACAGACCTATCTCGTGGTGCACGGCCTCTTTCTCGTGCCGCTGCTCTTCGGGCTGCTGCGCGATCTGCACCTGTTCGCCGGCGCTTCTGAAAACGGTGAGTCCCGGCGCGCCCTGTTTGCCGCGGGCGCCGGCCTGCTCATGGGCGCGTACTTCGTCGTGCGCAGTGCCGGGCAAAGTACGCCGGCGTGGACATCGTTGATCAGCGCACCGCTGACCGTGCTGGCCGTCGCCGCTGCGCTGCGCAACGGCGACAGTGGCCCGCGCCGCCTGAAATGGCTGATGGTCGCCGGCGCCATGGCGCTGACGCTGTTTGTTGAGCATTTCACCCTGCGCGGCGACCTTGGGCGCATGAATACGCAATTCAAGTTCTACATCGCTGCGTGGCTGCTGCTCGGCGTGGCCGCGGCGGCGGAGCTTGTCGAATTTCTCACCGGCCCACGCGCAGTTGAAGCCGCGCCACCGCATTCGATGCGCATCGGCCTGGCTGTGATCATGGTTGCGCTCACGCTGGTTGCGACGCTGTATCCGATCACCGCGATTCCGGGCAAGATGCGCGACCGTTACGTCAGCGATGCACCGCGCGGGCTGGACGGCATGGCATACATGCGCACCGCTGTGCGCGAAGAAGACAACAACAACGGACAGAACATCGCATTCCCGCTGAAGGCCGACTACGACGCGATTCGCTGGATGCAGGACAACGTGCAGGGATCGCCGACGATCCTCGAAGGCACGGCCGGCGGCAATCAATATCGCTGGGCGGGCCGTTTCTCAATCTACACCGGCCTGCCTTCGGTCGTCGGCTGGCAGTGGCATCAGCGGCAGCAGCGCGGCGAATCACTGCTCGACAGCCGCGTCATCTATGATCGCTTCGCGGATATCGAGACTTTCTACGGCACACAGGACGTGCGTGTGGCGCTGACAATACTGCGACGTTACGAAGTGCGCTACGTAATCGTCAGCCCGTACGAGCGCATCTACAATTCTTCCCTTGGCTTCGCCAAATTCAAGCAGATGGCGAATGCCGGCCTGTTGCGCAACGTGTACGACGCGGAAGGCGTGACGATATACGAGGTTCCGCAAGCATGAACACAACAGAAGAGGTCGTCAAAGTTGTCGCAAGCAATCGGCGTGCAGGTTTCGACTACGAACTTGGAGAAAGCTTCGAGGCCGGCATCGTATTGAACGGCGGCGAGATCAAAAGCGTGCGCGCCGGCGGCATGGATTTGCGCGACGCATTTGTGCAGATTCGCAATCGCGAAGCCTGGCTTATCAACGCCTATATTCCCACGTACGTGCGCAGCACCGGCTTCGCGCGCGCCGAAGCAGAGACGCTGGGCGAGCGACGCGAGCGCAAGCTGCTGCTGCACCGCAAGGAAATTCGCGAGCTGCGGCTCGGTGTGGAACAAAAAGGCTTCACTGCCATCGCCACGCGTGCCTATCTCAAGAAAGGCCGCGCAAAAATTGTCGTGGCGCTGGCGCGCGGCAAGAAGCAATATGACAAACGCCAGACCATCGCCCGCCGCGATGCCAAGCGCGAAATCGAACGTGCGCTGAAAGAAAGATGATAAGACTTTGTATTTCGTAACTACTCAGGCCAGCCATTTTTCCAACATGAAACACGCGATTCCTTCCCTCTTCGGGGGAAGGAATCGCGTGTTTCATGAGAAATACTGATTTGGGCCTGAGTAGTTACCAATTTCAAAATTCAAAAAAACTCAACACAAATTTAACAACCTTCGACCGATTAAATTCGTATCTTAATCTCAGACAACCAGCGAAGTTGAGGAGATCAAGATATGGACGAAGCAGAGAAAACACGTCTTGCGCGCGACATCATCGTCGCGTGGATGATAAAAAATAAAGCGACTGCCTCAACGCTGGCACAGCTTGCTGGCCTGAACAGAACTGTCGTGCATCGTTTTCTTGCGCATGCGCGACCGATGCAAATGCGCACATCTTTGCGTATTTACGTGGCCGTTCATTCACAGTTGGACGAAGAGATGCGCAATACATTAATTGACGCACTCGATTTAAACGACATCCGGCTGATTACGCAGACACAGCGGATGAAGCCACCGACGCCGATTATTGAAGAAGGTTACGCGGCCGGCATCAGCATACTCATCCGCGGCATTCAGCTCATTGAAATGCAGCAGTCGTCGGCGGCGGCCGAAGTATTACGCGATGCAGAGCAGGCCATGCAGATATGGCGCGAGCTGGCTCTGGTCGCCGCATACGAACGCGTGCAGTGCCTGATCGAAACCAGCTGTTACAACAGTGCGCGCAGTGAAATCGAGCGCATTGCGAACGCGTACGGCACGTGCATGGGCATCGAAAGCATGCTGCGAATGATCGCGCTGCGTGGGCGATTGACCTTCGATTTGTCTGAGCTTCCCGATTCCTGGTACTGGTATCGCAAGCTGATCGACGAAGCCGAACTGCATGAAAATACTGCGCGTCGCTCGGAAGCGCTGTGTTACATGGCACTGATCCGCCTGGCACACGCACTGCGCAGCAACGATCCGCGCCGTCGGCAGGCCCATCTCTCTGAAGCGCAGCGCATCTTCCGGCTGCACGACGATTACGAAAAGCGCAGCAGCACCAACTCGCACGCGGCCGGCTTCCGCGCACTGCACTGGGCGCAGATTCATCGCGCCCGCAGCGACGATGTCGAAGCGCGCCGCGCACGCAGGCTTGCGCACAGCCTGCTGCGCGGCACGCCGGCGATGCATCATCTGTGCCTCGAAGTTGCAAAGATCGCACTCACCTATGACCAGATAGAGCGCAGCCGCCACCTCGCCACTGAAGCACACGAAATCGCCGTCGCAGCAGACAACGGCATGGGAGTGGCGCAGTCGTCGTACCTGCTCGCCATTACCCATGACGTCGAGGGAAATCCATTCGGCGCGCTCGACCATGCCATCGTCGCTGCCGCGCTCGCTCCGAACTGGTGCTACGAAGACGGCACGTCGGCCGCAGAATTCATGCGCTACATCGTGAGAGCCAACGTCGCGCGGCTCGAACAGACAGGACGCGCGACCTTCGAGCCGATGCTGCACACGCGCATCGTCGAACGCCGGGGCGCGTTCGCCGTGCTCGACAAGCTGCATGCGGCGCAGGATCGCACACCGTTGTACGTCCTCGGCAAAATCACTCTGTGATCGTCCCTGCTATGATCGTGCGCATGCTTATGCTCATCCCCGATTTGAAAGTCAGACTCGACGAAGCGCGCAACCGCATCGACGCTCTGCGGGGGCGTCTTTGACCTGGCGGTCAAAGAAAAACGCATCTCCCAAATCGAAGCACTGTCTGCTGAACCTGATTTCTGGAACAACGCCCAAGCTGCGCAAGTGCTGATGCGTGAAATGGCCACGCTGAAGACAAGCGTCGACGCCGACGCTCAGCTTGTACACCGCGCCGACGACGCGGCGGTGATGCTCGAACTCGCTGAGGAGGCGCAAGACGATGCGGCTGTGGCCGACGCCGCGCAGGAGGTCGATGCACTGGACAGTGCGCTGGCACAGGCTGAGCTCGAGCTGATGTTCAGCGGCAAGCACGATCACAGCGACGCCATCCTCGCGATCCAGCCCGGCGCCGGCGGCGTCGATGCACAAGACTGGGCCGAGATGATGTATCGCATGTATCTGCGCTGGGCCGAACACAGAGGCTTCAAGGTCGACGAAATCGACTTTACCCCGGCCGAAGTTGCCGGCATCAAAAACGTTACCGTCGGAATTCATGGCGATCGCGCCTACGGATTTTTGCGCGGCGAGCGCGGTATACACCGCCTCGTGCGCATGTCGCCGTTCAATTCGGGCGGCACGCGCGAGACCAGCTTCGCCCGCGTCGAGGTGTATCCGGATATGTCCGACAGCGAATTCGACGTCGTCGTCAATCCGAACGATCTCGAAATCGAGACGTACCGTTCGCAGGGCGCAGGCGGCCAGAACGTGCAGAAGAACGAAAGCGCCGTGCGCATCCGCCACATTCCGACCGGCATTATCGTCACGTGCCAGGATCAGCGCAGCCAGACGCAAAACCGTGAGCGCGCCATGCACGTGCTCAAGGTGCGCCTGCAAGAGATGGAAGACCGCAAACGCGAAGCCGAGCTGCGCCAGCTCAAGGGTGACCACGTCGACGCCGCCTTCGGCAACCAGGTGCGCAACTACGTTCTGCATCCGTATCAGCTCGTCAAAGACACGCGCACCAATCACGAAAGCAGCCAGACTGACGCGGTGCTTGCCGGCGACCTAGACGCCTTCATGGAGGCGTTTCTACGTATGGGGTAGTCGGAAAAAGTGGAGTGAAGAAGTATTGAAGATCCTCGCCGTCAGCGACGAACCGGTCTCATGGATTTACAGCCCGCAGATGCTCGAGCGCTGCAGCGATGTCGATCTAGTAATCAGCTGCGGCGATCTTCCCTTCAGTTATCTCGAATACATCGCATCCACGCTGAACCGGCCGTGCTACTACGTGCGCGGCAACCATGATCACCAGGAAATCAGCGACCACGGGCCGACGAAAACCGCACCGGAGGGCTGGATCGACATCGATGCGAGCGTGATGAAGCAAGGTTCCATCACGCTTGCCGGGCTCGAAGGCTGCCTGCGCTATCGGCCGCACGCAGAGGCGCAATATTCGCAGCGCGATCAGTGGCTGCGGGTGCTGCGCATGGCGCCGCAGATGCTGTTGCGCCGGCCGGTGTTGTTCGTCGCACATGCGCCGCCGTTCGGCATCCACAACGGACCAGACCATGCGCACACCGGCTTCCACGTTTACAACTGGGTGATTGCCAAATTCCAGCCACACATTTTTCTGCACGGCCATCAGCATCGCAACTACAACCCGCGCCAGACCGGCGACACCTTCGTCGGGCGCACACATGTGATCAACGTGCATCCGTACCGCATCCTGAATTTGCCAAATTTGCCAAACGAACCCGGCTTCTAAGAAGCCAGGATAGGGAAAAGGCAACTACCGTGGACAGTGCAGCTGATTCAGGACACCCTTCACCCGGCCCTGAGCGAAATTTGACCCAGGCTGCGCCGGTGCAAGTAGCGGACACTTTCATGATGAAATAGATAGAACGAATTCTGGAACAGCGCGGTGCGCCGGCGTTGTTCTGACTGCGACGCTGCTGGCGCAGCCAGCCGAGGGGGCGCAGCCGGATCAGGGCACGCTGTCGACGGTGGCGGTCGAGGCGCCGCCGGATGGGCTGCCGGTGTCGTTCACGGTCGTGGGCAGGACGCGGATCGACTTCGTGATGCCGGCGGGAGTGGCCGGGGAAAGCGTCGACATCGCGGTGCGCACGGCAGAGGGGGAGACGACGGCGGTGGATGTATTTACGTACGCGGCGCCGATGGTGTTCACGCTGGATGCGTCGACCGGCGGCGTGCTGACGACGACGAGTGGGCTGACGCTGCTGGTGCCGTCGCAGGGAGCGGCCGGGACACCGGTGATTACGCTGACGTCGCAGCCGCCACATGCTCAGCACACAGGTGTTGAAGCAGTATTACTTCCCGCGTAACTACTCAGGCCCAAATCAGTATTTCCCGCGAAACACACGATTCTCTCCCCCTTCGGGGGAGAGAATCGTGTGTTTCGCGTTGGAAAAATGGCTGGCCTGAGTAGTTTTCCTGCAGATGGGAAATATCTACACGCTTCGGGGGAGAGAATCGTGTGTTTCGCGTTGGAAAAATGGCTGGCCTGAGTAGTTATCTTCCCACAGATGGGAAATATCTACACGCTTCGGGGGAGAGAATCGTGTGTTTCGCGTTGGAAAAATGGCTGGCCTGAGTAGTTTTCCTGCAGATGGGAAATATCTACACGCTTCGGGGGAGAGAATCGTGTGTTT
>CANJQH010000067.1 GCA_947476335.1 Anaerolineae bacterium | reverse complement strand
GGGCATGGCGATCCAAGCTTCGGGACGGTCTCGAGACCAAAGGGGGGACGGTCTGCCATGCCCACATGTCCCTAACATACAAGGGGGAGAGAATCGTGTGTTTCGCGGGAAATACTGATTTGGGCCTGAGCAGTTACGTTTTTTCAGATTTCGTAACGACTCAGGCCAGCCTATTTCCCATCACGAGACACGCGTGTGTTTTGTGAAAAATATCGACTTGGGCCTGAATAGTTGCGTTCAATGTAATATCCCCTTGCCTATGGTTATTCACATCACGATCAACGGACAATCGAAAGATTTCGTCGTCGGCGCGAATGAAACGCTGATGAGTGTATTGCGGCGCGAGAGCTACTACAGCGTCAAGCATGGCTGTGAGACCGGCGATTGCGGTGCGTGTGGCGTGCTGATGCGTCGACTACAGACGACGGCCGGTGATGCTGCGCCGCAGCCTTTCGCCATCATCAACACTTGTGTGCTGCTGGCTGCACAGGTCGACGGCGCGGAAATCGTGACGGTCGAATCGCTGGGCGACCGCAAGGGCCTCAGCGTGATTCAGCAGTGTTTCATCGACAACGGCGCGATTCAGTGCGGCTTCTGCACGCCGGCGCAGATGCTGGCCGCCAAGGCGCTGCTTGATAAAACCCCGACGCCCACTGAAGACGAAGTGCGCGACGCAATCAGTGGTGTGCTTTGCCGCTGCACTGGTTATCTCAAACCGGTACAGGCAATTTTGAATGCCGCCGCTCGCATCAGCGGCAAGGACAGCGGCGCCCCGCCGTCGCCTTTTAAGCTCGTCGTCCCCAATTCTTCGCCGGTTGATGCGCCTGAGGGTACTGCACCCGGAATTGGCGCATTCCGTCAGGATATCGGCGACCTGCGCTGGGGCAACGCCACAGGTTCTGAATCGGCTGAAGCGGCACGCCCGGAAACTGAGACGCAGATCGATATGCAGTCGAAGACTGGCATGCCCGAATTCGTACTCGCTCCGGAGCCGCAGACGGTTGTGGTCGGCAAGGCGGAGAAGAAGGTCGATGCGGCGAAACTTGCGCAGGGCAAGCCGGCATTCGTCGACGACGCACCGCTGCCGGGCATGCTGCACGCGGCGCTGTTGACCAGCCCGCATGCGCATGCGCGTATCGTGTCGATTGATGCGACGAAGGCGCGCGCGCTGCCGGGCGTGCATGCGGTGCTTACGCATCATGATGTGCCGCGCGTGATTTATGCGTCAGGCGGCCAGTCGTATCCGAACCCACCGCCGTGGGACCAGGTCAGCCTCGACAACAAGGTGCGCCATGTCGGCGATCGCGTGGCGGTCGTTGCGGCCGAGACGTACGAGATTGCGCGCCGCGCGTGCGAGTTGATCGAAGTTGAATACGAAGTGCTGCCGGCGGTTTTCGATCCGGATGAGGCGATGAAGCCCGGTGCGCCGATGATTCATGATGAGCCCGACGCTGTGGCGATTCGTGATGCGTCGCGCAATCTGGTGCATTACGTGAAAGCGCAGGTCGGCGATGTGGACAAGGCGCTGGCCGAGAGCGACTGGACGATCGAGCGCGAGTATCGCGTGCAGCAGGTGCAGCAGGTCAGCATTGAACCGCACATTTGCATGACATGGTTCGACGAAGATGACCGCCTGGTGATCCGCACTAGTACGCAGGTGCCGTTTCATGTGCGCCGCATGGTGGCGCCGCTGATTGGGTTGCCGGTGAAGAAGATTCGCGTGGTGAAGCCGCGCGTCGGCGGCGGCTTCGGTGGCAAGCAGGAGATGCTGATCGAAGACCTGTGCGCGCATCTGACGCTGGCGACTGACCGGCCTGTGCGCTTCGAGTTGACGCGCGAGGAGGAATTCACCAGCTCGCGCTCGCGCCATCCGCAGCGCATGGTCTTCAAGCTCGGTTTCAAGAAAAACCCTGACGGTGGCGCGCCGATCCTGCATGCGCTGTCGCAGTACACGCTCGGCAATACCGGCGCATATGGCACGCATGGATTGACCGTGCAGACGGTCAGCGGCCTGCGCGGCACGGCGCAGTATCGCTGTCCGAACATGAAGTTCGAATGCCACGTGGTGTATACGAACATCCCGACACCGGGCGCGTTCCGCGGCTATGGCGCGCCGCAGGCGGAGTTTGGCCTGGAATGCGCGATGGACGAGGCGGCGCAGATCGTCGGTGCTGACCCGGTTGAACTGCGGCGGCAGAACTGGGTGCGCGCCGGCGATGCGCTGCTGATGGCGCGCCAGCTCGGTGAAGGGCGTGAGGGATTCGACCAGATCATCCGCTCGTGCGGCCTCGAGGAATGCTTCCAGCAGGCGCTCGCGGCGGTGGACTGGGACAACCGCGAGCAGCGGCGCATTGACCCGGCGCGACCCCATATCCGGCGCGGCGTTGGCGTCGCGGTGAGCATGCATGGCACGGCGATCGCCGGCCTCGACATGGGCGCGGCGTCGATCAAGATGAACGATGACGGCTCGTTCAACGTGCTCGTCGGCGGCACCGATATCGGCACCGGCAGTGACACGGTGGTCGGGCAGATCGTGGCCGAGACGCTCGGCATTCCGCTCGAGGATGTGATCATGTATTCGAGCGACACCGATTTCACACCGTTTGACACCGGTGCGTACGCGTCGTCGACGACGTACATCACCGGTGGTGCGGCGAAGAAGGCGGCCGAGCAGGTGCGCGAGCAGATTCGCGAAGTGGCGGTGCATATGTTCCTGCATGGCAGAAATAGCAGCGGCAAGCCGGTGCAGGTCGATGCGCACGAGATTGTGCTGCGCGATCGTATGGCTATGGCGCCCGATGGCAGCACAGTCGGCCTTGGCACGCTGGCGCTGTTCGCTACGCATCAGGAGAATCAGCATCAGATCATGGCGACCGCGTCGCACATGAGCTACGACTCGCCGCCGCCGTTCGCCTGTCAGGTGGCCGACGTCGAGGTCGACATCGAAACGGGCGAGGTGCGCGTGCTGAGGCTGGTGCAGGCGGTCGACTGCGGCGTGGCGATCAACCCGGCCACGGCGAGTGGGCAGATCGAAGGTGGCAACATCCAGGCGCTCGGCTACGCGTTGTCGGAGGAGATGGTGTACGACGCGGACGGCAAGTTGTTGAATCCGCGCATCGGCCCGTATCGCATCTACGCCGCCGATGAAATTCCCGAGCTGCAGGCAATTCTGGTGCAGACGTACGAACCGAGCGGCCCGTACGGGGCGAAGGCTGTGGCCGAAATTCCGATGGACGGCGTGGCGCCGGCTGTGGTGAATGCGGTCTACGATGCGACGGGTGTGCGCTTCCACCAGATTCCGCTCACGCCGGAACGCGTGTGGCGAGGGCTGAATATGCAGGCGTAAGGTGAACTATATTCTCAGAGATGCGCCTACCCGAATCGGCTGCAGGTCGGTTCAGGTGGGCGCGTTTGCGGATTACTTAATCTATGGCAATCAACGGCATCATCGACCTTCGCTCCGACACGCTCACGGTTCCCACGCCGGCGATGCGCGAGGCGATGGCGGCGGCAGAAGTGGGCGACGACGTGTTCGGGGAAGATCCGACTGTCAATAAACTGCAGGAGATGGCGGCGCAGATGCTCGGACAGGAAGCCGGCCTTTTGGTGAGCACCGGCACGATGGGCAACCTGGCGTCGATACTGGCGCACTGCGGCCGCGGTGATGAACTGATCTGTGGAGATCAGTCGCACATTTTTTTCTACGAGCAGGGCGGCATGGCTGCGCTGGCGAGCGTGCAGCCGCGTACGCTGCCGAACCAGCCCGACGGCACGCTGCGGCTCGAGGACATTGCTGCGGCGATTCGGTCCGATGATCAGCATTTCCCAATCACGCGGCTGGTGGCGCTGGAGAACACGCACAATCGCATGGGCGGTGCGGTGCTGACGCCGGAGTATGTCAAGTCTGTGGCCGATCTGGCGCATTCGCGCGGTTTGAAGCTGCACATCGACGGTGCGCGCTTGTTCAACGCAGCGGCGGTGCTGGGGGTGCCGGTGCGCGAGCTGACGCAGCGCGCCGACAGCGTGACGTTTTGTCTGAGCAAGGGTCTGAGTGCGCCGGTTGGGTCGGTGCTGGTGGGTTCGCGCGAATTTGTCAAGCGCGCGCATCGGGCGCGCAAGGTGCTCGGTGGCGGCATGCGGCAGGCTGGTGTGATTGCCGCGGCCGGTGTGGTGGCGCTCGAGCAGATGACGGCGCGCATGGTTGAAGATCATGCGAATGCGCGCATGCTTGCTGATATGCTCGCGCAGGTGCCGGGTCTGGTCGTCGATTTGGCGCGCGTCCAATCGAACATGGTGTATTTTGATCTGGCGCCTGAGCTGCCCTTTGATGCGGCGGAACTGTGCCGACGTGCGACTGCTGAGCGCGTGCGCATGATGCCGACGGCGGCGCGGCGTATTCGTGCGGTGTTGCACTGCTGGGTGAACGCTGATGAGGCGCGCACGGCTGGGCAGGTGATTGCTGCGGCGGTTGCGCAGGGTGCGGGAAAAACGGCGGGCGTGGTGACGGCATATTGATTTCAGATTTTGAAATCTGCGTCGGTTGAATCTGAAATTTGAAATCGAGTAACTACTCAGGCCAGCCATTTTTCCAACGCGAAACACACTATTCTCTCCCCCTTCGGGGGAGAGAATAGTGTGTTTCGCGGGAAATACTGATTTGGGCCTGAGTAGTTACGAAATCGAAAATATGAAAACTCTTCTCGCCATCCTCGCCCATCCGGACGACGAATCCTTCGGCATCGGTGGCACGCTGGCAAAGTACGCCGCCAGTGGTGTGGCGGTGCACTACCTGTGCGGTACGCGCGGTGAATCGGGCACTGTCGACGTCGACAGGCTGCACGGTTTCGATGATATTGCGGCGTTGCGCACGGCCGAGTTGACCTGTGCGGCGAAAGAGCTCGGCCTGGCCGGGGTGCATTTTCTGGGTTATCGTGATTCGGGCATGGCCGGCAGTGCCGACAATGCTTTGTCAGGGACGCTGTTTGGTGCACCACTCGATGAGGTAGCCGAGCGTATTGCCGTGCACGTTGACGCGCTGCGGCCGGATGTGATTGTCACGCACGATCAGTTTGGCGGCTACGGGCATCCTGATCACATCAAACTGCACCAGGCGACGTTGCGCATGTATGAGCACAAATACGGCGTGATGATCGACGTGTCGCAGTGGAACGGTTCGACGCGACCACCCCATCTGCATGTGAATGTCGCGGGCGCGGCTGCTGCGCCTGCGTTGTATTTCACGACGATCCCGAAAGGGCTGGTGCGCTTTGGTGTGCGCCTGCTGCCGCTGTTTCGGCAGAATCCGCGCCGCTTCGGCCGCAACGGCGACATCGATCTGGTCCAGATCTCGTCGTGGGAAGTGCCGGCGACGATGGTGGTCGATACGCGGCAATTTGTCATGCACAAAGAGCGCGCATCCGCCTGCCATGCCAGCCAGCAGGCGCCGGCGCAAGCCTCGCCGATCGTGCGCTGGATGTTTCGGCGGGGTGCTGGGAAAGAGCATTTCTCGCGTATTTATCCGCCGCCGAGCGCAGATGAAGTGCGTCGTGTGCGTGTGAGCGATCTGCTTTGATTGGTAACTGTTCCGCCCGGTCAATTTTTCATTGTGAAAAACGTAATTCTTCAGGCTTAAGTCGATATTTCCCGCGAAAAACGCATGTGTTTTGCGGTAGTTACCAAAATACTGATCTGAGGTTGAGCAGGGGCAGCTTACACATCCTATGACCATCGCTTTTTTTGATATGGACAAAACGCTGCTCTCGCGCAGCAGCACCACGGAGTACATCAAATATCTGTGGCGTCATCAGATGCTTTCCGTGCGCGAGTTGATCGCGGCGGTGAGTGTGAGCATTGGCTACGCGCTGAAACTGCTCGACTTTCCACGGGTGGTGGCGTTGCTAAGCCGCGATTTTCGCGATGGTGACGTGAACGAGACGCGTGCGCTGGCGGAGCGCTGGGTGCGTGAGGAGCTGTTGAGGTACATCGCGCCACGTGCGGTGGCCCGTGTGCGCGCACATCAGGAGGCCGGCGACGAAGTGTGGCTGCTGTCGGCAGCCACACAGTTTGTGGTGATGCCCATAGCGCGGCATCTGGGCATTCAGTGCCGCTTCACTGAGCTGGAAATTTCTGGCAACCGCATCACCGGCAACATCGTCGACGCCGCTTGTTATGGCGCTGGCAAGGTCGTCTGGGCTGAGCGCATCGCGCGCGAGCGCGGCGTGGCGCTTTCTGACTGCGTCTTTTACACCGATTCGATCTCCGACCAGCCGTTGCTCGACTGCGTCGGTCATCCGGTGGCGGTGAATCCGGACAAGCGACTTGAACGCTATGCTCGGTCGCGGGGGTGGGTGGTGGAGAAGTTTTACTGAGCGAGTGGATAGTGAGGGTAGATAGGGGACGCTGGTGCAGCCTGCTATCACCATCCACTTTCCCCTTGCGCCGATCACTGCTACATTCCCCGCCGTGATGCATATTTCTCCTACCCGCGAACAGATGATCGCGATGACGCCCCTGAACCCGTTCGATCGTTTTCCGGACGGCCGGCCCTGGGTGCCCGACACCTGGCTTGAGCGCATGAAGCTTGTCACGACTGAGGAGGCGTGGGGCACATTGCACCACCATGGCTACCGCCGACAGTTCGAAGGCAATTGGAAAGAGACGCACCCCAACGCGATCACCGTCGGCCGCGCGGTGACGGCGGCGTTCATCCCGCATCGACCGGATTTCCATCAGGCCATCCAGGATGCAGGTGTGGCCGAAGGCCGCGGCAGCTCCGGCGGTCAGAATGCCTGGGTAATCAACTCATTGCAGATGCATGATGTGATGGTTGTCGACCTGTTTGGCAAGGTCAAGGATGGCACCATGGTTGGTGACAATCTGGGCACGGCTGTGCGCACGCGCACGCGCGCAGGCGCGGTCATCGACGGCGGCATCCGTGACTTCCAGGGGCTGGTGGGGCTGACCGACGTGAATTTCTACATGCGTGGCATGGACCCGACGGCGATTGCTGATGTGACGCTGCTGGGCATCAATATCCCGGTGCGTATTGGCGGCGTGACTGTGCTGCCGGGCGACGTCATTCTTGGGACGCCGACCGGCGTGATGTTCATTCCCCCGCACCTGGTGCAGCAGGTTGTCGAGAGCAGTGAAGACATCCGCGTGCGCGACGAATTCGGCAAGCTGCGCATTGAGCAGGGCCGCTGGAGCTCCGGCGAGATCGACTCGAAGTGGAGTGACGCAATCGAGGCTGACTTCGCGGAGTGGAAGAAGTCGCGCAGCTAGCGATTGTCTCCGTCGCCGCCAATTTTGCCGCGCTCCTGGCGTGAGAGCAGCTTTTCCAGATTGGCCGCGGCGATTTCATTCAGTGAAAGATCGAGCTCGGTGGCGACCTGCGCCAGGTACCACAGCACGTCGCCGAGCTCGCCCTTCAGTGCCTCGCGTTCGATGGCGCTGATGGCCCCGCCTTTGTCACGAAAGATTTTTTTGATTTTGCCGGCTACTTCGCCTGCTTCGTTTGTTAGCCCGAGGGTTGGGTAGACGACGGGGTGACCGATGGCCGGGTAGATCGCTGTACGGCGCGATTCGTGCTGGTAGATGTCAAAATCCATGTACGGATTGTATGGGTGATGGGGCGGCGACCAGTGGGCGAGGCAAGCCTTGCCTACGACGATGCCGACGATGCCGACGATGCCGACGATGCCGACGATGATGCGACGGTGGTGGTGACGACGGCGGCGAGGATGATGCCGATTCCGACGATTTCCTGCGTCGACATGTGTTCACCTCCGATGAGTCCGCCGAGGCCGAGCGCCACGAGTGGGTTGACGTAAGCGTAGCTGATGGCCAGCGATTCCTTGCCGCGGGCGAGGAGCCAGGTGTACGAGCCGAACCCGACGATGCCGCCGAGGATGGCCGTTGCCCAGGCAAGTGCCACGCTGGGTGAAGGCGTGAAAAGCGGCGTTTCACCGCGTAGTGTGCTCAAAAGCAGCAGAAAAACGCCCCCGGAGAGCATTTGTGTGGCTGTGCGCATCCAGCCGGATGGCAGGTCGAGCCGCTGCGACAGCACTGAGCCGGCGGCCCATGTCAGCGCGGCGAAGCTGCCGAGCGCCAGGCCCCATGGATTGACGCCGGACGTCTGATCTGAGAAAAGCACGGCCACGCCGGCGACGCCGAGCAGCACGGCCAGCCACTCGAGCTTGGACGGGCGCATGCCGACGGCGACGCCGAGCAGTGCGAACCAGAGTGTGGCGGTGGAGGCGACCACCGAAGCGATGCCTGAGGAATTTAGTGTTTGTGCTGTGATGGTGCTGCCACTGGCCAGGCCCATCATGATCACGCCTGTGAGTGCGGCGTTGCGCCATTGCCGCGCCGTCGGCATCGGTGCTTTGCGCAGCCTCAGGATTGTGAACAGGCTAGCGCCTGCGACTGTAAAGCGCACGGCCGCCATCCACAGCGGTGGTGCTTCCGTCAGAACCTTGTGCGTGATCAGGTACATCGCACCCCACACAATCCAGACGCCGAAAAGGGCGAAGGTGAGGGCGAATCTGCTGCTGAAAGAAGTGTGCGGGTGCGCGGTGTGCGTTTGGGGTGCGGGAGGAATAACGGTCGTCACGATCGAGTCCCGATGCTACACGCTTCCGGCTGGGAGTGGGGGTATGTGGTGTATTCGCAGTTAGGGGCGAGTGACATGAAACGAGCTGCAAGTTGCCCATGCTTCAAAATGCGCGAAGAACAGAAAAAAGGAGACCTCAGGTTTTATATAAAACCTGAGGTCTCCTTTTTTTACGCATTTCCCACGTATTTTTACGCATCTTTTCTATGCGCAAATCTGCGCAAAAAGTTTGGGCCCACTCAGGCCATCCGATTTTTCAACGCGAGAAAGACGGATTTTCGTGGGAAATATTGATTTAGGCCTGAGTAGCTACAAATTTTTTGTGTTTGGTCAGTGCTCCACTGTCTGTGGCGTGTTCTGCATCGTCGGGGCTGTGCGCACGATGGTGCGCATCGAGATTGTGATCACCAGTGCCAGCGCGATCCAGATTGCACCCGTCCAATAGGGCGCACCTGGGTTGATGTAGTCGAACGCGGCCCCGGCCCACAGCGGGCCGAAGATGCGCGTCAGGCTGTTCACGGAGGCGACGACACCGAGGATCATGCCCTGTTCGCGATATGAGACGCCATTTGAGACCATACCGGTGAGTGTGGGCGTGGTGATGGCGCTGCCGACGCTGACCATGCCGGCGATCGGATACAGCATCCAAGCCTGCGGCGCGAAGGCCATCAGGCCGTACATGACCGTCTGAATCATCAGACCGACGACGGCGAGTTTGCGATCACCGAATTTGGGGATCATTTTGCGTACGAGGAAACCCTGCATGATGACGCCGACGACGCCGAGGAAGGCGAACAGGGCTGCGTTCTGACCGGGGCCCCAGGTGAAGCGGGCGAAAGTGAACAGAGAAAAATTGCTCTGCAGGCCGGCAAAGGCAAAATTGAAGGCGAAGGTGGCCACGAGCAGCGGCGCAATCGACGGCAGCGACAGCGCACGCGTCAGGCTTGCGAATGGGTTAATTGCAGCCAGCGTGATCGGGCCGTGTGTGCGGCTGTTGGCCGGCAGTGTTTCCGGCAGGATGAAGTAGCCAGCGATGACGTTGAGCAGAGCCAGACTGCCGGCGAAGAAGGCTGGCGTCTGCAGGCTAATTTGGCTGAGCAGGCCGCCCAGCGCTGGGCCGATGATGAAGCCCAGGCCGAAGGCAGCGCCGATCATGCCAAAGTTGCGTGAGCGATCTTCGGGCTTGCTGATGTCAGCAATGGCTGCCTGTGCTGTGCTGATATTGCCGCCCGTGATGCCATCGAGCATGCGCGATAGGAAAAGGATCGGCAGTGAGGCAGCCAGGCCGAATACAAAGTAACCGATGGCGGTGCCGAGCAGGCTCAGCAGCAGTATTGGTCGGCGGCCGTAGCGGTCTGAAATCACGCCCAGCGCCGGACCGGCCAGAAACTGGAAGATCGAATATGACACCGAGAGCAGCCCAACGGTCAGCGCATCGTTGCGGAACTGCTGCACTAGAAATGGTGACACTGGGATCAGGATGCCAACGCCCAGCATGTCGATAAAAACGGTGAGAAAGACGATCAGCATCGTGTTGCGGCCCGTGTTTTGGTCTGTGTTGCCACCTGTGGAAGAAGAGTTTTTCATTGATAAAGTCTCACAATTATTTTTGCCACATCAACGGATTTTGCACGTTCCTGCAGCTCAAAACATGAACAAACATGTAACAAAAGAGGTACAAGTTTGTCATAACTACGTGAGTGAAAGATGAGAAATAGCGTAATGGAGTGATTTTTTAGCACAATTACGCGAGTATGCGAGCTGAAACGCCTTGTTTTTTTGGTCTGTCATCCTCGCTGAATCACATCAGTTTTTGAGTAACTACTCAGGCCAGCCATTTTTCCAACGCGAAACACACTACTCTCTCCCCCTTCGGGGGAGAGAGTAGTGTGTTTCGCGGGAAATACTGATTTGGGCCTGAGTAGTTACGTTTTTGAAGATTTTGAAGATAAGGAGTTGCTGCCATCTAATTTGGGGCTGAGTCGACATCATGAAGTCAGCATTCAGTCATGCGTTTACAGAGGGGCGACGTAGACTTTTGGGTGTGGAATGGAATACTAATGCGCTTTGGTCATCGCTGGGCTGGGTATTGATCGTAGTGGGCCTGCTGGGGTCGTTAATTCCGGTATTGCCGGGGCCGATTTTGATATTGGCAGGTGCGTTCGTCATTGCTGCGGGCGATGGATTTGAGCGTATCGGCTGGCCGATTCTGGGGGTGCTTGTGTTGTTCACGGCGTTGTCGTGGGGTGCTGAGCTGGTAATTACAACGATTTTTACACGGCGGGCGGGCGCGACTTGGCGCACGGTCGTGGGGGCGATCGTGGGTGGATTGGCTGGTGGTGTGGTGCTCAGCGCGATTTTCAGCGTTTTTGGCGCATTATTTGGCGCAGCGATCGGCGCTGTGAGTGGTGTGCTCTTTGTCGAGCGCGGGCTGAATCGGCGCAAATGGCCGGACGCATGGCGAGTCAGCCGCAGTTATCTGGCTGGGTGTTTGCTTGGGCGCGTGGCGGAATTATCGCTGAGCGGGTTGATGGTCGCGATCGTGGTTTATACGAACAGCATCATGGCCTGATTGCTGACGAAAGTGCCCTGTTCAGTGAGTCGCACGCGTTCGTCATCAATGTGGAGCAGGCCCATTTCTTGGCCGCGCATGAGTTCGGGACCGAAAATCTGTTCGATGGGTGCACCGTGGCGTTCGGCGAAGCGTGCGCGAGAGACGCCTTCCTGCAGCAGGCGCAGGCCGAGCATCATCGTTTCGCCGCAGGATGTGCGTGGCGCGATCGATTCACGGCCGAGCTCGGTGCTTTCACCGCGTTCGATGCGGCCGATATAGTCGGCTGGCCGTTTGACGCGCCAGATGCGTTCGTCGAGTGTGGAGCCATGTGCGCCGGCACCCAGGCCGTGATAAGGCTCGTTGCGCCAGTAAATCAGGTTATGCGCGCATTCGCGGCCTGGTTTGCACCAGTTCGAAATCTCGTAATGCGCGTAACCGGCGGCGCGCAGGGCCGAACGGGCATATTCGTACATGTCGGCCGCCAGGTCCGGATCTGGGAAGGGCACCTGTCCTCGGCGCGTCCAGTCGTACATCGGGGTACCGGCCTCGATGGTGAGTGCGTAGAGTGAGATGTGGTTGGGCGCCAGGGGGAGTGCGGCTTCGATGGTGCGCTGCCATGAGGCGAGCGACTGGTAGGGGAGGCCGAAGATCAGATCGAAATTGACGTTGTCGAAGCCGGCAGAGCGCGAATCTGTGACTGCGCGGGCGACATCGGCGAATCCATGTTCGCGGCCGAGGAGCTGCAATTCGTCTGGATCGGCACTTTGTGCGCCGAAGCTGAGGCGATTGACGCCGTTTTTGCGCAGTGCGGCGAGGTAATCAAGCGTAACGGTGCCTGGATTGCATTCGGCGCTGATTTCGGCTGTGGATGCCATGTGGAAAATTTCCTGGCATGCGTGAATCAGCGAGCCGATTTCGTCCGGCTGCAGCAGAGAAGGAGTGCCGCCACCGAAGAAGATCGTGGAGGGAATGAGTCCGTGGATGGGTTGAGCGGCGCGGATTTCGTGTTCGAGTGCACGAGCGTAGGGTGTGTAGAGCGATTCCATACCAATATATGTATTGAAATCGCAGTATGTGCAGCGCGAGCGACAGAAAGGGACGTGTAAATAGATGCCGGCATTCACGCTTGGATTATCTCAGTTGGGGCGAAGCCTTCAGTCGCTGATCTGTTCGCCGTTCTGTTCGCCGTTCTGTTCGCATAATCGAACCTTAAAAGTCTGTCCAGGTAGTTGACAACGTCGTCGATATTCGGTATATTAATCATCCGCTCGACCAGTAAAGCCCAGCGGCAAACGAGCTGAAGAAAAACGAGAGAATCCGAAAGGGTTCAAAAAGAATCGAAAGACTTCGGCGTATTGCGAAAGAGAACGAGTTTCAAAAGAAACCGAGATTGGGGCTTGACAGAATCGCCGGTGTTTGATAACATCGACAAGCTTCCGAGCACGCACATTAACAATTAAAAAGTGGTAAAGAGATTCGGTAAAACGTGAGAGTTTGGGTCTTAACCGTGAGAGAACTTTAGAGAGATCGCAAGATTTCTTAAGTTTGAACAAATTTACGGAGAGTTTGATCCTGGCTCAGGATAAACGCTGGCGGCGTGCCTAACACATGCAAGTCGAACGAACCCGCAAGGGTGAGTGGCGGAAGGGTGAGTAACACGTAGGAATCTACCCCGTCGGAGGGAACAACCAATCGAAAGATTGGCTAATACCCAAAAGGATCCGAAATGATCAGAGTCGAAAGGCCTGACGGGATGAGCCTGCGGCGCATCAGCTAGTTGGTGAGGTAAAAGCTCACCAAGGCTACGACGCGTAGGGGGTCTGAGAGGACGTCCCCCCACACTGGAACTGAAACACGGTCCAGACGCCTACGGGTGGCAGCAGTGAGGAATATTCGTCAATGGGGGAAACCCTGAACGAGCAACGCCGCGTGGAGGATGAAGGCCTTCGGGTCGTAAACTTCTTTTAGGGGAGACGAGAAAGGACGGTATCCCCGGAATCAGTCACGGCTAACTACGTGCCAGCAGCCGCGGTAATACGTAGGTGACGAGCGTTATCCGGATTTACTGGGCGTAAAGCGCTTGTAGGTGGTTTTGTAAGTTGGGCGTGAAATCGCCGGGCTCAACCCGGCGAGGCCGTTCAATACTGCAAGACTAGAGGATGTCAGAGGAAGGTGGAATTCCTGGTGTAGTAGTGAAATGCGTAGATATCAGGAGGAACACCCGTGGCGAAGGCGACCTTCTGGGACGTACCTGACACTGAGAAGCGAAAGCTAGGGGAGCAAACAGGATTAGAAACCCTGGTAGTCCTAGCTGTAAACGATGAATACTAGGTGTAGGCGGCGTAAAACCTGTCTGTGCCAAAGCTAACGCGTTAAGTATTCCGCCTGGGAAGTACGATCGCAAGATTAAAACTCAAAGGAATTGACGGGGACCCGCACAAGCAGCGGAGCGTGTGGTTTAATTCGATGCTACACGAAGAACCTTACCCAGACTTGACATATGGATAGTAGCGAACCGAAAGGGGAGCGACCCGCAAGGGAGTCTATACAGGTGTTGCATGGCTGTCGTCAGCTCGTGTCGTGAGATGTTCGTTTAAGTACGCTAACGAGCGCAACCCTTACTGCCAGTTACAAGTGTCTGGCGGGACTGCCGGCCACAAGCCGGAGGAAGGCGAGGACGACGTCAAGTCAGCATGGCCTTTATGTCTGGGGCTACACACACGCTACAATGGGTGCCAACAATGGGTAGCCAAGCCGCGAGGCGGAGCCAATCCTAAAAAGCATCCTCAGTTCAGATTGCAGGCTGCAACCCGCCTGCATGAAGTCGGAGTTGCTAGTAAACGCGCGTCAGCTATAGTGCGTTGAATACGTTCCCGGGTCTTGTACACACCGCCCGTCACACTATGGGAGCTGGCAATACCTGAAGTCGGCAGCGTAACCGCAAGGAGCGCACCGCCAAAGGTAGGGCTGGTGACTGGAGTGAAGTCGTAACAAGGTAGCTGTACGGGAACGTGCGGCTGGATCACCTCCTTTTTAGGGAAACACCCTACGAAACTAGTGAACAATACGGTGACGTTCACGACCAGACTTAAGCGGAAAGTCGAATTTCTTTATCACTTTTTAGTTGTTAATGAGCAGCGCTGAGGGCGATTAGCTCAGTTGGTTAGAGCATCCCTCTGATAAGGGGAAGGTCTCAAGTTCGAGTCTTGAATCGCCCACCTCAATAAAAGAGAGGAAGGGGGACTTAGCTCAGCTGGGAGAGCATCCGCTTTGCAAGCGGAGGGTCAGGGGTTCGATTCCCCTAGTCTCCATGAGGGAGCATCGGCAGTGTTTTGGGACCTGGAGAGTGGCCACGACAGAAGTGGTGGACACTCTCCAGTTTCGGAGACGAAGCTGGGATGGCACTTTAAAAACTGAATACGACATGCGTTGAAATAAGCACTTCTTAAGTAAGTGCGTTTTTACTACGAGAAATTCAATTTCTCAGCATCATGTGAGAACGAAGCTACTAAGGGTGCACGGTGGATGCCTTGGCGCCAAATGCCGAAGAAGGACGCGTATCACTGCGATAAGCCTCGGGGAGTCGTGATAAGACGCTTGAGCCGGGGATTTCCGAATGGGGAAACCCGACCGATGCTGAATCGGTCACTCTGCACTGAATACATAGGTGCAGGAGAGGGAACCGCCCGAACTGAAACATCTAAGTAGGGCGAGGAAAAGAGAGTATTCCGAAAGTAGTGGCGAGCGAAATCGGAACAGGCCAAACCAATCTGCTTGCAGGTTGGGGTTGTAGGACCGCGTTTAAGACTGAAGAACCTAGCCGAATTGTACAGGAAAGACGAACCAAAGAGTGTGATAGTCACGTAGGCGAAAGGGGAAGCAGCTGAGCGGTATCCTGAGTAGTGCTGGGCACGCTAACCCAGTATGAACCCGCGGAGCCCACTCCGTAAGCCTAAATACATTTGGCGACCGATAGTGAACTAGTACCGTGAGGGAAAGGTGAGAAGCACCCCTACAAGGGGAGTAGCAGAACCTGAAACCGTGCACTTACAAGCAGTTGGAGGACTATGTCGAAAGACACGTCTGACAGCGTGCCTCTTGGAGAATGAGTCGGCGACTTACTACGTGTCGCGAGGTTAAGGCAGTTATAGCCGGAGCCGAAGGGAAACCGAGTCTGAATAGGGCGAATGGTGGCACGTAGTAGACCCGAAACGGGATGAGCTACCCATGGTCAGAGTGAAGCGGGGGTAATGCCTCGTGGAGGCTCGAACTCATTAGGGCTGCAAAACTATGAGATGAGCTGTGGGTAGAGGTGATATGCCAATCGAATTCCGAGATAGCTGGTTCTCCCCGAAATAACTTTAGGGTTAGCCTCGATTGTTAAGTGACGGAGGTAAAGCACTGAACGGGCTAGGGGCCGTAAGGCTACCAAACCCGATCAAACTCTGAATGCCGTCACTGGAGAGATCGAGAGTCGGGCTACGGGTTATGAGATCCGTGGCCGAGAGGGAAAAAAACCCAGACCGCCGTCTAAGGCTCCCAAGTATGTGCTCAGTTGGAAACGATGTGAGATTGTTTAGACAGCCAGGAGGTTAGCTTAGAAGCAGCTATCCTTTAAAAAGTGCGTAATAGCTTACTGGTCAAACGATCTTGCGCGGAAAATGTAACGGAGATAAGCACATCGCCGAAGACACGGACCTGTAACAGGGTAGTAGGGGAGCGTTCTGCGAGCAACGAAGCCGTACGGTAACGAGCGGTGGAGCGAGCAGAAGTGAGAATGCCGACATGAGTAGCGTAAATCACGTGAGAACCGTGATCGCCGTATGCCTAAGGTTTCCGATGCAAGGTCAGTCCGCATCGGGTTAGTCGGCCCTAAGCCGAGGCAGAAATGCGTAGGTGATGGACAATCGGTCAACATTCCGATACCAGGGCAGTAGAGTGAAGGCGTGACACAGAATGGTAGACAAGCCGGACCGTTGGTAGTTCCGGTTGAACGTACTAGGGAGATGAGGTGGCCAGGCAAATCCAGCCGCTGATCCTGAATACGAAAAAGGTCCCCAAACCGAATTTGTTAAGCCAGGCTGTCAAGAAAAGCGTCTAAACGTTGAAACTGTCCTGTCCGTACCGCAAACCGACACTGGTAGGCGAGGAGAGAATCCTAAGGCGAGCGAGAGAACCTTGGTTAAGGAATTAGGCAACATGTACCCGTAACTTAGGGAAAAGGGTAGCCCATGTCAATTCGATCGTAAGGTTGGAGAGATGTGGGTCGCAGATGAGAGGCTCTAGCGACTGGTTAACTAAACCACAGGTCTGTGCTAAGTCGTAAGACGACGTATACAGGCTGACACTTGCCCAGTGCTGGAAGGTTAAAGGGAGAGGTCAAGCGAAAGCTGCAGCTTTGAACTGAAGCCCCAGTGAACGGCGGCGGTAACTATAACCGTCCTAAGGTAGCGAAATTCCTTGTCAGGTAAGTTCTGACCCGCACGAATAGTGTAACGACTGGAGCACTGTCTCAACCAGGGACTCGGCGAAATTGAAATAGTGGTGAAGATGCCATTTACCCGTGCCCGGACAAAAAGACCCCGTGGAGCTTGACTGTACCCTGGCATTGCGCTAGGACTTCGTCTGTGTAGGATAGGTGGGAGGCTTTGAAACTGGTGCGCTAGCATCGGTGGAGCCAACGGTGAAATACCACCCTGATGGAGTTTTGGCCCTAACTGTCATCCGTAAACCGGATACAAGACAGTGCCAGGCGGGCAGTTTGACTGGGGCGGTCGCCTCCTAAAGAGTAACGGAGGCGCCCAAAGCTTTCCTCAGGCTGAATGGAAACCAGCCGCTGCGTGTAAAAGCATAAGGAAGGTTGACTGCAAGACAAACAAGTCGAGCAGGTACGAAAGTAGGGTTTAGTTATCCCACGACTCTGAGTGGAAAGGTCGTGGCTTTCGGATAAAAGCTACCCCGGGGATAACAGGCTAGTGAGGCCCAAGCGTCCATAGCGACGGCCTCGCTCGGCACCTCGATGTCGGCTCGGCGCATCCTGGGGCTGTATAAGGTCCCAAGGGTCGGCCTGTTCGGCCGTTAAAGCGTTACGTGAGCTGGGTTCAAACCGTCGTGAGACAGGTTGGTCTCTATCCGGCATGGGCGCAGGTGATTTGAGAGGAGCTGTCCTTAGTACGAGAGGACCGGGATGGACGCACCGCTGGTGTGCCAGTTGTTCCGCCAGGAGCATAGCTGGGTAGCTAAGTGCGGAAGGGATAACCGCTGAAAGCATCTAAGTGGGAAACCCACCTCAAGATGAGATCACCCTGAAGACCGCCAGAAGACTACTGGCTTAATAGGAGAGAGGTGTAAGCACAGTAATGTGTTGAGCTGACTCTTACTAATGGTCGTTTGGCTTACCTTCTTACATGATGCAGAGAAAGAGAATTTCTCAGCAGTAGTAGAGATTAAAACGCATGTCGTATTCAGTTTTTAGAGTGTCATCTGAGAGTCTTTTGGTGATTTGAGCGACGAGGTCACACCCGGTCCCATCTCGAACCCGGTAGTTAAGCTCGTCAGCGCTGATGGTAGTGCGCGGGTGACTGCGTGCAAGAGTAGGTCATTGCCAGAAGACTCTTTCTTCTTTTTTCTCGGATTGGTTTTGGGTTGATTCGCGCATTTCTCTACTTGGAGGAATCTTTCTCCAAATCACGGGAATCCCCCCCTTTTTTTGCTGTGCCCCCTCGTTCCTCGCATCGCCCCGGCGATCCTATTGGCACCTACTCGGAAACTGCGCTGCATGCAGCACTGAAACGTCACTATGCCGGACCTGACGGCGAAATGGAAGTCCGCGTAGGCGCATTTTGGATCGACGCACGCCGTGGGACAACCCTCATCGAAATCCAGACGGCCAACTTTTCCGCCATGCGCAGCAAGCTCGCACGCCTGCTGGCGGAGCATGATGTGCTGCTGGTTCACCCCATTGCCCAAGAAAAATATCTTGTCTGGCTCGATGCAGATGGGAATACGCTTCGTCAGCGAAAATCACCGATGCGGGGCCGCCTTGAAGATATTTTTGCTCAGCTCGTCGCCTTTCCCGAGCTGATCGGCCATCCACGGCTGACACTTGAAGTGGTTCTCATCCGTGAGGAAGCTGTACGCATCCCCGCACCACGTCGCAAACGATTTGATCGCGGCTGGATACCCATCGATCGCCGTCTTCTTGAGGTGGTTGCGGAACATGTCTTTGTGGAACCAGCTGATTTTGGTGCGCTGCTGCCGGCTGCACTGCCCGACGTGTTCACTGCGCGTAATCTTGTGTCTGCTGCCCGACTGCCGCTTCGCACAGCACAGCGCATGCTCTACTGCCTGCGCAAAATGTCCGTCGTGCGAGTCGAAGGAAAAAAAGGTCGTGCCGTGACCTACGCTCGAGTCTCGGCTGCGCACGACTTTTCCATTACCCAGCCGTCTTCGCCATCGGCATAGTAACGCGGTCGCGTACCGCATTGCCGATACCCCAGCCGCTCATATAGTCGAAGCGCACGCTGGTTGCCGACGCGCACGGTCAGTCGCATGCGCGCTGGATTCAGCTGCCGCTCCGCAGCCTGCAGCAACGCAGCGCCAAATCCGTATCCTTGGAATTCTGGTAGTACACCGACGGTGACAATCCACCCACAGCCGTCGAATGGATTTGCTTCTGCTGCGATAAATCCAACCAGCTTATTGTTTTGCAGCGCTTTGAGGCTCACCGTGCCCGGTGTTAATAGCAGCCCCAACAACGTCCACCAGTAATAGGCGTCCGCACCGAAGCAGACACGCTGTTGCTGTCGAATCGCTGACAAGTCGCTTAGTCCTGCTGAGCGAATGAATGGTGCATCGATGACGTCGATCATCACGTATGTATTGTAGGCGTGTGAAGGCGTGTGAAGGCGTGTGAACGAAGGCAGATGGCGCCATCGCATGCTTTGGATTTTGTTCGGACCTGAATAGAACCGGGGACGTATGTATTTTTTCGTAACTACTCAGGCCAGCCATTTTTCCAACGCGAAACACACTATTCTCTCCCCCGAAGCAACTGTGTTCTTTGTCAAGCCACAGCAGACAGTCTGAAGCATTTTTGGTCGCGCATCATGGCGTTGAGGATGGTCAGCAGCTTGCGCATGGCGGCTACGATCGCGACCTTGGATGGCTTGCCCTCCGCCTTC